>CAZJFM010000007.1:0-70133 GCA_964545365.1 uncultured Candidatus Competibacteraceae bacterium | reverse complement strand
TAACTAAATATTTGACTTTAAGGGTATCCTTTGCTTTAGTTTGCGTAGAGTCTTGGCCAAACAGAACTAGAGGAGCCCATAGAAAGAGCAACAAAGAGTAGCGCATGAATCAAAGATTTGCGGACAAAGATAAACGTTGAATGAAAGAAATGGCTGCTTTTTACACTGTACCACCGAAATAGGCTTTGCTTAGTCTTTGCATTCTATTGAAAGAAACCGAGGCAATCTTACGGGGCATTCGAGCCGGAAATGAAACTCAAGCCTGCTTTTTTGGTAATATTGCGCCATGCAAAACGGCTGCAACACTAGCGTTAAACCAACAGACAGGGAGTACATGAAGCGTTGCCTGGACTTGGCAAAGCTTGGACAACAGTCGGTTGGCAGCAATCCCATGGTGGGAGCTGTAATTGTAAAAAATGGGGAGATTTTAGGTGAAGGGTTCCATTGGACTCCGGGAGAAGCGCACGCGGAAGTACAAGCCTGGGTTCAAGCAGGAAAGCCTGAATCACTTAAAGGCTGCACTGTGTATGTTAGTTTAGAGCCATGTGCCCATCAAGGCAGAACTCCTTCTTGTGCTCTATTGCTTGCTGAATTAAACCCTGACCGAGTGGTCGTGGCGCAGACGGATCCGGACCGTAGAGTTTCGGGAAAAGGAATAGCCATTTTGCAAAGCGCAGGAATTCAGGTGGAGCATGGACTATGCAAGGAAAATGCTCAATACCTCAATAGGCATTTTTTAGTACAGCGAACATCTGGAAGGCCCTTTATTACATTAAAGTGGGCGCAAAGTTTGGACCGCTTTCTTGGGTTTAAAGAAAAATCGAGGGGCTCCATGGCCATATCCGGACCGGAAGCCAAACAATGGGTACATCGCCTTAGGGCCCAACATGCCAATATTGCCATTGGCGGTGGAACGGCCCTTCAAGATGCACCGGCCTTATCTGTACGTCTTTTTGCAGGAAACGCACCAAGGCCCATCGTTTTTTGGAACAAAACAGCCCCTGCTAAGACTTCCTTTCCCTTTCAAAAGCACCCAGAGGCCCAATTTATAACGCCTTGGGATTTTCATGAAATGAAAGCGATTAAACTAAAAGAGCGATTGCAAAGCTTGGATGGGAATAGCTTGCTTGTGGAAGGTGGAGCAAGGTTACATAGCCAATGTATCCAAACCGGTCTTTGGGATGAAATCTACGTATTGCAAAGTTTGGTGGTGAAGGGTGGCAATGTAAAAGCTCCAGCCCTTCCGGAAGATGCCGTTTTGGTGCATGAGCAAATGTTGGGCCGGACCGACTTACTCCTACATTATACTAAGAAAGATCCTGCATGGTTTACTTAATATTTAGCATCGTATTCTCCACCTCCATATTGCTTTTGTTTAAATGGTATGGAAAATTAAAAGCCAATATTCTGTTGGCCTTAGCTGTGAATTACTTTACCGCGGCTTTGCTGAGCATAGGATTCATTAATGAACTGCCCACCTTTAGCTATTGGATGGGAACGGCTGCATTTTTAGGCTTTTTATTTATGGTGGTGTTTTGGCTCATGGCCTATTCTACCCAATTGTCCGGAGTAGCTGTTACCACCCTGGCCGCTAAACTGTCTATGGTTTTCCCCATCCTCATTGGTGTGGTTATGTACAAGGAGTGGCCTTTATCTGCCCAGTGGATAGGAATCGCTTTGAGCTTTAGTGCCATATTCTTTACTACGGAGCGCAAGGGAGTAAAAAGTAAAGCCCGCTGGATGCCCTTACTTGTTTTTTTAGGGGCAGGGTTCACAGATACCCTTATTGGGTTTCACTCGCGCATTGTGCCTCCGGAGCATCAATACCTGTTGTATGCTTTGGTCTTTGGTTTTGCAGGATTGACCGGATTGTTTTTTCTATTTCGTTCCAAAACTAAGATTCAGAAACCACAGCTAAAACTAGGCTTATGGACGGGTTTGCTGTTGGGTCTCGTAAATTTTGGAAGTTTATTTTTCATATTCCGGAGCATCAAACATGGGTTTCCCCAGTCCATCTTTTTCCCTTCAAACAACATTGGAATCATCGTATTTGCCGCTTTGGGCGGGCTGCTTTTATTCAAGGAATATCCTAAAAAAGCGACTTGGATTGGCTTAGCCTTGGGCGTTGCAGGCCTCCTTTGGCTACTGCTTCCCTCCTACTTTGCCAAGAATTAATAGCAATGGAAAATACCACAACACGGTATAGGCCCATTAAAAACGGAACCTCCTATTTGGAGGATAGAGGCAGTAAGTTCTTTGGGCTTATGTGTCCCTTGGAATCGGATACAGAGATCGCCAAACGCGTAGAAGCGTTCAAGCAAAGTCAAAAAGGAATAGGACATGTAGCCTATGCTGCGGTATGGGATAAAAAAGGCGACCTTTATCGCAGCAGCGATGACGGGGAGCCCAGTGGGACAGCAGGCAAACCGATATTGAACCATATATTCGGAAAAGGACTGGCAAAGGTTCTTGTGGCAGTGGCTCGCATATACGGAGGGGTTCCATTAGGGAAAGGAGGACTCATTAGAGCCTATGGACACACTGCCCTTTTGGCCATTGAAAATGGAGCATTAGAAGCGGTAATACCTACGCTGACGGTAAGGCTACCGGTAGAACACGCGAAATATGCTATCGTAAGGCATCAAATAGAGCAAAAAGGTTGGGCCTACCAAGTGGAATATCACGACAAAGGCGCAAGTTTTAGCCTAGAAATTCCGGAAGTCGACCTCGACAGCTTCAGTATTTGGAAAGCAGAAATGGATGGTTTCCAATGAAATCAGGCCTTCTGAAGCTCCAAAACGGTAATTTCAGGACGGATGCCGACCCTTCCTGAGTATCCAATGCAACCGGTACCCCGATTCACATAAAGCATGGAATTGCTGTCGCCATACAGGCCGGCCCACTGCTTATATACGTATTGAGCGGGACTCCACTTAAATCCGGGGATTTCAACACCAAACTGAAACCCATGGGTATGGCCGGAAAGCGTCAACTTAGCTTGGGGAGCCATAGACTGTACCTCTGCTTCCCAGTGGGACGGGTCGTGCGACAACAAAACCGCAAAATCGTCGGGGCGAACGGCTTCCATAGCCTTGCTAAGTTTCCCATACCGTTTAAAATGGAGCTTTGCTCCCCAATTTTCGACTCCGGCAAGGACCAGGCGCTGTCCCTCTCTTTCAAAAACCCTATGTTCATTCAGCAGCAGGGTCCAACCAAGGCGGCGATGCATGTTAAGCATCGCATCGAAGTTCTTTTGCTTATCCTCAGGGCTATCCCAGGCTTTGTAGTCGCCATAATCGTGGTTTCCAAGTATGGAAAACACGCCCATAGGTGCAGAAATTTGAGAAAGAATATCTACAAAAGGTTCGGCCTCTTTGGTTTCGTTGTTGACCAAATCGCCGGTAAAAACCACTAAGTCAGGAGCCTCTTCACGAATGTGTTGCACGGCTTTTTCAAACACCGTTTTGGACCAAACCGAACCGGTGTGGATATCGCTAATCTGCACAATTTTAATCCCATGAAAAGCCTTTGGAAGCCCCGGAAACTTTAGGCGATGCCTTTGGATGTTAAAATCGGAGGAGGTGCGCAGGATACCATACCACATGGTGGAAAAAGGCAAAAGAGCGGCTACAAGTCCAACCTGCTGCAAAAAGGTTCGGCGGGAGGGAATGGATTCAGCGGCTCCTTTTCCTGAAATTCCGGGCAAATAAGAAAGCAAGAAAAAAAGGAAGGTAAAAATCCCGGCAATTAATACAGACAAGAGCCATATCATCAAAAAGTTAGCAACCAACATCTGAAGTTTTACAGGAAACTGATCTCTAAAAAAACTTAAGCCAAGCAGCAGCAATGGAGGCCCAAACCAAAGGAGCGTAAACAGCCACCATTTGTCTTTGGGAAAAGCAGGTTTCCACAAAAAGTACATAACTACGATGGCAGCAAGGGATGCTCCCAAAATGGAAAAGAAAACAATAAAACGCATCAGTCTAAAATTCGTTTGATATGCCAATGGGTAATGCCCTCAGCAACGGCATTGCCTTGTGCGTCGAAAAGCATGGTTTTTAAGGGAATTAAAATCCGGCCGTCTTGGGCATCCAACTCTTCTAACCAAGTGGTTAATCGCTCCGGTTCAATGGTGCATTGGGCTTGAACCTCAGATTCAACCCTTCGCATATATTCCATGTGCATGGATTTCATAATAAGTCGATATCTGAACGGCCAGGCCAAAGACAGCAAGCAAGTACCTGCCGAAAATTCAGCGACAGTGGCCAATGCACAGGCATGCATGGTTTTTAAATGATTGAGGTTGCTGCGCTTAAAAGGAAGCCTTGCCGCAACATAGCCGGGTCTTGCTTCCATTAAGCGAATGCCATGGGGTCTGTTGAAAGGTAATTTGTACCAAAGCGCCCAGTTGAGTTTTCTTAGCCCCCATTTAGACTCGGCAGCCTGTTCAAACCAAGGCTTCAATTGCTTCATGATACCGTAAGTTCTTTAACCAGCAACAAAAGAGCCACTGCGGATGCCACCAGAATAAACACCTTATAGACCTGCTTGTAATCACGGCGTAACCTTTGCAAATCACGACGGTACAAAACCGCCATGGAAAACAAAAACACAATGGCAAAACCGAGGGCAAAATAAATATGACCTATTCCTATGTCCACTTTGGCATTAGAAAGATTAAAAGGAAAACAAAGCAAAGGAAAATATGCTTAGGGCAAATTCAAGAAAAAAAGAAAAGCCTTAATTAACCAAAAAATGTTGGAGCATTACGGCGCAGGGATAGAAGCCGAGAGCGCCATGCCCCGGCTGCAGCCTGCCTTAGGCGAGGAGGTGTAGCTTTGCGGAACCACCGGAGCCTTAGGCAGGCCAAAGCCGGGAGCATGGCCGGAGGCTGAAAGCCCGTGAGCGCCCCAAAAACCGACAGGTCAAAAAAAATGTCCATGCCTCAACATGCTTATAGCTGTTCCTTGAGTTGGTATAATTGTTTAGATTTGCGACGAACATAGCACCACAGGCATGAGAGATATCCTTATTAACCTTTCCAAGCTAATTGTACCCGGGCTGTTTGCCTTACTGGGTATTTTTGTGTTGTCCATTTCGTTTGAATCCGGTCAGGGCCAAAGCGCCAAGTTTATTTTGGCCGGTATAATGATGCTTTTATTTTCGGTCTTATGGGCCACGGTTGTCCTTGGAGTCCTAAAGCTCAAGGTGCCTAAAATTGTTGGCTACGTTTTAGTTCCTGTTTCTATTGTATTGTTGTTTTTGGTGTACCGAAGCATTCAAAGCAGTATTGAGTTTTATGATTTGCAAGATGCGCGCACTGAGGTGGTTAAAACCAAAATGCTCAAAATCAGAGAGGCTCAGCTTGCCTACAAGGAAGGAAAAAACAGTTTTGCACCTAACTTTGACAGCTTAGTAGACTTTTTGCGGTACGGAAAAGTGCCGGTGATTAAGGAGTTTGGCAATTTAGACGATTCCGTGCAGGTAGCTCAAGGTCTTGCACGGCGAGACACCACCTGGGTTTCACCTATGGGGCATAACTTCGTAGAAACTTTCCCCATAGATTCCATGCCTTATATTCCATACAATCAGGAAGGAAAAACTTTTACCCTGGAAGCCGACTTGTTGTATACCGACGAAGGAGCTGAAGTGCCAGTGTTTGCATTAAGTGCCAATTACGATGACTTTTTGTTGGATTTGCGTCAGGACTATGGAAGACTTCGGTTGGATTCGATTATTCAAGTAGGGTCTTTGGCGGAACCCATTACTACCGGAAACTGGCGCGACTAAGTGCGAATAATCGCCGGAAGCCATAAAGGACGTGTAATTAGGCCCTCCAAGAAAATGGAGTTGAGGCCAACCACCGATCGTGCAAGGGAAGCCTTGTTCAATGTGCTTCGTCATTTGTTGGATTGGCCCTCCATGCATGCCTTGGATTTATGCTGTGGAACAGGTTCCATTGGCTTGGAAATGTTGTCGAGAGGAGCGGCACGAGTTGACTTTGTGGACCATAGCCCTGTAGTTACCAAACATATTCTAGACACCCTCAAAGCTTGGGACTTGGACAATAAAGGTCAAGCCTTTCAAAGCGATGCCTTTCGATGGTTGCGGCAAGGCGGACAAGCCTGGGACTTAATTTTTATGGATCCACCCTACGGCCTGGACGATTATGCTAAACTCCCCGGACTTGCGCTGGAGCGGGGCTTGCTGGCAAAAGAGGGACTTATGATCTGTGAACACGGTCCGGAAATGTTGGCAAACCTGGAGCAGTTGCCCGGATATTTAGAAACGCGCAAATACGGCTCGGTGCATTTTTCTTTATTTAGAAATCCAAGCGAAATTGAATCCTAAAAACATGGAAAGATTGCCGCGCATTGCCGTTTACCCGGGAACTTTTGACCCTGTGACCCGCGGACACGAAGCGCTTGTAAAAAGAGCGCTACCCATGTTTGACGAAATTTGGTTGGCCATAGGTCACAATGCCAAAAAACAAACCATGTTTAGCTTGGAGCAGCGCATAGCCTGGTTGGAATTGGTGTTCAAAGACGAAGCAAAAGTTAAGGTGGATTATTTTGACGGGCTTACCATTCAATATTGCAAAAAGCGAGAAGCCACCTTTATTTTGCGGGGATTGAGGAGCAGTACGGACTTTGAATTTGAACGCAATATTGCACAAGCCAACCAGGCCATGGAACCGGGCATTGAAACGGTATTTTTGGTATCAGACCCCGGTTTATCGGCCATAAACTCCAGCATAGTGCGCGACATTTACAGGCATGGAGGAGATACGCGCCCATTTTTACCCAAGGGGATTGTCTTGGAACAAGCAATGGACAGGCAAAAAAAGCGTTAGAGCACTATGCAAACCGGTAGATTAGGATTATTTTTTGGCTTAGTACTCCCCTTAATGAACGGATTTGGGCAAGAGGTTCGTTTTAAGGGAAATGCGCCATTCTTTAGTGGAAAAACCATCCAAATAAAGGCCTACGGTGATTTGCTGATTCAAAGCGAGTTTACCCTAGATGAAACCACTATTGATGCCGATGGAAATTTCGAATTGCGGCTGAGCGAACTGAGCGATAGCTTGGTGAACTACCATCTGCTGCTGGAAAGAGAAAGAACAGCCTTGCATCCGGAAGCAGGTAAAACCTATGAATTAATCATACCGGGCAGCGATCCGGGACAAATAGGCTTAACAGACAACAACGATACCAGCGGATATTGGTTTGAAGTCTCCTCATTTAACCGGTGGTACAACGATTTTATTGCCGACAACTACGAAGCCTTTACCAAAGGAGACTACCGAAGTATGACCCTACGCTTTGCAAAGGAAAGCAAAGAGCGGTACGGAAACCATCCCCTGCCCTATGTGCGGCAAATGGCAGCCTACAGGATTGCGGATTTGCTTATGGTAACGCGACTAATTGGCGAGCAAAAAGCTGCTGAAAGCTATCTGTTTAACCAAGAAGTTTTGTACGATCATCCCGACTACCTCGCCTTCTTTAAAGACGTATACAAAGGCAAACTATTGGAATGGGCCAGCCAATCTTCAGGTGGGAAACTCTACGATGCCATTATGACCAAACCCAACTACGACAGCTTGTTTCATTACGTAATGCAGCAAGAACTGATTACCGGTAGAGAAGTAGGCGAGCTCTTTGTGGTGTATGGCTTGTTCGATTGGCATTATGAAAAAGGCATACCCAAAGCCAAACTGCTGCATTTGCTGCGCCGTGCACAAGAAAAGCAAGTGCACCCGCGGTTAAAGCAAATAACCCGGCATTTCATTCAAGATTTGGATAAATTAAGTCCGGGCAAACCCGCCCCTGCCCTTGAAGCGCTTGACCCCATGGGAAAAAGCTTCTCGTTAAACGACTTTAAAGACAAATGGGCTGTTTATCTGGTTTTTTTCAGCGCCCAAAACCCGGGGACTTTGAGCGAATTGCTGGGAACCCGTGCCTTTTTTGGGCCCTTCGAAAAAGAGTTAAAGGTGGTAGGTATTTGCTTGGATTGCAATTTCACAAGCCTTCACCAATTGGTGAAGAAACACGATTTAAAAGGCAGTTTTGGCCTTATCAATCCTGAAATTACGCGTGCTTACGACTTACAAGGCTCCTCTGCGTATTACTTGATTGACAAACAAGGGAATTTGGTGCATGCCCCTGCCGCTCCGCCTAGCTTGGGAGGATTCGACCAAATCTATAAACTGGTGAAGTAAATTTTGCCGACAAAACACGGCATTTGTATTTGCACAGCTTAAGAGCAATACCGACCTTGTTGAGTAATAGCCTAAGTTTGAAAAAGCTGTCACTGCAGCATAGGGCCGCTTCACAGGGCTAAAAAGAAGGTATTATCTTTGTATTATGGTTAAAAAGCTTTGGATTGTTGCGCTTTTCTTTATTCCGCTCGGACAGGTTTGGGCAGGCATCAATGCATCCCTGGGGTATGAATTGTTTATGTCCGGAGCAGGGGAACGGTATCTGGAAAGCTGGCTGTTGCTGGAAGGCAAAAGTCTTGAATATGTAAAAAACGAAGAAGGCAAATTTCAGGCTACCATTCAAGTGCTTGTTTTGGCGACACAAAATGGAGAAATCAAAGCCTACGATAAATATGTCCTGGAGAGCCAAAGCTACAACGAAACCGAGCAAGAGTTAGGCGACTTGTTTGATGTGCATAGACTTCCCTTGAACCAAGGAGCCTACCAAATCGAATGGATTATACAAGACCTAAATGCCAAAGACAGCAGTAAAATCCAACATATAGACAGCCTGTGGGTGACCCCGGGCGAAGGCCCTAGCTTGAGTGGAATCATGCTTATTGAATCGCTCCAGCCCTTTGCCGGAAATAACCCGAGGCTTAAAAGAGGCGATTTAGAATTGATGCCAAGAATACAATCCTATGTATTCCCCGAAGAAGAAGTCCTTAAATTTTATGTGGAGGCTTGGGATACCGAGCAATTTTTGGGCGCCAACACTGGCTTTGCGCTTCGCGGCCAGATAAAACACTCGGACAGCCAACAAGCCGTTCCCGAAGCCGCTTTTATTAAGCGCATGAACGCTTCTACCTCCAAGCCTTTTATAGGTCAATTGCCCATTGCCAAGTTGCTCCCGGGCTATTACGAACTGGAGATTCAAATCCTAGACAATACCGGAACCCAAGTTGCGCAGCGCAAAAAACTGTTTTATCGCGACGGCCTAATGCCCGAATTAACCGAAGAAGAGTTGTCCAAACTAGTCATCGAAGGCTCTTTTGTAGAACATGTACAAGATTTAGACACTCTGCAAGAAATGGCCCGCTGTTTGGTGCCCATAAGCGAAGGAAGACAAAAGCAATTTGCTCAAAACATGGCCAAAAGCGAGGATACCCTTAAAATCAAACGCTTTTTGCTTGGCTTTTGGAATCAAAAAGACCCCAAAAACCCGGAGTTGGCTTGGTTAAAGCACAAACGTTTGGTAGCTGCCATGAACCAAGAGTTTGGTACGCATGCCATGAGAGGTTACGATACCGACAGAGGCCGTGTGTATTTGCAGTATGGCCCACCCAATGCTGTAAATAAGCGCTACAATGAGCCTTCTGCGTACCCCTACGAGATTTGGCAATACTATCAAATTGGAGCTCAAACCAATGTGCGTTTTGTCTTTTACAACCCCAACTCCATCGACAATGACTTTATCCTTATTCACTCCAATTGCCGCGGGGAAATCAACAACCGCCAATGGCAGATGTTTGTGCACAACCGCAACAACAGCTTTGGGGTAGATCAAAACGATGTCATGAACCACTACGGCAGTTGGAGCCGAGATTTGTTTGATCAGCCCCGATGAGTCAAGAGGAGCAAAAAACTGCCTCCCAAGGCATTGCAGTAGTTATTTTAAATTGGAACGGAGCGCATTGGCTCAAACAATTCCTGCCGGAGGTACTTAAGCACAGCCCTGCCCCGCATCAAGTATGGGTGGCCGATAATGGCAGCAGCGACGAAAGCCGTGCATTGCTTCTGGCTCAATTCCCGCAGGTACATACCTTGTTCTTTGACCAAAATTTTGGATTTGCCGAAGGCTACAACAAAGCCATTGCTCAAATACCAAACGATTTGGTTTTGCTTTTGAACTCCGACGTAGCACCAAGCGCCCATTGGCTTAACCCTCTGCAAAAAGCCATGGAAGACTTTCCGGATTGCGCAGCCTGCCAGCCCAAAGTGTTGGCCTATAAGGATCCCGAACGCTTTGAGTATGCCGGAGCCTCAGGGGGATTTATAGATGCCCTAGGATACCCATTTTGCCGTGGCAGGCTATTTGACTCCTGCGAAATTGACCATGCACAATACCAAAACCCTATCCGTATTGCTTGGGCTACCGGATGTGCTCTTTTGGTGCGCCGTAAAGCCTATTTGGAGGCAGGAGGACTCGACCCGAGCTTTTTTGCCCATATGGAGGAAATCGATTTATGTTGGCGACTTCAAGCCCAAGGACATTGGTTGGCGGTAATTCCACAAAGTACCGTGTACCATGTTGGCGGAGGAACTCTTGACCAACTGAACCCACGCAAAACCTATTTGAATTTTAGAAATAACCTGCTGCTCCTTGCCAAAAATTTACCCGGCCATAAACTACCTCCCATTTTACTAATGCGCATGATTTTGGACGGAGTGGCAGCACTTAAAATGCTTTTTGGACCAAAAGGCATGGCGCAATTTCTGGCCGTGTTTAAAGCCCATATCCATTTTTACCTGCGCATTCCTCAAGTGCTAAGGGAGAGAAAAAAAATAAAGAAAAAAACAGATGCACCGCTAAGCCGGGTCTATCTGGTTTGGCGGTATTTTGTGAAAAAACAAAGTAAATTTTCAGAATTAGGTCTCCAAGAATTTCCGCTTAACAACACTTCAAAATCTAATAAATAAGCCATTGAGCTGCAAGGGTATAGCCACTCACGCCTAAACCATAGATTTGACCATCAACTTGAGGCGCTAAAAGACTTTTTTGCCTAAAAGACTCACGCTTAAATACATTGGAAATATGGACCTCTACCGATGGGCGCTCCCAAGCCTCCAAAGCATCGGCCAAAGCATAACTTTGATGGGCCAATGCTCCTCCGTTGATAATGAGCCCATCTGCCCCACTCGACTCTAAAAAATCAATGAGCGCCCCCTCGTGGTTGCTCTGAAAAAAGGTCCATTGAACCATGGGGTATAGCGCACGCAATTCTGATTCAACGTCTTGTAGGCTTTTATTTCCATAAACCTCCGGTAGCCGCTTTCCCAGACGACCAAGGTTTGGCCCATTCACTACTGCAATTTCCATACGCCAAATTACGAAGAATTTATCGCCGAACGCGTCAAAAAAACCAAAGCCAATAAGCCTAAGCATAGCACAAAGGGAATCGCTAATTTTGCACTATGTCACAAAGCCACACCGCAAGGCTAAGCGCCTTCGAAGCTTGGTTGCTACTGGAGCAAGGACTGGCCGACCATTCGGTTAAAGCCTATGTGCAAGACGCTGCCAACTGGCTAAACTGGCTTGAATCCAACAACAACTCCCTAGACCAAGCCTCCGGAGCATCTCTGGAAGCATTTTTGGCCCACCTGCTCGACCTGGGCTTGTCGAGCCGAACGCAGGCCCGTATGATATCCGGCATTCGTTCCTTTCATCGCTTTCTTCGGCTCAAAGAAGGCAAAACCATGGACCCCACCGAGTATGTAGACATGCCCAAGCTGGAGCGAAAATTACCGCAGGTGCTCGACACCTCGGAAATTGATGCCATGCTGCAGCAAATAGACCTGAGCAGCCCCGAAGGAGGCAGAAACAAAGCCATATTGGAACTCCTCTACGGCTGTGGCCTAAGGGTTTCAGAATTAACCCGCCTAAAACGCGGCGATGTATTCTTTGACGAAGCCTTTTTGCGCGTCACCGGAAAAGGAAACAAAGAGCGACTGGTTCCTGCAAACGAAGGCGCCTTACACTCCTTAAGCACCTATTTAAACCACATCCGAGTGCATGTGCCGGTGAAACCAGAAGCCAAAGAGTTTGTCTTTCTCAACCGACGCGGTGGAACCTTAAGCCGACAAATGGTCTTTATTACCATTAAAACACTGGCCGCCAAGGCAGGAATTCATAAAACCATTAGCCCACACAGCCTAAGGCATGCTTTTGCCACCCACCTGGTGGAGGGCGGCGCAGACCTCCGCATGGTACAAGCCATGCTGGGCCATGCCTCCATTACCACGACCGAAATATATACCCACCTAGACCGAAGTTTCCTAAGCAAACAGCTCGAAAATTTTCACCCATGGAGTCACTAAACCTTAAACCATGGGAATTTTGGATTGCCCAAAGCCGAGCCTATGTGGAGGCCTTGCTTAGCACCAAACTTTCCGCAAACCTTCGGTTCCATAACCTAAACCATACCCAAGAAGTAGTGCAAGCCGCCGAACGGCTGGCCGCAGCAGATAAATTGCCGGAAGAAAAACGCGGCCTGCTGCTCCTCGCCGCTTGGTTTCACGATTGCGGCTATACCGAAAGTTATATTGGACACGAGGAAATAAGCATGGATTTGGCCGACGCCTTCCTAAATAATCTAAACTTTCCGGACGCCCTCCGAAAACAAGTGCTCAAACTTATTGAAGCCACACGATACGGACACCGACCCAAAACCAGATTGGAAGCCTTGCTCATTGATGCCGACAGAGCCAATATGGGAACCCGAGACTTTTTGCAATGCGGCGAACTGCTTCGGTACGAATGGAAACACTACCTCCAAAAAACCTACCAACACGAAGACTGGCTATACAACCAACTTCAATACTTGGAGGAAACCAGTTTTCAAACCGAAAGTGCCGAAAAACTTTGGGGAGCGCAACGAAAAGAAAACCTACAAGCCCTTAAAGAAGCCTTGGGCCAATTGGGCAAGCCGGTTCGACCCAAAGTGCCCAAAAACATAGTAGTAAGGGAGTGGCTACGCTATAGATTGGGCGCCTACCTTTGGTCGGTAGTTCTTGGCTGCGCCATCGGTTTAACCATGAACGTAGCGGTTTGGGGCAGCAGTCCTGAGGTAATGCTTAGCGGTCTGTTTGGAGGATTGGTCATTGGCCTTATGCTGCGGGCCGGAGATAGCGCCTTTGACCGCTATGTACTCCGTAAATTCAGCTTTCCGGCGAGTCTGGCCCTAGGCTCGGTTTTGCTTATATTTTTGTTTGTAACCGCTGAGCTGACTACCCTGGCCTTGTTTTCGTGGTGGGGCTATGGTGGCGAGGAAGAAATGAGTGCGCTATTTGAACCCAGCCTGCTGTTCGTATTGGCTTGGAACGCCTTTTTAATGAGCATTTTACTCAATTTTATAAAGCTGGCCACTCGGATTGTAGGACCTCGGATTCTGTGGAATTACGTACGCGGAAAATACCACAAACCCACCGGAGAAGAGCGGATATTTATGTTCATTGACCTCAACTCCTCTACCCGCATGGCCGAAACCATGTCCATGGAAAAGTACCACGCGCTGTTGTCCACCTTTTTCTCCATGCTTTCTTCGCCGGTAGCACGCTATCGAGGCGAAATTTACCAATACGTGGGCGACGAAGCGGTAATTACCTGGAACATGCGCGAAGGCTTGCGCCGCGCCCGCTGCATTCGCTGCTATTTTCGCATTTTAAGGCAAATGGAGAAAAACCGATCGCAGTTCATTCGAAAATTTGGCTTTGTGCCTGATTTTAAGGTGGGTATACATGGAGGGTGGGTCATCACCGGCGAAATTGGAAAAACCAAAACCGACATTGTGTTCCATGGCGATGTAATCAATACCACCGAAAGAATCTTGAACCAATGCGGCAGCTTGCAAAGCCGGGTCCTCATTTCCGAATACCTCATTCGACGGATGGACCTGCCGGCAGACATTCAAGCCACATTTGTTAAAACACTGCTTCTCAAAGGAAAAGAGAAAGAAATTGGGGTATATACCTTAGACCGCAACAGGCCTCAAAGCAGTTGGGAAACAGAAATGCATTCCTGAATATTGGCTTAGTAAAGGATAAGTATTACTTTTGCCTCCCATTGCCCGGGTGGTGAAACTGGTAGACACGCACGCTTGAGGGGCGTGTGTCGCAAGACGTGCAGGTTCAAGTCCTGTCCCGGGCACCAAATCAGACCGCATGCTTCCAACATGTGTTCTGATTTTTTTTTGCCACTCCGTCCCCCTTTTTGATTTTTCGGTTGGATTTTTTGGGCGCCTATTCCTGCCCTTCCTACTACGCTTCGGTCTCCGGCCGTGCAGGGCTAGGCGGTACGTGGGCTCCTTATCATGGGAGCCTACGTCCGCCAAGCCCTGCATGGCCGCATCCCTGCAGGGTAGCCGGTCGGTCAGGGGCGCATGCCCGATATGCTGTTAAGCGGCAGCGGATTCAAGTTTTTTGCCTTCTCCATCGGCTTGGCTTCGTACCTAAACATTTTTTAATTTCACAATTAAAATAAAGAAATGAAAAAGGCCCTCATCCTCTTGTTTTTAAGCTTTTTATCATTGGCTCAAGCCCAAGGCGTCAAAATTGGCAGCCAGGGACAAGGGGCTCCCCACCCCTCCGCAAGCCTAGAATTGCAAGATTCTCTTCGAGGTTTTTTGCCCCCCAGACTTAGCACAGCGCAACGAAACGCCATACAAAACCCCGCCGAAGGGCTTCAAATTTATAACCTCGACAACCATTGCATGGAATTTTACCGGGGACAAGCCCTGGGTTGGTATAGCCCTTGCCCCCAGCCGGCGCAACTCATTACCGATTCCGTAGATAGGTTATGGGCCCTTGGTTTCAGAGCACACTACCAATTGGTGAACGATGGCGGAAATGCCTTAGTCCAAAAAGGCATATGTTGGGACACCCTTCCCCAACCCGACACTTCAAACTCTAAACTCATTGATATGCCGACCTTAGGAAGCAGCAGCTTAGTGGCCAATTCCTTACTTCCCGGCAGAACCTATTACCTGCGAAGCTTTGCCTGGGCCCAAAACGGCCCGATTTTTTATGGCAATACCCTTACTATTCAAACTCCTACCATTAAGGCTGGTGCCAACCAAAGTTTAGCCGGAACACAATTTACCGCCAGTTCAACCCTTGACCCACCCCGCGCACCGGCAAAAGCCTTCGATGGCATTTTAGACGACATCACCGGCTGTTGGCATGCTGCCCAAGGCGATGTATCATCGGCGTGGATTAGGATTCAATTTGCAAGTCCCCAAATCGTGAACAGTTATGCCATGTGGAGGCGTTGGGGGAACGACCATATTCCAACCCAATGGGTTTTAGAAGCGAGCAATAACGGATCTAGCTGGATTTCTCTCGACACCAGAACAAACGCCCCACCACCTAACGTAATCTCCGGCCTTAGCCTGGAAGTAAGCCCATTCGGTCTATATCGGTTCAACAACACCACACCATATACCTTTTACCGCTTACGCTCTTCGGCCACAAACACAAATTCCGTTTACACGGTCATTGGCGAACTATTGCTTATGCAGCAATAAGGCCGTTTTAGGGGAAAAGAATTGCCCAAAAGCCACTAATACCAAGCCGTGGGGCGGTTCAACTGCGAGGAAGAAAGCGGCGGTAGGTTCCATCGGAAAACAAAACCAGCAACTCCTTGGCATCGGCTTGAACCTCCTGTTTAGCAGAAGGTTCAAGCGCTTCAGGCCCGGATTCCTGACTTGAGCAGGACTCCATTTCCTCAGGGACGCTTGCCATGAGTTCTTCAGACTTTGTGTTTAAACGCTTAGCCATGGGATCATGGGAGGAGTGCGCAGTAGATAAAGGCTGCTCTCCTTCCGAAGCTGTAAATGGGTGCATTTGTGGGTCAAGAGCTTGTCGTTTCCAGGGTCCTTTGCCCATAACCAGCCAATCCGCATCAATCTCCGGCCATTCCTGCAACACACCGGCCAAGAAATCCATAGAGGGTTGATTCCGGCCATTCAGCATATGCCCAATGCTGCTTCTACTTACACCGCTTCGTTCGGCCAAATCGGATTGACTCAAGTCAAAATGCTCCATCAAAAAAGCCAATCTGTCTTTAAACAGCTTCATGCTACAAATGTAGCACATAGCCGCAAGGATTCAAAATAAAGCCAAAGAAAGGTATAAAGCGCTTGTAATAGTGAAAGTGAAAACCCATCAATGCTACATTTGTAGCATTATGACTAATCCGTCAAAAGCAGATTAAACTCCTGCATTCGATAAATTACCCTAATGTATTAAATAGCAATTAATTAAAGGAGGATGTTAGCTAAATTCTTTTTTTCTAAACATTCTCTATGGATGGCAGCCCTTTGCCCACCTATGCCGCATAGCAAAATAAAGGCCTGCACCTCCGCCGTAGGACGCTCAACATAAGCTGCCATCCTTTTATTCATAGCCTATTTTCGCTTTATTGCCAGGCAAAAGGGTTCACTTTAGATGAGTGCAAGGTGCTTTGCAAGCCTCCCGCCTTGTCAAACCGGTTTTTAGCCATTCCATCCCTAAACCCTTGCCGTACCTAGCTTTTTGCATTTATGCTACAAATGTAGCATAAGACCTGCTTTTATGCTACAAATGTAGCGAAATGGATATATAATAGGCTTGCGTATATTTGGACTATGAAAGCATGGCTTGCACTAACTACCTCTATTCTTTTCTCTGTCAACCTATTGGCTCAAATACACCCTTACGATACAAGGGCAGATGAGGTGGACATCAGTCATTACGATCTGGCCTTGGATTTTAGGTCCATGGATCAATCTTTAATCTATGGAGCAGCCACCCTGTATTTTGCACCGGTCTCTGCCCCACTCGATTCCTTGGTTTTGGACTTGAAAGGGCTAACGGTGGACTCGGTGGTTCGCCAAGGTCAATTGCTTTCCTTTGTGCAACAAGGCGAGTTTTTGGCCATAGATTTGCCGGGAGTGGTTTCGGGTCCGGACAGCCTCACCGTGTATTATGGAGGAACGCCCATGCAAGACCCTTCTTTTGGCGGTTTTTATTTTGATCAAGGCTTTGCCTTTAATGTTGGGGTTTCGCTCACTCAAATTCCCCACAATTATGGAAGGGTTTGGTTTCCTTGTTTGGATTATTTTATAGATCGCGCCACCTACGATTACCGTTTAACCCTTCCTGCCCAAAAGTTTGCCACTGCCGGAGGTATTTTGCAGGCCGATACTCTGTTGCCCTCCGGGGATCGATACATGCATTACCGTAGCCTGCACGACTATCCTACCTATTTGGCTTCGGTGGCTGTGGGCGATTTTGTTACCCTAGAGGACACCATACTGAGTCAAACCGGAGCTGTACTTCCTATAGTTTTGGCGGCACGCCCTCAAGACACGGCTAGTTTTAGAGTGGCCGCCCAAAATTTAAAACAGGCCTTTCACTTGTTCGAAGCCTCTTTTGGCGATTTTAGATTCAGCAAAGTGGGCTACAGTTTGGTGCCCATGACCGGAGGTGCCATGGAACATGCCGAGAATATTGCCTACCCTATTCTTTTGGCCCAATCGGGTTTGTTGTATCAGGATGTGCTGGTGCACGAGCTCAGCCATAGCTGGTGGGGCAATTTGGCCACCTGCCGCACGGCTGAGGATATGTGGCTAAACGAGGGCATGGCAGTTTTTTCGGAGTGGCGGTTTAATGAACTCTTTTATGGCCGTAATAGGTATATGGAGCTGTATCGAACGGCGCATAAAGACCTATTGCAAAATGCCCATTTCGATGATCAAGGCTTTTGGCCTTTATCAGGGGTGCCTCAACAGCATACCTACAGCAACACTACCTATTCCAAGGGGGCGGATTTTGTTCATTCGCTCCGCAGTTACCTGGGAGACAACCTATTCTTTCAAGGGTTAAGGCAAGCCTTAGCAGCCAACGCCTGGCAGGATTGGGATGCCCAAGACTTTATGCTGGCCTTGGAGCAGGCTACCGGAGCTTCACTGCACGATTTTTTTCAGGATTGGATTTATGAGGGCGGTTGGCCTTTGGTATTGCCCCATCGGTGGACCGAAGTACCCGGTCAATCCGGCAGTTGGACCATAGAATTGCAACAATTTACCCGGGGCAGGCAGCATTTTTGCAGCAATGTTCCTTTAGAACTCACCTTTTTTGACGCCCAAGGTGCCACCGAAACCCAAACGGTTATGGTTTCGGGTGAAACCGATTCGGTGGTGGTGCAACTGAATTTAGATCCGGTGTGGGCCATTGGCAATCTAAACGAGGCTCTAAGCTTTGCGGAGACCCAAGTAGACACCCTATTGAGTGGAAGCGGCACCAAATCATTGAGCTACGCCAATTGGCGCTTGGATTTACCCGCCGGAAACAGCCAAAACTATCGGGTCATAGCCTCCCAGCGTTGGACCGAACCCGGAGGCTGGAAAAGTCAATATCAGCTGAATCCACAGAGGCATTGGGCCTTGTATGTTCCGGATGGCCTGCCGAATGGCACTACCGCACAACTTTATTATAATGGGCGACTGGTAGGAAACAATGGTCGTTTAGACAACGAGCTTATTGTATCCGGAGAAGACAGCTTGGTATTGTTGTATAGAGCCACCAGGACCCAATCCTGGGAAGTGATTAGCGACGATCCCAACCGTTGCCAGCACCTGCCCGGTCCTTCGCTCAGCGATAAGATTGGCGTTTTTGAGCTAAGCAATCCCCAAAGCGGTGAATACGTTTTGGCCCGCAGAGTTACCACGGGTTTACCTTCCGAAGAGCAAGATCAAGGCATGTTGTGGTACCCCAATCCACTCATGCCGAGTGAGCCCCTACGTGCCAAAAGCAGCTGTTTAACCGAAAGCTCGGAGCTTTGGATAACCGACATACAAGGCCGGAAGGCCGGGAGGCTAGAGCAAATAAGCCCGGACAGCTATCGAATTGTACCCAAACCCTTACCCGGGGTGTATGTATTGCAGGGAACAGCAGGCAGTTGTTCCATTGGGAAGACCAAACTGCATATTGTACCTTAAACCCGGCCCAGGGACCGGTACGGAAAGCCCCCGGAAGCTAAATGCCCGGCATGCGGAAGGCCGGGCGTGGCGCGCAGCAAACGCCCCGGGCGACCTTGCATGCCGGAGCTTTTAGCAACGGGGCTTGCAGGGAGGGCCCGGTGCTTGCAGGGCCACCCATTTTAAACATGAATAAAACGTATTTTTGACTTATGCTAATAGCCAAAGTAGCATGGTGGTTGTTTTTTGCCGCGCATATTTGCGTGTTGTGGTATGGTGGAGACTTGCTGCGTTTATTTACCGGTGGGGTTTTGACGCCGCTTTTGGCCCTGGCGTTTTGGAACAATGGATTAAAAAAGGATAAGCTTCTATTGGCGGCTTTGGTTTTTGTTTGGTTGGGCGATTTGGGCTTGCTCATAGACAAGGGCTTGATTCAGGATATTGCAGTAGGCCTTTATTTTTTGATGCATTTGATATTTAGCATAAAGTTTTTTGGTGATTTTCAGCAGGCCCGAAAGCCTAAAATTGCTATTGGCAGCATACTGGTATGGATGGCCATGATTTCGGTGCTGATTGTGGGCAGCAGGGTATGTATGAATGAGCATTCCCTGGTAATGCATTGGCTTGTTGTAATGTATGGAGTAATGCTCGTTACCAATTTTGCTATGAGTTTGTCGGTAACCTTGCAACGGGAAGCCATTGCCTATTTTTTACAAATGGTCGGCTACTTTATGATTCTGCTAAGCGATATGTACTTTTCTACCAGCAAGTTTTGCGGAAGCCTACCCTATCCATTGGTGTTGGGTTCGGTCCTTTACTTTCCCGGATTGTATATGTTGTATCGGAGTCGTTTGTGGTTGGAGCAAGCTCGGGAAGATTAAGTTACGGCATCCTTAAATTCGGAGGTGGTGTGGAAGGTGAGTGCCGGGTAGTCTTGGCGGGCCATATCGAGTAAAAAGGCTGAGGGAGCGAGGAAGACCGGGTTGTCGTCTTTGTCGTAGGCAATGTTGTCGGCCTTTCTGCGCAAAAAGGTTTGGAGTTGCTCGTTGTCGGAGCTGGTCATCCAACAGGCTTTGTAGAAGTTCATGGCCTGGAAACGGCAAGCGGCCTTGTATTCATGTTCCAGGCGGTATTGAATCACTTCAAATTGAAGTTCGCCCACCGTGCCGACCACTTTTCTATTTCCGGGTTGAAGTCGAAACAATTGCGCTACCCCTTCGTCGGTGAGTTGTTCAATCCCTTTTTCGAGCTGTTTGCTTTTCATGGGATCGGTATTGATGAGCTCTTTAAAGATTTCGGGGCTAAAGCTGGGAATTCCTTTAAAAAAGAAGGGCTCGCCTTGGGTGAGCGTATCCCCAATTTTAAAATTTCCGGCATCGTAAAGGCCAATCACATCGCCGGGGTAAGCCTCTTCAATGACCGACTTATCCTGAGCCATAAAACTGGTGGGATTGCTAAATCGGAGTTGTTTGCTGAGCCGAACATGATGGTAAAAGGTATTGCGGGAGAAGACGCCGGAAACGATGCGCAAAAAAGCAATGCGGTCGCGGTGTCTGGGGTCAAGGTTGGCGTGTATTTTAAAAATAAAGCCTGAAAAATGGTTTTGATCGGGATGGACGAAACCTTCGGTGGTGGGTCGTCCTAAGGGATTGGGGGAAATTTCAATAAAGGTGTCGAGCAGTTCTTTTACGCCAAAGTTATTCACGGCAGAGCCAAAAAACACGGGAGCTAATTCGCCTTTCAAATAGGCCTCTCGGTCAAAAGGGTCGTAAACACCTTGCAGGAGCTGTTCGTCTTCGCGCAGTTGATTGGCGTCGTCTTCGCCCAGGACCTCATTCAACTCCGGTTTATTGAGGTCATCGAAGCGCAGGACTTGATCTTCGATTTTGGTTTTATTGGCCGAAAAAAGATTCAGCTCCTTCTTGTATAAATTATACACCCCTTTAAAGCGAGGCCCCATATTGATAGGCCAAGTTAGGGGTTGCACCTGAATGCTGAGCTTGTCTTCGAGCTCATCGAGCAAATCGTAGGGGTCTTTTCCTTCGCGGTCGAGTTTATTAACGAAAATAATAACAGGGGTATCGCGCATGCGGCAAACCTCCATTAAGCGTTCGGTTTGTGCCTCTACGCCGTTGGCGGCATCGATTACCAGAATTACGCTGTCAACTGCGGTTAAGGTGCGGTAGGTGTCTTCGGCAAAGTCTTTGTGGCCGGGGGTATCGAGCAGGTTAATTTTGGTTTGGCGGTATTCGAATCCCATAACGGAGGTAGCCACGGAAATACCCCGTTGTTTTTCGATTTCCATGAAGTCAGAAGCGGCCGTTTTGGTGATTTTGTTGCTTTTTACGGCTCCAGCGGTTTGTATAGCCCCTCCAAAGAGCAAGAATTTTTCGGTGAGGGTAGTTTTACCGGCATCGGGGTGACTAATGATGGCAAAGGTTCTGCGACGTTTGATCTCCTCGGTTTGTTTCATGGGCACAAATATAGCCAGGCAATTAAAGATGTAGGTGTGCTGCAGCGTCCGGTCCCAAATTAAACACCAAATCTAAGGCACAGGCTTGGGGCATAAAGCCGAGTTTGTGTTGAAAGGGTTGAGGATAGGGCTCCAGTTTGGTGTTAAAGGCTGTTATTGAAAGTCGGTCATCTTGATTTAGGGGGCTATGGTCCCAGACGGGTTGAGGGAAGCCCATTCTTCCGGCGGTCCACCGTAGGAGCGATTGATTTAAGTCCAACAGTCGTTCTGTTTTGAGTGACCAAAGGTTTTCCAGTTCCTCAAAAAACCATTCGAAGTATGGACTTTTGCCGTAATTGCTTCTAACTGCCATCAAAAAATCGTTGCAACGCGGCTGACTCCAATCTACAAACAATGCGCTGTAGGGTGTTCCCTGTCGTTTGTTTTTAAGGGGTAAGCTAAAACACTGCCAACCTTCGGGGCCTGGCATGCGAAAGCGGTGGTACCAACCGCGTTTAGGGAAAGGTGCTTGAGCAGCCAAGGCCGGTCTATTGGCCTGCTGCCAAGCCTGCCACCAGGCAGCTTGGGGAAACAAGAGAGGTTCTGCCCAAAAGACTTGGCTCATTCGGGAAGATAAAAGAAGCGGTCGGTGCGTAGTTGTTTGATAAAATTACCGCGCACATCGCCATCAAAAGACAGCACTACCAAGAAGGGTGTTCCTACGATATGGTCTTCGGGCACCGGTCCCCAATACCTGCTATCCAGAGAGTTGCAACGGTTGTCGCCCATTGCCCAATAGTAGTTTTGGGTAAACGTGTAGGTGTCTGCAGCTGCTCCATCAATGTATACTTTTCCGTTCTTTACTTCCAAAGATCGGCCTTCGTAAGCGCGAATGATACGCTCATACAAAGGCAAACTATCGAGGCTTAAAGAAACGGTCATCCCTTCCGCGGGAATGGTGTAGGGCTGAAATTCGTCGATGCTGTTGTTGAAGCCGGGATGGTTTGGCCAAAGGGACCTATCGTGGACGGGTTGGTCCACATACATCACTACGGAATCCACACCGGGAGTGGTTCTCAAAACATCTACCTGTTTTTGGTTCAGATTCAAAATACCATTACCTGCCAAACGTTGGTCTTCCATGGAGAAATAGAATTCCTTTAGTGCTTCTTTGGTTTTGGTGCTTAGGTTGGTAGAAGGATAGACCCTATAAAAGTGGCTAATCATTTCTGGATTTGTGCCGGGAGCTCCATTGATGTAGACTTGACCATTTCGCATTTCGAATACATCGCCGGGTCCTGCCACACAGCGCTTCACAAAATTCTCTCGTTTGTCTATCGGCAGCGCCCTGAGCTCAAATTGTTGCGTAAACGCTTTACGGCTTACTGCCAGAGCTGTTTCCCATTGTTCTTTGGTGGTAGCGGCAGGAGGAATTCCTTGTTGCATAAGCCATTGGTCGGCGTTGTCGTACACAAAATTGTAGTAACTGAAGGCCTTCATTTCTTCATCTACAATCATGGTATCGTTTACCGGGAAATTAAAGACAATGATGTCGTTTCGGTCTACCTTAGAAAAACCCGGCAACCTCATTTGGGGTACTTTCCACCATTCCAAAAACGAAGGGGTAGTTCCCAAAAAAGGTAAGGTGTTGTGTACAAAAGGAAAACTCAAAGGCGTTTGAGGAACTTTAGCACCGTAGTGAAACTTAGAAACCACCAAAAAATCACCGGTAAGCAATTCATCTTCCATGGAAGAAGAAGGAATTCTGTAAGGTTCGGCCACATATACTTTAATCATGGAAGCGGCTACCACAGCAAACAATATAGATTCAGTCCACTCTTGCGCTTTGGTTCTTTTTGAGGGCAATTGATCTACGGGAACATAGGCTTTGGAATCGTCCATGGCCCATTTCGGGATAGCATAGGGATAGGTTAAGCAAAGCTTCCATAAGTTTTTGGAGTCATTGACCCCTTGACTTTTGAAAAAAGCCACCACCATACCAAAAAAAGTGATAAGGTTTAGGCCCGGAGCCGGCAAGGAAATTACCCAATACCAGGGCTTACCGGTGAGTTTCAAAAATATCAGGTAATTATAAACAGGTATCAAGGCCTTCCAACCTTCTTGGCCGGCCTTTTGGAAAAACTTATACAATCCAAAATGGACCGGGATAAGGGTGATTAAAAAAAGGGTGAAGAATCCCATGCAGTTAAATTTGAGCTACAAATCTACACAATCCAACGGTTAAGCTTTGGGTGAAGCTTCATCCAAAGGCACCACCTCCAAAACAAAGCCCGTGTAGCCGGTAACCTTAATCGGGCATTTGGAGTCAAGCCAGCCGGTGAGCGAAACTGCTTCGTAGGAGTTTCCGTTCAAAAGAATGGTCCCCCCCGGACGCATAGGGGTTTCGGTCTCACCATGTTGGCCTACAAACTGCTTGGGGTCCCATGTTCCTTGCGCTGTATAGCCATCTTCTTTGCGTTGGACAGAGGCCACTTCTACCCTACGAAACAGCGCGCTTCCTATCAACTTGTAGCCTAAAAGCAAGGCTATTCCGGTACTGGCAAAAAATGCAATTCCTACCATAAGTACCCCGAAAACTACCTGATTCACATCCGGAATTGGAAAAGAAAAATCCTTAGATTCAACGGTTCCGGAGACAGCTAACACCAGGGAGGTAAGGGTAAATAAACCTCCAAGAACGCCGGCAACTCCAAAGCCGGGAATAACAAAAATCTCAAGAGCAATCAATATTAGGCCGACTAAAAACAAGAGAATTTCCCAGCTTTCGGCCAGTCCCTCCAAATAATTGGGAATAAAATAGAGCACGGCTGCACCTAGAGCGGCGGCTCCGGCCAAACCTACTCCCGGAGTTTGAAGTTCAAAAATAAGGCCCAGAAAAATTATGGTTACCAAAATCCCGGAAACGGCAGGACGCATAAAAAAACGTACCACAGAGCTTAGAGAAGATTCCTGATAGCTATTTTGCATAGCGCCTTGAAGCCCATAATGGTCCAGAATATCCTCCACCGTTTGAAACGTGCCTTCGGAAAAACCCACATCCAATGCTTCAGAGCTGGTGAGAGACACCACCTTTCCTGAGTCATTTACACCGGGAACCACTACGGATCCATCCACCATAGCTTCAGCAATGTTTGGATTTCGTCCGTTTCGTTCGGCGGTTTCCCGCATTTTGGCGCGCATAAAAGACTGGTACTTTTCATCTACTTTTTCGCCATCGGGTCCTACCACGGTAGCTGCGCCCATGGTTGCTCCGGGGCGCATAAAAATAGAATCACAAGCTAAGGCAATAAAAGCACCTGCCGAAGCCGCGTTGTTTTTAACAAATACCCATACCGGAGTAGAATGACTCAAGAGTGCGGTTCGAATTTCGTCGGCCGCATCTACGGCCCCTCCGTAAGTATCCATTTCCACCAAGACCAAGTCGGCGCCCCAAGCTTTAGATTCTTCCAAAGCCATTTCGGTGAGCTTAGCAGCGGGTGCGGCGATTTCCTCTTCTATAGAAAAGCGGAATACTTTTTTATACTCAGGGGAAGTAGCTTCTTGAGGTTGTTGAGCAAAAGCAAAGGAAAGAGGCAGTACAAAGCTACCAATCAAGCAAATGCCGAAGCGGTTCATGGATTTTCCCATTCGTAGCCAAAATTTGTCCCTCATATAGCCAGTCTTTATCGGATTGAATTCCGGAGACTTTGCCTCCGGCCATTTCTACAATATACGCACCGGCAGCCACATCCCAAGGGCTTAGACCAATTTCGTAAAAGCCTTCGTAAATTCCTTTGGCTGTCCATGCCAAATCAATAGCTGCACTTCCATAGCGTCTAAGACCTCGGGTATTCCGCATAAGTTTTGGTACCCATTCCGCAATGTGTTCGGCATCTTCGGTATTTTTCACCGGGAAACCGGTCGCAATCAAGCTCTGGTTTAGGCTTTCCTTACTACTCACTTTTAGGGTTTCCCCATTCATCCGTGCCGACTCACCCTGCCAAGCTTCAAAAAGTTCTCCGCTAAGCGGTTCCAAAATTAGACCGGCCACTATGTT
Organism: uncultured Candidatus Competibacteraceae bacterium; assembly: GCA_964545365.1. Classification (GTDB taxonomy): domain Bacteria; phylum Bacteroidota; class Bacteroidia; order CAIKAF01; family CAIKAF01; genus CAIKAF01. The sequence continues at coordinate 44,691 of CAZJFM010000007.1, read as the reverse complement.
TCCACCCTTTACCATGGCCAGACTTATGGCAAAATGGGGTAATCCATGAATGAAATTGGTAGTTCCATCTAAGGGATCTAAAATCCAATAATCCCCTCCTCCCCTTCTTTGGTCGCCTTGTTCTTCGCCCCACATGGCAAATTCCGGCGCAATTTTAGCCAAGGCTTTGGTAAGCATGGCCTCGGTTTCCCTGTCTACATAGCTAACTAAGTCGTGCGTTCCCTTATACTCCACCCTTTGTCTGTCGAAACTCTGAAAAGCTTCCGCCAAATACCTTCCTGCGGCATGAAGTTCCGTCCGTACCTTTTGCTGAAAATCGGAATCCCAGCCTACAGCTTTTGCAACCATGGACTAAGTTTTCGAATAAAAACAATGCCCAGTAAACCGCCGGCAAAAAGAAGCGCACCTATCAATTCTGCTTGGGTAAGGGTAATTCCCAAGAATTGCATTTCTGAATTGACACGAATCTGTTCAATTACAAAGCGCTCCAAACCATTAAGCATTAAGTACCACATAAAAATTTGTCCCGGAACGCTCCATCGTTTTCGACCAAACCACAAAACCAAAAAAATCAGCAAACCCATAATGGTTTCATATACCATGGTTGGAAAAACAGGCATGGGTAAGCGGCTGCAATAGGTCATTTCTGTTCCTTGGCATTCAGGCATAGGAATTCCTTCCCTGTTTACATTATGAGGGAAATCAAAGGCAAACAACCAGTCCGGCAAAAAAGATAGGGCTTGAGGCTTAGGATAATAGGCATGATCTACCTCCTGGGGGCTTTCAGCAAAATATCGATATACTCCATCCTGGCGAATGTCTGTTTCAAAATCCTCCTTAGGTACCATAACATAAGTTCGGTCCTCTGTAATTCGATACGCGGAGTTCACAATGCCCCAATCGCCATCGCCGGATAATCCACAGCCAATGCGTCCTAAAGCGTAAGCCAAAATAAGTCCGGGGGCCACCGCATCGGCAATATGGATGAGCTTTAGCTTTTGGCGCCTGGCAAACCACCAAACACCTAAAAAGCCGCCAATAAGACCACCATAAAACGTTAAACCGGAAGCTGAAATTAAATTTCCAATGGGGTCTTGGATAAACTGATCGAAATATTCCAACTGGTGAAAAATTTTTGCCCCAATGAGACCGGAAATAGCAGCAGCAATGGTAATGCTACCGGTCATTTCGTAAGGACGCAACAAAACCTTCTTTTTTTCAGGCTTGGGCAAGGCTTTTTTCTGTTTGTCGCGGTACCTTAAAAAGGCAAAAAGGGCTCCTCCTAACAAGCCGCCAATTAAGCTGCCTTGGGTGCTAAGCAAATAAGCTTGGGGATTGATTCTAAACACATCGGCATCCATATAAGCCCCAACCAATTTAAGTCCCAAAACAAAGCCTAAAGCAAACTGCCCGGCCAATTCACCCGGAGATGCGGGTTTTCCGACCTCAATTTCTAAGGTTTTACCTTGCACCAAGCCGAGCGACTCTTTCCGCTTTAACTCGTTCATTAAGACCCAAGCCGCAGCAATAAAACTCAAGGCCACAAGCGTGCCAAAAGAAGGAGGAAACTCCAAACTTAGTTCAGTGCCAAACAGGTAGTTTATTAAATAATTTAATGTTGGAAACATAAGATTAGGGTTGTACGAGTCGGTGTTTAAGACCCGCCGGTATATTATCTGCAGTTATTATGGACTTGGTAAGCACCCAGCCCTGTTCCGGATCTATTTTGTCCAGCTTAACGGTTTCGGTTTCGTTGGCAAATTCGGGGTCATAGGCTTTAACTACCCGAATGTAATTGTCGGTGTAGCCCAACATGTGCTGATCTTGCCCCTGATGTTCCCAGAGGACCTCCCGTTGAGAGCCCAAATGCTTTTGGTAATGCGCCTCCTGCATCTTATCCGACAAAATACGCAGGCGCTTATTGCGTTCTTTTCGCACCTTAAAGGGTACCGAGCCGGAAAGCCTTAAAGCGGTAGTGTTCGGGCGCTCTGAATAAGTAAACACATGCAAATAGGAAATCTCTAAAGATTGCAAAAAAGCATAGGTTTCTTCGAAAAGCGCTTCGGTTTCTCCGGGAAAGCCTACGATAACGTCCACACCTATAGATGCATGAGGCATGAGTGCCTTAATTTTGGCAACTCGATTGGCATAAAGTTCGGTTCTGTACCTGCGGCGCATGGCTTTGAGCAGACTATCCGACCCGCTTTGCAACGGAATGTGAAAATGCGGTTGAAACACCTTACTTGCTGCAACTCGCTCAATAATTTCCGTACTTAGCAAATTGGGCTCAATGCTGCTTATCCGTATTCTGGGCATGCACGGCTCCTGGTCGAGCGCTTTTACCAGCTCAGAAAAAGTTTCTCCATTGGACTTACCAAAATCACCAATATTGACCCCTGTAAGTACAAGTTCGGCCGCACCTTTTTCTTTGGCTGCTTTTGCCTGTTCTAAAACCTCCGCAATGCTTGGATTTCTGCTCCTTCCGCGGGCCAAAGGAATGGTACAAAAAGAGCAAAAATAATCGCAACCGTCCTGTACCTTTAAAAACGTACGGGTGCGATCGCCGTAGGAAAAGCCATGGTGAAATTGCCGGGTTTCTTTAATATGCACCCGTGCAATGCTGGCTTTTTCTTGCCTATCCGGCAAATCGTTTAAAAATGAGAGCGCATTGAACTTTTCGCGGGCACCCAATACCAGGTTAACTCCCGGAATTTCAGCAATTTCCTCCGGCTTTAATTGAGCATAACAGCCCACCACTACTATTTTGGCCTCTGGATTCATCCGTTTGGCCTCCGCTACTACCTTTTTGCATTTGCGGTCCGCATGGTCTGTAACCGAACACGTATTGATCACATAGACATCGGCACCTTGTTCAAAGTCAACCCTTTGAATTCCTGCTTCCTCCAGTTGCCTTGCAATGGTAGAGGTTTCCGCAAAATTGAGCTTACAGCCCAAGGTATAATATGCAGCCGTTTGCATGGCTCAAAATTAAGCATAATTACCGGGCAGCCGCACGCACTACTTGGCGCATTTGCATTAGAAGGGCCTCTGCCAAACGCTGCGGCATTTCTAATGGAAGCAAATGCCCTCCCGTAAAGCGCAGGCAACGATTCGGCCATGGAAGCATGCGCTCATTAAAAACAGACATGTCTATTAAGGGATCTTGATTGCCTTGAAAAAAACACCAAGGAACCTTGGTATTGGCCAATACTTCCCAATACGATGGCCTATCTCTAAGACCTGTCAATACGGTAATCAAAAAACCAGGGGCAATGGAAGTCCATTGGCTTCTGAATTCCTCCAACACCTGAGGGGGAGTATCCATAGGCAAAGAAGAAAAAAGCAGTTGCTCAAACTCTTTAAAATACAATGCCGGCTTTTGCTGAAGCAAGGCTATGGTTCGGTTTCGGTTGCGCTTGCGCTGCCCATTGTCGGCTTCAGCCGTGCTATTAATGGCCATTACGCTGCATAGCTTTTCAGGACACAAACTAAGCAGTTCAAAAGCCACATAACCGCCCATGGAATGCCCTGCCACATGCCACTTTTCCTCAGCCTGAAACCACTCTTGTGCAGAGAGCCAATGAGCCATCTCCCGGGGACCGAATGAGGGCTGAAGTGGCTCAGCCGTTCCACCAAAGCCGGGAAAATTGACGGCTTTCACCTCCACTGTTGAATCCAGATAGGGAAACATGCCTTGCCACATTCCATCCCACTCGTTTAAGCCATGAAGCAGAAGTAATTTATCCATATCCTGCAAAAATAGGCCTTTTAGCTCCCGTTATATAATTCTATTTTTAGGCCGTGAATTTTTTAGGACATGCCTGGCTAAGTCGCAATTATTCAGCCGAAACTCAATTGGGCAATATGATGGGAGACTTTTTGGAAAACCCCAAAGTACCCGATTGGAATTCCGAAATGAGGCAAGGTTTAGCGATACACCGGCATATCGACCAATATACCGACAGCCATCCATGCATTCGTGAAATTCGAGCCATTTTTTTTCCACACATTCGTCATTATTCCGGAGTTATTGCAGACGTATTGCTCGACCACTATCTAGGCAGGCATTGGGGGCTTTTTCACCCCAAGGCCCTTGAAACATTTTGCCTAACCTTCCATGAAACACTTGAACAAAAGCAAGAGGCATTTACTCCTGATTTTCAGCGGGTTTTTGGCTATATGAAATCGCAGGCTTGGTTAGAAAAGTACGGTGACAAAAGCTATATGGCACAAACCATTCACAGATTTCAAAAGCGCCGCCCCAACTTTAATTCCCCGGAGCAAACCATTGAACTTTGGCTGAAGCATTACCCCGTAATAGAACGATTAAGTTTGGAGTTTTTACCGTCCATAGAGCAGGAAATAAGTACCCTGTTCCCGAACCAATGAGCCTTTCTTCCCATATCCGCTTAGGTATGACCTGTTGTTGAGCTCCAAATTCAGGCCCTAAAGGCTGTTGAACCAATAAAGGCTATAAATAAAAGTGAGGCTGTTTACGCCTTGTGTTTTTAAGGTACTTAAATGTAGACCCCAGTCTGAGGGCAGGATTACCGCGGGAACAGCAATGCATCAACAATCTCATGTCTCCTCCGCCAGGGATTGCAGCGGCAGCCCACAGGTCCTCCATTTAGGGATGCGCAGGCTGCGGAGGCCCCCGATGCTTCGGGGGACCCCGTAAGCCACGCAGCCCTTAATGGAGGACCGAGGACTATAGCGGAAAGCCCGTCCGGCGGCCAAAACAAACAATGTGTATTCGTTTAGTTGCTTACCGACTCCTCAAAAAGGCTTTGAAATACGCGCCTGTGGCGGTCATCAAAGCTTAGGCCGCGGCGTTCCATCATACGCGTGGCGGTTTCGATAGCGGCGTCGAGTTTGTATTTGCTAAAGCCTGCGGCTCCTCCCCAACTAAAATCGGGAATCCAGTTGCGTGGAAAACCGCTGCCAAATATGTTGGCACTAAAGCCCACTACGGTGCCGGTATTGAACATGGTGTTGATGCCGCATTTGCTGTGGTCGCCCATAAAGAGGCCGCAAAAGGTGAGGCCTGTGGCCTCGAAACGGCCCATTGCCGCATTCCAAAGCTTTACGGGTGCGTAGTTGTTTTTTAGGTTGGAGTTGTTGGTATCTGCGCCTAAATTGCACCATTCGCCCAGCATGCTGTGCCCCAAAAATCCGTCGTGCCCTTTGTTGCTGTAGCCTTGCACTTGCACCTGACTTACCTCGCCGCCCAATTTAACTTCAGGACCCGTAGCTACTGCGCCATACACTTTTGCGCCCATCTTTAGCGTACTGTGTTTGCCCAAAAACAGGGGCCCCCGAACGTTGACTCCTTCCATAATTTCGCTATCCTCATCCAAAAAAATGGGACCTGCGCTTGTGTTGAGGGTACAAGCCAAAGCCTTTGCCCCGGGGGCCATGAATACGAGTTTGGGGTCTCCAATTATGGTTACTCCGGCGCTTGCAGGAAGCGCTTGGGGGCGGGCACCAACTCGTTGAATGTCGCGCTTAATTTCTTGATGCAATAGCTCAAACACCTGCCATATACGGGTAAAGCGCTGAACCGGCCTGCTGTACGTTCGGGTTTGCGCAGGCGATTGCCCGGCTTCCCAGGGGTGCTGTCCTTGACCTTCGTGATGCCAAGCCAAAATCTCGCCTTCAGGGGTGGTGAGGGTATGCGCCGGCGGTAGTTCTGATATGGCCTTAACAATCTCGTAATCAGGCAATAGAGCTCCTGAAATCCACAGTTTGGAATCCTCGGATTTTTTAGGATACAAGGGCTGAAGCAAGGTCGAAGTAGCATGCTGCCATTCCAGGTCCGGCATATCCGACTGCCATTTTTCAAGCAGCGTAAGCCCACCTAAGCGAATGTCTGCTATAGGTCGTGCCGCGCTAAAAGGATACAAGTGCGGCTTCAATTCGGGGTCGTCGAACAAGGTTGCAATCATGGTTCGAAAATACGAAGGATGAATGGTAAATGGGGAATGGTGTGAATTTGGCCGGCTTTTCCGGCTGCTTGCTGCAAGTCCTCGCCCCTTCATTAAGGGTTCCGGGGCTTGCGGGGTCCCCCGAAGCATCGGGGGCCTCCACAGCCCACGGCTCCCTAAATGGAGTTGCTGTGGGCTTTCCGCAGCATCCGGGCCGGGTGCTCCGATAAAAGATTCGGGTTCGCTACCGGATTTATTTACATGTTAGAAAACAAAAAAGCCCCAATTAAAGGGGCCTTTGTATCATCTTCAGAAAAACGATGGAATATTTTTCCTTGAACTGGTTTTCTATCTTCGAAGGATTCCGGCGAAGGATTTAACCTTCGTTGCTTTTCTTTTGAGCGCGCGATTTGTGCGTTTTGTAGCGATTCATGAACTTGTCTACCCGTCCTGCGGTGTCGATCAACTTCATCTTACCTGTAAAGTAAGGGTGCGAAGTATTGGAAATTTCGACTTTGAACAAAGGATACTCGTTGCCGTCTTCCCATTCAACGGTTTCTTTGGTAGGCACACAAGAGCGTGTGAGAAAAGAAAAATCGTTGGAAACGTCTTTAAATACAACTAAGCGATATTCTTTGGGGTGAATTCCTTCTTTCATGTTAATCTCTTTGGAGGTGCAAAGATAGTAGTTCGTAGAGAATCTGCAATACTAAACAGGCAAATATCTTGCAGCCCAACTTTGAGCCAGTGGAATGGTAGCGTTTCTTCTGTACTCTCCTGCCCTATCAACATATACGTTCCAAAGCTTCGATTCAATAATTCCTGTTTTTTCCAGGTCATCAGGAGAAATGATCTTTAAGCCTTCCTTGGTTAAAAGAGGCAGCAACATTCTATTGGTGAGTCTAATGCCTAGTTTTTGTTCCCAATCCCGTATAAAATGCATGGCTTTATCGATGGAGCAACCGGTGGCTTGTTGCACCGATTCATCGGCCATAAGCACCAAGGCCTGGTTTTGCACCACATGAAGCGCAGCTCTCAAGGCTTTGCCATGGGCTGCCCATTCTTGGGTAAAGTGCACGGATGCCTGGCGAATGGACTCTGTTTGCTGATCCGAAAAGGGTTTTTCTGCCAAGAAAAACCACAGTTTGGTTTGATCGGAAAATTCTTTTGGGATCTCAAAGATCATTGGCTTGGGCAATTAATTCGGCGAGGTCGAGCACCGAAGTTTGGGTTTCTTTTTCGTAATGTTTTACTCCGTCGGTCATCATGGTATTGCAAAAGGGGCAGCCCACGGCAATCACATCGGGTTTTAGCTCTAAGGCCTCTTCGGCGCGGGCATGGTTCACTTCTCTATCGCCGGGTTCTGCTTCTTTAAACATTTGCGCCCCACCGGCACCACAACAAAGCCCTTTAGCGCGGCTTCGTTTCATTTCGAGCATTTCTGCATCGAGCTTTTGAATAAGGGCTCTGGGGGCTTCATACTCCTCGTTTGCCCGCCCTAAGTAGCAAGGGTCGTGAAAAGTAATTCGCTTGCCTTTAAAAGAGCCTCCTTCAATGCGGAGTTTGCCTTCGTTGAGCAATTGTTGGAGCAATTGGCTATGATGCACCACTTCAAAATGTCCACCCAGCTCAGGATACTCGTTTCGGAGCGTATTAAAACAATGAGGACAGGCAGTTACTATTCGTTTTACCCCATACCCATTCAACACCTGAATGTTTTGAAAAGCCATCATTTGGAATAGAAATTCATTTCCGGCTCTTTTGGCCGGATCGCCGGTACAAGATTCTTCTGAGCCTAGAATAGCAAATGAAAGGCCGATGGAGTGCAGAATTTTGGCTAGGCTTTTGGTTACTCGTTTGGCACGGTCGTCGAAACTACCGGCGCAACCTACCCAAAAGAGCACATCGGGGCTTTTACCTTCGGCGGCCATTTCGGCCATAGTTGCTACTTTAAAATCACTCATGATTGGGATAATTCTTCGGCCCATTTTCCTCGGTCTTGCGGCGAAAACTGCCAAGGGGCGCCGTTGTTTTCTACATTAGTAAACATTGCATTGAGCGAAGCCGGGGCCTTGGATTGCTCCATTACCAAATCTCTACGCAAATCAACGATAATGCTAAGGGGGTCTAAATTAACCGGGCAAGCCTCTGTGCAGGCATTGCAGGTAGTGCACGCCCATAGCTCTTCCTCGCTGATATAATCGCCAAGCAGCTGCTTCTCGTCCTTAAAGTCAGGTCCCTGCGCGTCTATCCCCTTACCCACTTCTTCGAGTCGGTCGCGGGTATCCATCATGATTTTGCGTGGAGAAAGCAGTTTACCGGTTTGGTTTGCCGGACATTCAGAGGTACATCTGCCGCATTCCGTGCAGCTGTATGCGTCCAGCAATTGCTTCCATGACAAATCGCGCACGTCTTTTGCCCCAAATTTTACGGGCTCGGTGGAGGCATCAGGAGCAGGTGCTGCATACGGATCTGCGTTGGGATCCATCATGAGCTCTACCTCTTTTTTAACGGCCTCTAAATTATCGAAGGCTCCCTTGGGCTTAAGCTTGCTGTACCATACCGTAGGAAATGCCAAAATAATGTGAAAGTGCTTGGAGAAGGGTAAGTAATTCAAAAATGCCAAGATGCCTAAAATGTGTCCCCACCAACAAACGCGTTCTAAAACATGCAGGCTTTCGTAGCTCCATCCGGCAAATATTGGACTTAACAGACCGCTAACTAGAAAAGGAGCCGGTGTTTGGTAAGGTTCAGGGAATGCACCTTCTGCTGCATTCATCACCAGTAGAGCAAGCATCAACACGATTTCAATGACCAATATATTGGTAGCATCTTTTTGCGGCCAACCTTTCATTTCACGCAAATTCAGGCGGCGTACCTTACTAATATGCCTTCGGTAGAGAAAAACCACACAGGCCAATAAAACGGCCACAGCTAAAACTTCAAAAAAGCCAATAACAATAGGGTAAAAACCTCCTAAGGGTGCGGAAAACAGTCGATGGGTTCCTAAAAGTCCATCCAAGACAATTTCCAAAACCTCAATATTAATGAGTACAAAACCCGCATAGATAAGGAAGTGAAAAAAGCCTGCCACAGGACGTTTCACCATTTTGGACTGCCCCATGGCCACCATGGCCATAAGTTTCCAACGTTCTGATTTTCTGTCGTTCAGAGGCAGTGGTCGGCCCAAGAAAATATTTCTTCGAATCCTCTTTATGCTTTTCACAAAAAGGAAGGTGGCAAGGCCTAAGGCTAAAGCAAAAGCTATTTGTTCAATCATCCAATCCTCATTAATTAGCAATACAAGCAAGGCTCACTTACGAAACTACAAAAAGGCAAGGAAAGTTTGCATGCGGGGATTAATCCGTTTACGGCGTGTCATCCTTCTTTTTCTTGGCCTTGTTGATATGAATCAAAGAAAAGTGCAAGTAGCGTTCGGGATGGTGCTCTAAGTCGTAGAGCAGATTCGAAAGATTTAAGGAGGCGCTATCCAGCTTATTATACAAACTGCGGTCCTTTACCAAAGCGCCAAGACTGCCTTCTCCTTCTTGAATCCCTGCCAATAGTGTTTCCACTCCTTGGACTGCCTTAGAAACCCGGTCAAGCGTGTTTCTAAGCGGCATAGCTGCAAGTGTGTCGGTGAAGCGATCGGCTTGAGCAAATATGGAATCCAGTTTTCCTTTATTGGACTCCAAGGTAGCCATTACTTCGCGCAAGCTTTTGAGGGAGGATTTAAGGTTTTGCTGATTCTCGGCCAGCATTACATCCACTTGGTTGCTGGTACTTTCTAAGTTCTCCAGGATTCCGGGAAGGTGTTTATTTACAGGCTGCATGGCTGAATCCAGGCTTGCAAGTAAGCGGTTGGCCTTATCCGAAATAGGAGCTACCATGTTCATAACGGTGGCTTCAAGGCCTACGGATTCGCCGGCGGTGAGGGTATCTCCCTCTTCAGCGGCCACACCGCTCCTGCCCAACTCCAAGTCAATAACGTTGGAAGAAATAAGCCCGGGAGAGGTAATGGTTGCTGTGGTGGCCTTATCAATAAACAAATCGTCTTCGTTGATGCGCAACTTTACCAAAATGGTTCCCATAGAACCATCAAGCAGTTCTGTTTCAGCTACCATACCCACTTGGTATCCGTTTACGACCACCGGAGTGGCGGGCTCTATAAAACCGGCATGCGGGTACACCACAAAATAGGACCGAGAGGTAATGAACAAATCAATGCCTTTGAGGTAATAAAACCCCCAAATACTTCCTGCCAAGGTGAGGGTTACCAACAATCCAATCCGTGCTTCTCTGCTTATTTTAATCTTCACGTTATGCGTTTAAAAATGCATAAGGACACAAACTTAGTCCTTTTTGCCGACTATGCTTAAAGCTTCGCTTATTCCAATTTTCTGTCCATTGTTGTAGGCCACCAAAAAAGCATCGGTATACCCCAGGCTGTGTACGTTATCTTTAATGCTTAGGATTTCATTGTAATTTGAAGTCCAACCACTTAAATACCTGTACCACCCGTCGTTTTGGTCGTACACATGAACTTCAGGAATCTTTTTCAACCTAGGGTCACTCAGCGGAATTTGCTCTTTTGAGGACATAAATTGCACGGCAAAGTGGACACCCTCCTTAGACTTAGCGGGGGGAGCCTCAGGACTTTCTGAGGAAGGAGCATGGCTTCCGGGACTATGGTGCTCTTTTAAATGAGGAAAAACCTTAGCCATACCGGCATATTTGGCTCCTTCGCGCGACTTTTTATAGCGAGCAAAAGCCATAAACAAGGATTCGGCCATTTTTTGCACTCCTTGCTTGGAGGCCAGAAACTTTTCTTCGGCCGGATTGGTAGCAAAACCGGTTTCAATGAGCACAGAGGGCATGGCGGTTTTGACCAATACCAAAAAACCAGCCTGACGAACGCCCCGGTTGTGTCGTCCGGCATGCTCCACAAAATAATGTTGCACATGGCCGGCAAACTCCAAGCTCTGATTTAAGTAGGCCGATTGATACAAGGAAAAAATGATGTTTCCTTCGTCCGAATTGGGGTCAAAACCCTCGTAATTTTCTTCGTAATTATCCTCCAAAACGACCGCTGCGTTTTCACGCTTGGCCACGGCCAAATTGTCATCGGTTCGGTGAAGTCCCAATACATAAGTTTCGGCGCCATGTGCGGCGGCACTTCCCGCAGCATTTACATGGATGCATATAAATAAATCTGCTTTGGCTTTATTGGCAATAGAAGCACGTTTATAAAGCTCAACAAACACATCGGTTTTGCGGGTATATACAACCTTTACATCAGGAAAGTACTCTTTTATGAGTGCACCTAGGGCGAGCGATATGTTGAGACACACTTCCTTTTCATTGATCATGCTTCCATGGCAACCTGGATCTTTTCCCCCATGCCCGGCATCAATAACCACCGTTTTTACTCCTTGCGCAAAAACACATGAGCCTATCAACCACAAGCCGACGGCTAAGCTTCGCTTGCTCATGAATTGCACCTGCCTTTTAATTAGCTTTGCCCACATCATAGTTGAGTTAGTGCAAATTTAAGGCCAGACTTGAAGGGCTTCCGCTACATATCCATTTTTTTCTTCACAGGGTTAATAACAATTCTGGTGGGGTGTCGTGGTCAAAAAGAGACAAGCAATGCCCCCGAAGGACGACAAGGCAAAGGTTTCGCAGATAGTACAACACTTGCCAGCCCGAGCCCTATTCTCTCGCAATCAAACGACAGTACAAAACTGGAAGCCCCAACCCTCCAAAATCCAGACAGTACAGCCACACCGCCTGACTCCGGAAAGCCTGCCAAACCAAGTCCACTGGATGCCCCTGTGGAGTATGAGGCAGGCGATTCCATTGTGTTTAACGTCAAAAACCGAAGACTTTTCTTTTACGACAGTGTAAAAGTAAATTACGAAAGTATAGCCTTAGATGCAGGCTATATGGAAATTGACATGGAAACCACCAGGCTCCATGCCGAACCACGAAGGGACAGCTCCGGAAACCCTCATGGCAGGCCCTATTTTGCCGAAGGGCAAGATGCCTTTGATGCCATAGAAATGGATTATAATTTCAAAACCAAACGAGGTTTAATCCGCGATGCGGTAACCCAGGATGGCGAAACCTATTTGCATGGCGATTTGGCTAAAAAAGAAGCAAATGAGGTATTGTACATCAAAAACGCCCGGTTCACTACCTGCTCGGATAAAGAACACCCCCACTTTGACATAGCCACTGGCAAGGCCAAAGTAATACCGGACGACAAAGTGGTCACCGGTCCTGCTGTGTTAAGAATCTCCGAAGTCCCTACTCCATTGGCCCTGCCCTTTGGTTTTTTCCCAAGCCAGGAAACACGTAGCTCCGGCATTATTTTCCCGGAATATGGAGAGCAAGAAGGCTTTGGCTTTTTCCTTAGAAATTTTGGCTATTATTTTTCCTTAAGCGACAAGCTGGACCTTATGGTTACAGGCGATATTTTTACCAGCCTTAGTTTTGGCGCAAGAACCCAGCTTCGCTACAAAAACAGATACAAAAATCAAGGAGAGGTTAGCGTAAAATTTTCTCAGTTTCAATCGGGTGACCCCCAAATTTTGGAGGATTTTAGTTTGAGTCGAGATTTTAGTTTCCATTGGAATCACCAACAGGATCCAAAATCTCATCCCACCTTTACCTTTAAAGCCGACGTTAATGTCCAAACGCAGGGATTTAACCGACTCAACAGCGGTAATGTAGAGGGCATTGTACAAAACCAGTTCAACTCGAACATTAACTTTTCTAAATCTTTTAGAGGCAGTCCATTTAACCTGACCGGCGGCTTAAGGCATTTTCAAAACACACAAACCGGAGCAGTAACCTTTACCTTGCCTGAGCTGGTATTAAATATGAGCCGTATCAATCCATTCAAACGGGCTCAGGCTCTTGGTAAGCCCAGATGGTACGAGAACATAGGTCTAACCTATAGGTTGCAGACAGCCAACCAAATTACCACCTTAGACAGCCTGTTGTCTGCAAATCCTATGCGAGAAATTGGAAATACCAACGCAGGCATGCGCCATGAGTTAAACATGAATACCAACCTAACCCTGCTGAAATTTTTCTTCTTAACCCCTCAGGTTAGATACGATGAGCGTTGGCACTTATGGGCTCTGGAACGAAATTTCGACCCCAGTTCTCAAACCGTACTCAACGACACCCTTCGCAAATTCAGTTCAGCCAGACAGTTGGATATCTCTGCCAACCTTTCTACCAATGTTTTTTCAACCCTGCGCTTTAAAAGCAAACGATTAAAAGGAATACGGCACACCCTTTCGCCTGCGCTCAACTTTACCTACCGTCCAGATTTGGGAGATTATAGAACGGGCTATTATGGACCAAACGGCTCCGTAGCCAGCTACAGTCCAAATCAAATCGGTTTATATGGCGCCAGCGCCCAAGGCCAAGCTGGCATTGTAAGTTTGGGCATAAACAACCGTTTAGAAGCTAAATTGGGGCCTTCAGCCAAAGACTCGGTTTTGGAAGACAAACGCATTCCATTGATTGAGCAACTCCGGCTAAACATCAGCTACGATTTGGCACGTGACTCCTTAAATCTTAGCCCCTTAACCATAGGTGGACGTACAACTCTGTTCGACCTAATTGGCATTAACCTGAATATGGCTTTTGACCCCTATCAGTTCCAGTACATCAATAATTCTCCAAGAAGAATCAATCGATTCGAATGGGAAAAAGGAGGTCTGTTTCGCCTCACCAATATGAATTTAGCCTTGAATTTCACCCTGCGAGGCCAAAGAAAGCAGGACCAAAGCCAACTTAACGAACAAGAAAAGGCGGTACTTAACGACCCCATGTACGACCGATATTTTGTAGATTTTAATGTGCCTTACAGTTTGGGGCTGAATTACAATATCGTGTACAATCGTCCCTTTGACCGAAGCACGCTAACTCATACCATTGGGGTCCGAGGAGAACTTAACCTAACACCCAAGTGGAAAGTAGTTGCCGACGTAAATTACGATTTGGCCAACGATCAAATTACCACCTCCAGCTTTGAAATTTACCGGGACATGCACTGCTGGGAAATGCGGTTTAGCGTTATTCCCTTTGGATTTAGAAAAAGCTACAACTTTACCATCAACGTAAAAAGCACGCTGCTACAGGCCCTTAAACTCAATCGTCAGCAAGGTTGGTTTAATAACTAACAAAGGCTCTAGGGAGCTTCTAAGCGTACCTTCCGTAAATCCAGATGGTTCATTGGATTGGGCTCCATGCCTGTTACATTCGACCCGATAAAACGTTGAGAAACGTCGTAATACACAGGTATAACAGGCATTTCTTGTCTTAACAGCCATTCAATTTGCCGCACCAATGCCTGCCTTTCGGGCCCAGGAGCCAGCCGAGCCGCTTTTTGCAACAATTCTTGTACCTCCGGGTGTTCAAACTGCGTATAGTTAGGGCCATTGGGAGCTTTTAAATCCGCATCGAACAAAGAAAGGACGTTCAATGGATCGGGATAATCTGCAATCCACGAAGCTCTAAAACAATCCAACTGCCCTTGAGCCACAGCGGCTTTTAGACTGCTTCTATCCATAATTTCTGAACGCACTTGAAAGCCTGCAGCCCTCCATTGACCCACAATGGCCGTAGTAAATGCAGCATAAGCAGGGTCTGTGTGCAACACAAATTCAGGAACTTGCGAGGGGTTTTCAAAACCGGCTTCCTGCACCCAGAAGGCTATGGAATCGGGATAAATTTTTTCCACAGGAACTCCCCCTGAACTAAGCACCGGAGGGCAAAACCCTCGATTTGCAGGCTCACCCAAGCCGGCCCGCACTTCGCGAATGAGTTCCTCCTTGTTTAAAGCGGCAGCTAAGGCCTTTCGAAGCAATGGTTTTTGACAAACAGGATGCTTGGAACCCAAACGAAAGCCAATGTACTCTATGTTTAAGTAAATGCCATTAATCTCCTTAAAATCAGACCCTTTTTTAATTTCTTGACGAAGACTCTCCTGCAATGCCGGTTCAGCTCCTTGAAGCATGTGCAAACGCCCCAACAAAAAGTCCAATTTGGCCGTTTGCAGGTCTTTCACAAAGGAAATGCTTATGCCGTCTAAATACGGAAGTTGGTTGCCCTGTTCTTGCATCCAATAGTCCTCAAAGCGTCGCAACACCATCTTTTCTTGCTCGTGCCAAGCCACCAAATGAAAAGGGCCGGTACCGGAAGGTTTGCTTCTCAACTGCTCATTTTCCAAAATTTCTTTGGGCAAAAGCGCCAAGGTAGGCATGGAAAGCAAGGCCGGTAATTGAGGCTTTGGCCCACTAAAAGCAATAGAAAGCTGGTGGCTATCGGAAACCCAAATGCTGTCTAAATCGGCTAAAAGCCACTGAGTAAAAGGATGATTTGCCGCCCTTTCTAAAGAAGCTTTGGCATCCTCGGGACAAAATGTAGCCCCCGGTTTTAGCTGGGGATGCGGATGCCAATACACTTGCTGTCGTAAAACAAAAGTCCAGCTTTGAGCTAAGGAATCGCAAGACCAAGAAAGCGCAAGGGCCGGCACAACTTTTCCATCGGAATCCAAGCGAGTAAGGCCCTCATAGATTTGACTTACCGCCCAAATATTGGCCAAATTTCGGGCATAGATCGGGTCGAGCGAGGTTATACCCGAATGCTCGTTGTACTTAAATATCCTTTTGTCTGCATGTTCCTCTCGTCCGCAACTTGCAATACAACATGCCAGCAAAATCCATGCAATTGAACGCATGCCACGAAAATACACAAAATGCACAGCGCCTTGCCATAGGCTAAAACATCGCTTAGCTTTTAAAAATTACGAGATTTGCATATGACTTCAGAGGCTTTAAAGCAACGGTTGGAACGTTGCGCCCAAACCCCAAGTCCCGGTTTTGGAGAGAACCCTTACTTAGTAGGTGGGCGCCCTTTGTCGCCTCCAAGAGGTGTAAAACCTAAAGAAAGCGAGGTCCTTATTTTACTCTACCCCAATGCTCAGGGTCAGTGGCATATTCCTTTAATCAAACGGAGTTCAGGCGGTGGAGTTCATGACCACCAAATGGGACTTCCGGGCGGAAAAATTGAGCCCTTGGACACGCACAAGGGAGCGGCTGCCCAAAGAGAAATGATGGAGGAGCTAGGGGTTAAATCGGAGGCCTACCGCATGATTGCGGCTTTAAGTCCTTTGTACATTCCCCCAAGCAATTTTTGGGTCCAAGCCTTTGTGGCCATAAGTGAACGTCCATTAGAATTTGTAAGAGAAGTTAAAGAAGTGGCTTCGGTGCATCCCATGCCTTTGTCTAAAGTATTTCCTGAGCCTGAGATAGGTCAGCGTCGGCTGTCCCTTGCCTCAGGAATGTCCTTGAATACTAAGGGATTTTGGTTGGAGCAAGAATGGGTATGGGGAGCAACAGCCATTATGTTGGGAGAGTTTAGTGCGTGGATTTCGGCCCCTGATGGAAGCAGGTAGCTTTCCCTTAAGGCGCTTTGGCGGGGCGTGCAGCGAGGAGGCCCCCGAAACTTCGGGGGACCCCGGAGCGCCGCCCCGCCTAAGCGGCTTGAGGGGAACTACCGCAGACAGCAGGAAAAGGCCGCCAAAAAAAGAAAAGAGAAAAAAGAGGGATAATCCAAAAATAATACAGATATTTGCCGGCTCAAATTACAGTAACACTTAATCTTAAGGACCATGGCTGTACGTATTCGCCTAAGAAGGCAAGGCCGCAAAGGCAAGCCCTTTTACCACATTATTGCCGCCGATGCGCGCGCTCCAAGAGACGGACGCTACATCGAACGTTTGGGAAGCTACAACCCCAACACGCAGCCGGCTACCATTGAATTGGACATTGAAAAAGCCGTAAAATGGCTGCAAAACGGAGCCGAAACCAGCGACACGGCACGTGCTATTCTTTCCTACAAAGGAGCTTTGTACAAAAACCACCTATTGAACGGTGTGCGCAAAGGTGCTTTCGATGAAGCAGAAGCCGAAAAACGCTACGAAGCTTGGAAAGCCGATAAGGAAGCCCGTATTTCCGGTCATTCCGACAGCTTGCGTAAAGCCGAAGAAGCCGACAAAGCCAAGCGTTTGGCCGCAGAAAAAGAGGTGAACGAAGCTAGAGAAGCTGCCGTTAAAGCCGCCGAGGCCGAAGCTATGGCTGCTCAAAAAGCGGAAGAAGACGCCGCTGCTGCTGCTGCCGCCGCTGAAACTGCTAGCGAAGAAGCAACAGAAGCTGCCGAAGCCGAAGCTCCGAAAGCGGAGGCCGAAGCCGAAACTCCTGAAGCCGCCGCTGAAGAAAGCAAAGCCGAGGAAGAAGGCGAGGAAAAAGCAGAATAAACATGGATAAATCGTCCTGTTTTTTAGTAGGTTATGTTAGAAAACCACATGGCCTAAAGGGCGCTTTGGAATTGTTTTTAGACGTAGACGACCCACAATCTTATGCCTCGAAAGAGGCATTTTTTTTGGATATAGCCGGGCAATTGGTCCCCTATAAAATGGTCGCCTTTCATTGGCAAAACCAAAAAGCCGTGGTGCATTTTGAGGGGATTTCCAATACCGAGCAAGCCTCTGCCCTCGCCGGCGCTGCATTGTATTTGCCTTTGGAACATCTTCCCTCACTAGCGCATGATTCCCAACGGTTTTACTATTTTGAAATCATTGGTTTTGAAGTAATTGGAGCCGAAGAGCGCTCCGGGGGAATCATAGAAGATGTGCTCGAATATGGCCCCAATACCCTACTTAAAACCAAACTAAGCGATTCCGGAAAGGAAGTGTTGCTGCCCTTTATTGACGAAAAGTTTGGTCGGATTGACCGAGAAGCCAAACGGCTTTATCTGGATTTTCATCCTGAGCTTTTGCATTTGGAATAAGCCGGGAGTCAGCCCTTTTGGTCCCCTCCCAGATGTTTGGGCGGCAGGGTGCCAAATACTTTATCCCAAAGCAAAGTACTTACGCCAAAACCCATGTTGGGATACCTAAAATGGTGCAGGTTGTGGTTGCGCCACAAAGGTTTTAGCCATGGAAAAAAGGGTTTGTAGCGGTGTATAGAATAGTGAATAAAGGCATAGGTCAAATAGCCCAATATAACCCCGGGCATAAACAGAAACACCAATTTCCCCATAAACAGCGCAAAAAATCCGGTTAAACTTGCGGCAATGGCCAGATTTACAAAAGGGGGCATGAGCAAACGATCGGCATCGTGCGGGTAATGGTGGTGAATCCCATGCATGATATACAACCTTTTTTTGTCGGCCTCCGACCTTGGCCTGCGATGAAATGCAAAGCGATGCAAGCTGTATTCAATAAAGGTCCAAACAAAAAGCCCTAAGAAAAACAACCAAACGTAGTTTAAGAGCTCGGCTCCCAACAGCTGCCAAGCATAAAAAGCCATGCCAAAGGCAAGCAACAAATCCATGGGAAAGATGACCCATGGAGAAGTTCGGGTCAAGGCTTCAAGCCTACGATGCGTAAAAAGATTTCCGCTGCCTTTTTCCGGTTGTTTCATACTTAAAATTGGTGGTTTTCTACACCCGCCAATTCTAAGATACGAGAAAATTCAGGATCGGTTACAGGGCAAACCGACAAACGTCCTTGCCGAACCAAGGCCATGTTTTGCAGCAGCGGATCTTCTTTTATTTGAGCCAGACCAACCGGTTTAGGCAATTCCAAAACGGGCGCTACATCTACGGCTACCCAGCGCTCGTCGTCAATTGTGGGGTCGGGATAAGCTTCCTTTACAATGCGGGCAATGCCCACTATTTCCTTTCCTTCGTTGGAATGGTAATACAAAGCTAAATCTCCGGCCTTCATGGCCTTTAAATTGTTTCTGGCCTGATAGTTTCGAACGCCGTCCCAAAAGGTTTGCTTGTCTTGCACCAATTGGCTCCAAGCATATTTAAAGGGTTCCGATTTAATAAGCCACAGTTGTTTCATCCATTCAAACGTTCAGTAGTTTCCACAAAAATTCTTTAAGCAGCTCTCCGTCAGGGGTTGGTGCTGCCGTTCCCATGCCTTTGCTTCGGTGGTCAAATTCACGAATTACGTGCAGCGCTTTGGCCGTGCGCCCCATGTCGTACACCTTCAAGGCCGATTGAATGACCCTTGGCTCGTAAAACATCCGAACCATACGTAATGGATCCTGCGGGGCTTCGCCGCGTTTTTGCCTTCGATGGTTGTCAAAGTAAATGCTGTGCATAGCAAACAACTTGCTAAAGAAGTTGTAAAAGGTGCCAACCATCATGGGCAGCGGATACATGTTTGGATTTTTGGCCATATAAAAGGCCATCCTAAGCACCCGAATATGGTTTCCTTCGGCCAGCAGACCGGGCAAATCAAAAATGTTAAACTCGCGGCTCATGCCTACCCTATCGGCCACCTCTTGCAGCTGAATTTCGGCGTTGGGAGGAACCGCCAGGGCAATTTTATCGATTTCCGAAACCACTCGGCTTAGGTTGGTGCCCAGCAATTCCTTAAGAGCAAAAGCAGCTCTGGGATGAAAACGCAACTCTTTTTCTGCGGCATAACGCACGATAAAGTCCACTAAGGCTTCCTCGCTCAGTGGCTGGCAATCCACCACCTGAACCGTTTGGCTTTTGTTGGCCAACTGGGTTATTTTGCTGCGCCCGTCCAAGGCTTTGTTTCGATGCAATAAGGCCAATACGGTGGTTTGCGCCGGTTGCTGCAAATAAGCCGCCAGTTTTGCCCATTCAGGCTTTTTAAGTCCCTGAGCCTCACGCACCAACACCAAGCGCCGCTCGGCCATAAGAGGATAGCTGCGCGCCGCAGAAAGAATGGCCTCAGCCGTGGTTTCCGGCCCGTAAAAAATATCCAGATTGAATGCCTTTTCCTCTTCTTTTAGCAGGGCCTGCTGAAGCATCGCATCGGCCTTATCCATAAAATAGCCTTCTCCTCCGGCAAAAATATACACCGGTAAAAAGGAGCCTTTTTGCAAGGCCGCCAATGCCTCTGTTGGTTTCTTTTTCATGTTTGCACGCCAAAAATACGATTTATCGAGGAAGCACCGCCCCATGTGAGGACCTATGTATAGCATCTTGATTTTTGTGATTTGGCCACCCCCGGCCGAAGCCGGGCCGGGCTGTCTCAGCTAGCACTTTGTTTTTACCTAAGCGCACCATGGCTTGCGGTGGCTTCGTTCCTTCGCCTCCTCAGCTTTGGTGCGCTAAGGCACAAACTTCAGTGGCTAGCTTGTTCCATCCCTGGTGGGGTTTACTCTTCCAAACAAAGTGCGGCGGCTCTTTGGCCCATTTCGGTTCCTAAGGCCACCCCCATGCCCCCCAAACGCACCGCCCAAACCCTACCTTCTTCATCTTTTTCGAGTTTTGGCATTTTGGCATTTCCCAGGCCCATAAATCCCGACCACCGGTAGGCTATTTGCAGTTCCTCAATGCCTAATTTTTCTTGGGCAAAGGTTTGCAGGTAGTGCTGAATTTCTTCGCTGGTGTTGGCCTCTAGGTTTTCTTCCGCCTGCGGGTTCAGGTGCCTTCCTCCTCCCAACAATAAACGTCCTTCCACAAAGCGAAAATAGTTGTAGCCCTTGTGGTGATGAAAAGTTCCTCTAGGCAAATCCCTACCCAAAGGTGCACTAACCAATACTTGTGCACGGGCAGGCTGAACCTGATTTGGCAAAAAGTGATGGGCAAAGGCATTGGTGGCCATAACCAAACGTCGGGTCCTAAATTCAACACCGGAACAGGAACACAAATAGCCCTTCCCTTCTTCGGTATCGGGTAGCGCGGTTAAGGCCACACCCGGCTGATAACGGACTCCAAGACTAAGGCATTTATGCAAGAGGGATTGCCACAAATGCACCGGATTTATTGCCGCTTCCTCCGCATGAAAAATGGCCAAATGAAGTCCTTTGAATGTATTTTGTGGCCAATTGGAGGGCCTAACTATACGGTACAGCTCCTTTGTAAATACTCCGGCTTCCAATAAGCTTTGATTGAGCCTGGGAAGCAAATCCAAGGCTTGCTCTGCGGCTTCTTTTTCTTCCGAAAAGAACAACTCATACCCGCCACAGGCATCCAGAGAAAGGGCTTTATCGCCATGAATCTTTCGCAAAAGTGCTAAGCCTCGCCTTCTTGCTCCAATAAGTGCTATGGTTGCTTCAAGGCTGCTGTGCTTTAGGTCATCGGCAATTTCGCCGACGGAACCAAAACAAGCAAAACCGGCATTCCTAAGGCTTGCGCCAGAAGGGCGGTTGCCTGACTCAAGTACTACAATTTTTGCTTTGGGACGCTGCTGTGCATAAAAAAGCGCCGTGCTCAGGCCAACAATACCTGCACCAACAATGCAAAGGTCCGTATTGTGGTAAGCATCTTGGTATTCCCACCAAGAAAGAGGCATGTTCATGAACCAATCCGTGCCGGTTTTAAGCTGCCATTATTCACCAAGGCGTAAGCGCCAAAGAGCAAGCCGGTAAAAAACAAATCTCCTAAGATTTGATTTAAGAAAAAAGAGGACAACACATCGTTGGCTTGGTAAAAGGGAATACCGGCATACAAAGCGGTCAACCAGCCGGTAAAGCTTTTGGCATAAAAACCAGAGCCTAACCAAACAGCGGTATTGGAGGCCAGGTAAAATACAAGAGACCCGGAGACACTGCCAACCATTAAACGAGAAAGCTTTATGGGCTTGCTTTTTAAAGCAAAACCAATACCGGAAACCAAAAGCATTCCCGTATAAACACCAAGTGCTGTCGGGGATACAAAGTACGACCAGGCAGATGCTTCAGGATGCAAAAATGCATTCACCAAGGCATCGCTAAGCAAATAACTCAACATAGTAAGTGCGATGGCTTGCCAAGCTTTGGGCATATAAGCCATGGCAAATAAAGCCATACCTACCAATGGAGTAAAGTTATGGGGATGAGGAAGCAGACGCGACAAAGCAGCAAGTACTACAGCTCCTCCAACAAATGCCAAGTAATTCGTACGATTCCGGTGCATAAATCCTAATTAAGCCACAAAAATAGCACTTTTGGCCACGCATTTCCAAAAACCTGCATAAGGGTTCGGCATAAGGGCATGTTTTCTTCAACAAAGAGCTATGGAAAAAAATAAGGATTAGGATTTGATAAAGATGGATATGTTAGGAAAAAAGCGTATGTTTGCACCCCAATTTCAGGTAATCCTAAGAAGCGATGTCAGAGTTGATTCAGTTTGTAGAAAAACAGTTTGTAGAGAAAAACGAACTGCCCGAATTCAAAGCCGGAGATACCGTAGCTGTGAATTACAAAATTAAAGAAGGCAATAAGGAGCGTATCCAGCAATATACCGGTGTGGTTATTCAGCGCAATGGATCAGGAAATACGGCCACCTTTACTGTAAGAAAAATCTCTAGCGGTGTAGGAGTAGAAAGAGTATTCCCGGAAAATTCTCCTTTCCTTGACAGTATGACCGTTTTGAAACGCGGCAAAGTGCGTCGCGCCAAATTGTATTACCTGAGAGGCTTATCCGGCAAGTCTGCTCGAATCAAAGAAAAAGTATATATCAAAAACTAAGGAAAGCCCCGGTAGGGGCTTTTTTTTTGCTTCGTTGCCCCCTATTAGACCGTTGACGCGTTGTGTTTGCAAGACGTAGTCCCTGACCGTAGCGTCAGGGTTTATAATCCTGACCGCAGCGTCAGGGTTTATAATCCTGACCGCAGCGTCAGGGCAGGATCGCCGCCAGAATAGCAACGCGTCAACGGTCTCTATTCGTCCTCCGGCGCTTTGTCAACCAAAACCTTCAAACCCGGCTTTGTGGGGTCGGCAAATTTGAGCAACTGTGAAAAAGTAAACCTTGGATCAGCCCCCAAACTTAACACATGGTTGTAGCGCTCCTGAAGATTTTGACCCGGGAAAACAGTATGTTCTAAGTCTTGAAACCACGCCAAGCTGTGGGCATGCTTGTTTTTAAGTGCGGCGAAGCGTTTCTTATTCAGGCCTTCCAACCGCTTATGGTATTTATGCCAAGCCGCTTTAGCTGCTTTGAGTATGCCCGGGTCAACATCGGCAAACCAGCGGTCAACAGCATGTTCGGTGTTCTCCAGTTGAGCTATTAACCCTTCAGGAAAATCTACCCCTTGCCCTCCCTCTTCTACGGCTTCCATTTTACGCACCAAGGATTCTTTAACAGCTGCAGGACTCTTTATAAAATCTGTAAGTTCAATATTTTCGGCCCTTATATGCTTAAGATGACGCTCTTTAATCACCAAAAAGGAGTCTCTTGCCAGTATTAAAGGAAAAGGAATTTGGTAGGCCTCAAATACTTTTTTGTATTGAAGCCAATAATGCACCTCTGCGGGACCTCCCACATAGGCCAAATTGGGGAGAATCGTTTCTTGGTACAAAGGGCGCGTAACCACATTGGGCGAAAAACGCTCGGGATGCTGTCGAAACTCCGCTTGCAATGTCTCCGTAGTAAAGTACAGGTTCGTATCCAATACGGCAAAACCACCGGCATCACGGACAATCCGTCTTCGGCCTTGAGCACTATGGTAAAAGAAATTGATTTCACGGGGCATTACTTGACCCTTAAATCCCATGTGCTCGAGTTTCTCGGTAGTTTCGGCTACCAAAGAACCGCTTTGCTCGCTTATTATGTCTTGAAAAGCAATGGGTGCAAAAGCTGCCTTAAGTTGGGCATCGTTCTGATCCAGCACCAACAAACCCGAGCCCTTGGTCCAGGAAACCACCAAACTTCGTATGGCTTCGGCGAGCGTGGAAGAGCGTTGGTAGCAATCCTTTATTTCTTCAATTCCCTTTTGGAATTCAGGGAATTTGGGCAATAGGCTTTCTAATTCTTTCCACACCGATTCCAGCTCCCGGGTTCCATAAAGGCCTGTTGCCTGACCCAAATCCTCATGAGGCATGGTAAAGGTCTTCCCTGCCAAATGAAGCGGGCGAATCTCTTCTAAATCATGATCTTCTGTATTCATCCAATAGATAGGAACGAAATGATATTCGTTATACTTTTCCTTAAGCATGGCCGCAAGCCGAACAACAGATACCAATTTGTAAATGAAGAAGAGTGGACCGGTTCCAAAGCTCAGCTGGTGACCGGTGGTAAGGCTAAAAGTGTTTGGAGATGCCAAACTTTTGATTTGAGCTAAAGTAGCCTTATCCGCTAAATCTCCATATTGCGCTTGTAAAGCCTGTACCAATTTTTGACGCATGGAATCGCTAAAATATTGGCCTTTGGTTTCTATTAACCGAGTCCAGTCCGGATTCAATGGTGAAACACTAAAAAACGAATTGAGAGACTCAGGATCCGATAAGTACTTTCTAACCAAAGCGCTACCCAAGCCGGCTTGGTCAGGCCGCAAATAACAAAAAGACTCCATTACCGTAAAACAAGGAAAAAGAACCGAAAGTGCGAACTAAAAATGAGTGTTATAACAAACTTTTTAATTTTATGATATTGAACTGCTTTTTCTTAAAAGCAAATCTTAATCTGGTAATACAGCAACGCATTCTATGGAAAAAGCCCCATTGCCGTTGAAAGAGCCTGAGCGCCTAAAACAGCTTAGAGGTCTGAAGATTTTAGACAGCCCTCCTGAGTTATGCTTTGATGAGCTTGTTCGGCTAGCCGCCAACATTTGCCAAACACCAATAGCATTGATTAGTTTGGTAGACCAAGATCGTCAATGGTTTAAAGCTAAAATCGGACTTAGAATCACGGAAACTTCGCGTCAAGTTTCGTTTTGTGCCCATGCCATTCAAAAGGAATCTTTGTTCTACATTCCCAACACCCATAAAGATAAGCGCTTTGCCAACAACCCTTTAGTTACAAACAAACCTAACATTCAGTTCTATGCGGGCTATCCCATCAAAAGTCCAGGGGGCATGCTTATGGGCACCCTATGCGTCATAGATAAGAGACCCAGAAGGTTAAATAAAGAGCAAAAATACGCGCTCAAAGTATTGGCCGGTCAGGTAAGTAATGAATTACGCGTTCGGTCATTGCTCCGTCGTCAAGCTGAATTACTAAGTTATCTTGAAAAAAGAGAAAGCAGATTGAGCGATCTGCATAGTTTCCTTTCAAATTTTTTGGGAATACTAGGCCATGATTTACGTCGACCCATTGTTTTGGTAAAAGAAGTGCTTGAGCGTTATGCTAACAATGATACGCAGAATGATACGCTCAAGAAAGATGCCAAGTTGCTCAATGTTGCATTGCAAGACTTAATAGAGTTCATCTCTTCCCTAATGCAATGGGTGCTTTATCACTATCAAGCCGAAGCAATCGAAAAACAAAAAATTCCTTTAGTTCCGCTCATAGAGCAAAAGGTAGATTTTTGGCGAAAAGCCTTAGAGGATAAACAGCTGAACATAGCTTTTGAGACCACACAAGATTTTGCCGTTAGTGCCCAAAGTGTTATAGAAGTTGTGCTTAGCAACCTATTGTATAATGCCATTAAATTGGCCCCAGAAGGCTCTCATATTCATTTAACCGCCAATAGCTCTTGCCTATCTATTGAAAACGAGGGACCCGAAATGACCGAAAAGCAAATGCGCAGGTTATTTACCTGGTCACAGTCAGATAAGGGAACCTTGAAAGGGAAAGCGGGTATGGGTTTTGGTCTCAAGATTTGTAGAGAATTGATGCGTCATTTGGGAGGGGATTTGGTCTTGAAGCACCGAGAAAACGGAAAGCAAGGGATTCGGGCAGAGATGATTTTCTTTACCTAAATCCGGGCAAGGGATGGAACGGAAAGCCTGTTGAAGCTGTGCCCCTGCAACTGCTGACGGGCCGCGGTGGCGCGCAGCAAACCCCGGCCCGACTTGCAGGTGTGGGGCAAAGCAAAACAGCTTGCAGGGACAGCCCGGGCGAAGCTGCCCCCAAAATTAAAACTGAAAATAAATAAAGGTTTGCCCTTCTTCGTCGATGAGTTGGTACAAAACAAAGACCACCAACAAGGCGGCCAGCGCTTGAACCGGTAAGGGTAAGTTTATCCAGCTACGGCGCAAGAAATCTTTCCAATTTTTTGGTAACCAATGCAGTACCATGCCCCCCAAGAACACCAAAAAGGCGTTTCGGTAGGTTTCGGAAACTAAAAAAATGTGGCTTAGGTTCCAGCCGCCCGGATTAAATAATTGCGTCCATAGCGCTTCTGCCGTTTCCCAGTTGTCGTTGGGATTGCGCTGGTCGCCCGCCCTAAAAAACAGTCGTGTAAAAGAAATGAACACAAAAGTAAAGAGGACTTTCCAGGCGTGAACAACAGGATGATTGCTGGCTTCGTAAGGCGATATTTTGCGCCACCCTTTGTAGACCAAAAGCCCCAACCCATTAAGTCCGCCCCAGATCAAAAAATTCCAGCTGGCGCCGTGCCAAAGTCCGCCAATTAGCATGGTAAGCAACATGTTGATATTGGTGGTAAAAGCACTCCAAAGTCCGGGAATCCAAAGGCGCAGGAGCCAAAGCAGTAATACCAGCAGAGGAAAAATAGCCATAATCCACCACGAACCGGAAATGGCAGCCGCCACTCCGGACAGCACCAAACTCCAAAAGAAGGTACCGATGCTGCTTTTACGATTGCCTCCTAAAGGAATGTACAAATAGTCTTTTAGCCAGGTGCTGAGTGAAATATGCCAGCGCTTCCAAAATTCGGCCACATTTTTTGCCTTGTAGGGCGAATTGAAATTATCGGGCAACCTAAAGCCCATCAATAAGGCCACTCCAATGGCGATGTCGGTGTATCCTGAAAAATCGGCATAGACTTGAAGCGAGTAAACAAACAAGCCCATCAACACGTCAAAGCCCATGTACATGTGGGGCATGTCAAATACCTTGTCCACATAATTTAAAGCCAAAAAATCGGCAAGCAACAGCTTTTTAACCAAGCCATTCACAATCATAAAGGTGGCCATTCCCCAAGCGGCCTTGGTGAGCGAAAACTTTTTGTGAATTTGCGGCACAAATTCGGCAGCACGCACAATGGGACCGGCGACCAATTGAGGAAAGAAACTCACATAAAAGCCAAAATCCAAAAGGCTTCGAAGGGGTTTCACCTGACCTCGATAAATGTCGGCAGCGTAGCTAATGGTTTGGAAAGTAAAAAAAGAAACCCCCACCGGAAGAATGATTTGGTCGGCACTAAAACTCCAACCGGTAGTTTCTTGAAACTGGTTTGCCCACACCGCCAACAAATTCACCACCTCAAAAGGCGTATTGGGATGCCAAATTTTGTTGGCTGCATCTGCGAAAAAATAAGCGTACTTAAAGTAGGAAAGACTACCTAAGTTTACTAAGACACTTAAGCTCAACCAAAGGGTTTTCTGCCATTTTTTTGGACTTCTATAAATAGCGTGCCCCAGCACATAGTCCGTTAGCGTAGAAAAAAGCAACAGCAAAAAAAACAGGCCGCTGGTTTTGAAGTAAAAGAATAGGCTTACTCCAAACAAAAAGGCATTACGCAGGGATTTGCGCTTATGAATAAGCGAAAAGAGCACCATAACTGCCAAGAAAAACAACCAAAAGCTAAATCCGGTAAAGCTTAGCGGCTGCTCCTTATTGAATATGGAGCACCAGTCCCAAAGGACTTTTGGAATATCGGCCAGATTTATTGCTTCCATTGTTGCTTTAAATGAGCTTTGTAGCCTTCCAATAGGGCTGCAAACAGCAAATCGCCCGTCAATCGATAGCCTTTAAAGGTAAAATGAATCTTGTCGCGTTTTGCCAATCCCTCATTTTCCCAAAGCTTCATAGACTCTAAGCCCCCCATAATGGAAAATAAGTCCCAAACGGCTACTCCCTCTTCCCTACTAAGCTTGAGCATGCTTTGCCTTACCACTTCCCCATTCGGATTTACATAATAACGCCTTCTAGACCTGCGGTAACTATCGTTATTGGTGAGTAAAAGTATGCAGGCATTGGGGTTTACGGCACGTACTTTGGCAAATAGCCTCTTGTATCGGTACTCAAAAGCCGAAGGATCGAATCCCCGTGCCGCCGCATCATTGATACCTATCCCAAAAATCACCAAATCGGGTTGTAGCTGCGCCAAGTCCTCCTGAAGGTAGGCACAGCCTAAATAAGAGTAAGTACCAGCACCATTCACCCCAATGCTATGGTAGGTAATGCCGGGATCCTCATTTTCCAATTGAATGCCCAAAAGTTCGTAATGGGTTTGGCTGCTGTCTTTGGGATACCACTCCAACAATACTTCCCCATGGTAGTTTTCTAAAAAAATCTCCGTGTAGCCGCTACCGGGTTTTCTAAAAATCCGGTACGTTTCTTCGGTGCTATCCAATTCAGGCAAACGCACCGAGAAAAGGTTGGTATCTCTGCCTTCAAACAGCCGAATAAAATTAAAATCATTGGCAGGAGCGCTTTCCGAGGCCAATCGAATGCGAATGGTGGCAGCACTGTCGCGCGTGGTAACTGCCATTCCGGTAAGTCCGAGTTCAACCGATGGGCTGCGCTGCACATTTTTTGCGTAATCCCAATCCCCGGAATAGCTTACATAATAATTGTAGGGATTGTTGGTGCGGGCTACTTTATAAGGAAACAAAAGACCTCTGCTTCCTTTGTTTCCTGGATAAAAGGTTTGCAAGCGCTCTCTAATTCTACCCGAAATAACATCGGCTTGCACATGACTTCCTCCCATGTGCACTATGCTTATTTTGCCATGTCCACTGAACATTAGGGCGTCGAGTTTGTCGTAAAATGCGTCCATGCTGCTGCTGTCCGGCCCTTCTAAAATTCGGTTGAGTTCGTAACGAATAAAAGGGTACTCCAGTACCGCTTCCGGAAACACCGATTGCCCCGATAGCATGCCTAAACCTAAGATCCAATGGCTAATTATGTACTTCAAATTCCTCAATGGCTTGGTCTCTTTCTTTCAACATCCGTTGTTTCAATCCGTATAGGGTATATTCCCTTAGTAGGGATTCGGTAATCATTTCTCCCATTTTTTGCGCACCTAATCGCGTAAAATGGATGTAATCGCTCACGGCCAAGGCGGGTTCAGCATCCACCCAGGAAGGCATGGATTGCAAACCTCCCATAGCATTGAGCTGATCAAAATAAGCCACTCCATGTGCCAGCATGCTGTCTCTCAATGCATCTCGAAGTGGACCTAGCATAGAGAAAGACACCCGTTTCCCCTCTTCAAGGGTACTCATATCGGAGGGGCCGACAAACAGAATAGGAACCTCAGGGGCCACGGATTGCAGGTAGGAAATTTGGCTCAACAATTGACCAACGTAGCGGCTTTTCACTTTATCATCGGTCAAATAGGGCATAATATTGCCGCCAAAAGCAAGCATTATCAGGTCAGGATCAAGCATAGAAAACAGGCGTCTGTTTTGGCTTGCATCCGCCTGCGAAAAAATGGTACCCGAGCAACCCCGCATTCCCAAATTATCTACAACCACTCCCCTCCTACTCTCCAGGCTGATTCCAAGCACCTCTAAGCCTTGAACCCCTTCAAAGCTAAGTTCGCCACGCTGAGCCGGATAGCTCAGGTCCCAATGGAGTATTTCCGGGCCGGAGCCTGCAGCTAGCTCTTTGGTGCCTCCACCTGTGGAACAACTAAGCCGCACCACTCCCGAGCTGTCGTTTTGACCAATCAAAAGCCTAATGCTTGAAAAACGGTCGGCACTATCGGGTGCATCGTAGCCTTTGGAAGCTCTCCAAACCACCAAACTGCTATCAATCACCCCCAAAGAAAGCATGGGTCCATAGCGCCTATGTTCCGCTCTAAATTCAGGATTGCTGCCCCATAAAATATATCTGTAGGCTTTTCCTTCCAAACTTTGAGAAACGGTAGCAGAGCCAATAGGCTGCTCCAAGGGGAGCAAACCCGAACCTAAGCCACCAAACCGTGCCTGAAGACCGCGGCGCAGTTCGTTGCTTATTCTATCTCCTTCGATTTGAGAATCGCCATAATGCATAATACGCACCTGCAAAGAAGAATCCACACCCGACTCCAATAATTTCCACCGGTCAAACAGGTCAAACAACAAGTCTTTTCGACTCTGTGGCAAGTATATGCGGGCCGGATGGCTGTCGCACAATGCCTGATAGGCATCCAAACTGTCCTTTAGACCAAACAAAGAGCTTAGGCGAATGGAATCTTGCCGCTCTTTTTCGGCCTGCGCTTCCAAATCCACATATGCTATGGAATCACCATACACAAAGGTTTCAGGATTTGGCAATTCCCAATGGATACCGGCAAGCCTAAGTCCATCTTTTGGCCAAAAAAGAGCCGCAGCCACCAAGGGCCCCACCACCAAAAGCAACAACACAACCGACCGCCAAGGGCCAACCGATGCATCCGAAGGCTCCGGCTTAGCCATCAGCTGCCGCTAAAAATTTTTAATCGCTGGCCAATTTGAATTCGGTCAGACCGCAAGTTATTCCAATCCATGATGTTTTCCGGACTCACCCCCGGGTATTTGCCTGCAATGCGCCACAGGGTATCGCCACTGCGTACCTTGTACCATTGAACGGAAGGCTCTTTCACTTGAGCAGCTGGAACTATGGGCTCTTCAACCACTTCTAAGGCAATGCCCTCCTTAGGGAAAAGCAAGGTTTTAGCTCCATTATTCCAATCGTTGGAGTGCATACCATTTAGCGCATATACATGGTCTAAATGAAGGCCATGAGCCCGAACAATTCGTTCAAAAGAAGCCTGGTCTTGAACCTCCAAACTACTCCCATGTTTATGCAAAGGCCCTTGCAGGGTATCCTTAAGCTCCTTCCAGCGATTATGACTGGAAAGAGGCAAAAACAAGGCTTCACCTGCGGGCAACCAGGACGATTTAAGGCTGGGATTGAGGGACAAAAAATGGGTTTGGGAAATCCCAAGACTTGTCACCAAGCCGGGAACGTCCATAGCAAAGGGCGCATAAACACGCTTTTTTTCTAAGCCGACGGCTTCCCTTGCTGCTCCCTTTGCCGTTTGCGTCACAGGCTTAGGTCCAAAACGACATAAGTAAGAGAAGGCAGCAAACTCCGAAAACTGCATTTGCACATGGCTAGGCAGAGCCTTCACCCAGGCTCCGGAGGCATCGCCGCTGCATGAACGATTCCGAGCGGCAACCACTTCTGCCGGTGACCCCATAAAGGCCAAAACCGCCGAAGTCCAATCGCCCATTCGCCTATGCAAATCCTCTAAATAGAGCAGCGCCGCCTCACTTGACTTAACCCAATCCCTACGCTCATCTACAAAGTGTTCAACCTTTAAACCATACCTAAATGCAGTGAGGTAATGCATTTGCCACCAACCGCCGCGACCTTCGCCCAAAGTTTCTGATGGATTCAAATGCGACAAAGCCAGAGGCAAAAATGCCAACTCTCCGGGCAAGCCTTTGTCCGAAATCCAAGCTTGTACCATGGGCACATGCCTTTGTGCTGCCTCAAACCATTTCGCAGACTGCGGACTCGATTCCGCTAAGTGGGCAGAAACATGTCCTCTAACCTCACGTGCCAGTGAAAAGTCCACCGCCTCCGGAATAGAAAGCAATTGCCGCCGAAAAGCTGTATCCCCCGGCAGCCGATATTCCGCGCGAAGCTGCAGTCCCACAAAAAACACCAACAAAAATCCAACAACACGTTTCATAGTCCTAATTTCAGCAAATAATTTATTAAACGGCAAATGCACGATTTAATTTTTCAACCGGCTAAAGTGAACATCTATTTCTTTTTTTGGGGGGCTAATCCGGCTGTCCCAAGTAGTGCCCTCTCCTAGCTTTGCGGGCTTTGGGCTCCGGGGTCCCCCGAAGGGGCGGGGGCCTCCTCGCTCCAATGCCCGCCAAAAAGCTAGGCTTCGGTCAGCTACTTTGCTCCATCCGGGCCCTGTAATTCTTTGTACATCCTCTCCAGCTTTGGCCTCAAAAACATAGTCCATTTTTGATAACCGCTTTTGTTCAAATGCAATCCATCCCGTATAAATAATCCAGCATCAGGCTCCCCAGCGTCGTTTAAAAGCAAATGCCCCATCCGCACAAAGTAAAATTCCGGCCAGTCTACCCAAGCATCAAAAAGCTCCACCATTTTGTTGAATTGCTGCTGCTTTTCCCAGTAACTCCAAGAATAAATGGAAGGCTTTACGCTTAAAAAAAACACCGGTGTCCCTTTTTTAAGCGCTTGCTTCAATAAACCGGCAAGCTCCAAAAAGGACCCAAACACTTCCTGCGGTCGGGAATAGGCTAAAGTCAAATCATTTTCCCCGCAATACACCACCACCATCGATGGTTTTTTATCCAAAACCAATTCCTTGAGGTAAAAGCTAAGCTCAGGTAAGGTACTCCCGCCAAACCCACTGTTGGACACCGGGAAATTGGGGAAATCCTCCTCCAAACTACGCCAGGCACGTACGGAGCTACTTCCAACAAAAACAACAGGTTCCTTGGGAACAGGAGCTTTGGCTATATCTCTTACTTGATTCGAAAAGCGTCCTATGGCATTTCCCACCGAATCTCGGTAAGGAGCCCGCCAAACTTCGGTTCCCCATTCAGGTGCAGGCAGGGTATCTTGACTCCAAGCCAAGGCCAAACTGCACCAAAACACACACAACAATCTACACCTCATCATAGGTGCAAAGTACAAATTTCATGCCAGCGGCCCTGTTTTAGGGGCGTTTCACCAAACGTAGGCTCTGCTCGGCTCCGGACGCTTTGTGTCGTAAGCGCAACAAATAGGTACCCGGGGCTAAACCCTGCAATGGCTTTAAAGCATACGATACTTGCTCACCGGTACTTTCCAATGCTTGCTCACTCAAAAGCCTTCCTCGCAGGTCAAGCAGCTGCACTTCCCAAACACCATGCATCAATGCCCCCTTAATCCATACTTGGTCGGTAAATGGGTTGGGATACAATTGCACATGCAGGGCTGTTAAGGCATTTTCAATTCCGGAAACTTGCACCGTTACCATGTCTGTTACTGTATCGCTGCAACTTGGATTACCGGAAATCAGTTGTACGGTGTAAGTTCCTGCTTGTGTGTAGGTGTGCAATGGATTAGCCAAAGTGCTGGACTGTCCATCTCCAAAGTCCCACTGGTAAAAACTTGCATTGCTGCTGGTGGCCGTAAATTGAACCGATAAGCCTGTGGTTTGCTTAGAAAAACCACTAATTACAGGTCCTTGCTCCACACGTATGGGAACCCTAGGACTAATGCAGGGATCTCCTTGAAGTTCCCAGTCGTATAAATAATAATAAAAAGCGGCTCCTGCCGAAGAACCGGTAATTTCTACATGACCTCCCGGGTTGTAGGGGTAATTCACCCCACTATTGTTTCGGTAAAGGTCCATGTCGCTGCCTCCAAGTCTATAGTTCACTCCCGGTTGCAGATGGAAATTCAAGGCCACACGGCTTGTGCCGGCGGGAACCAATACAAAGCGCGAATCCAATTGATTGCCGCTTCCATCCCACAGAATAAAGCTGCGATTTCCTGCACTATTGGCATTCACCCATGCACTCACTAAGGTCGTGGGTTGGTCCACATCAAAAACCAAGTATTGAGTTGAACTGTTGTTATGAAAACCACCTCCTCCGAAGGAATTATCTAAAGGACCTACAAAAGAAGGCATTTGCGCCTCTTGGTTTTCAACCCAAAAAGTATCCGAAACGCTTACATAAGTGGAGAAGTTGGGACCGGTTGCTACTGGATTAGAAGCTCCTAGTTGAGTATACCAATAAACAGTACCCAAAGCAGCTGCACTCAAATGGGCGGTATCCGGTTGACATAAATATACATCATTTCCTTGGGGGGCATCGGGCCGGTCTATAGTAATATAGGCAGGCTTCACTATGGAGTCACTGCCTACCAAATTGGTAGCCACCAGTTTCACCGAAAACGTACCGTCTTGTTGGTATTGATGTTGGGGGTTTTGTTGGGTGGAGCTTTGCCCGTCGCCAAAATCCCAAAACCAAGATACGGCTCCGTTGGTGGTCATATCCTGAAACTGAATATTTCCGTCACATGAAGCCAAGGCTGTAGCTAAAAAATCCGGTACCGGTGGGGTACTGGGCAGTTGACAGCTCCAATCCAACACAAAGCCAAGCTCATTAACGTACACATCAGAAAACATGCGGAGAGTGATTGCTCCTGCCGTACTTGTGATGGTGCCGCCATTGGGCAATGTATTCCCTGTATATTGGCCAATCAATGGACTATTAATGGTAGGACCGTCAAAAATATATAGGTAGTCGTAATTGTTTTCCAGATTAAACTGGCTAAACTGCAAGCTTACGGTTGCCGCTCCAGTTGGCGCAATGGTAATGACCGAATTTAGGTTGTCTTGGTAATTGCCTGATGGACCGCCCGGATCAAACAGTGTACCAGTACAAGAAAATTGCGTTTGATTGGTACCGTTGGGATTCATGGTAATATTGCAGGGCAAATTGGGGTCTACAATAATGTAGCTGCTTTGGATAATGGAATCCATACCGCAAGCTCCTCCATCGGCTATTAATTTAACATTGTAGGAACCTGGCTGGGCATAAGTATGGGTCGGGTTTACTTGAGTAGAGGTGGAGCCATCTCCAAAATCCCAAATGAAATTCCCGGCATTAACGCTGGTGTTGGTAAAAGAAACCATGGCCGGCGCTTGGCAAAAAGACTGAAAAGGAGTAGAAAAATTGGCTGTAACGGTTGCAGAGAAGGGTCCACCTACCCCAACAGCATGCCAAGCGTTGGTAGTTGCAATTACCTCTGGAGTGCAGGCACCATACAAATCAATAGCCGATTGGATGGCGTAAAAGCGCGCATCCTGATGATTAGAACTAGGTCCTAAATACACGGTCAAATTTCTAAAAGCAATTTCAGCGGCCTTAATTACCCCTTGCGCATTGACCGAATACGTATTACCTACATCATTGGTTCCCGTGCCCCCTACAGTCATCAAATAGAACCAATAATTTTGAACACCGCTGTTGGTATGTACTCCTCCATTGTCTTGACTTCCTGTGTAATAAAAGCTTCCTCCGTAACAGTCCGGGTCGTTGTAGGCATTTGGATTACTCATAGAGCGAATGCCATTGCCATTGGGTGTAGCATCCTCCCCTATGGTCCATTCCAAGGTGTTGCTGGCATAGGCAGTAACCGCCATTCCAAAAATATCCGAAAAAGATTCATTCAGCGCCCCACTTTCGTTCTGGTAAATAAGGTTCGCAGTATTTGAGGTAAGTCCATGCGCTATTTCATGGCCGGTAATGTCCAATGCGGTTAGTGGAGTAAAGACTGAACCATCTCCATCGCCATAGGTCATGCGCTGTCCATCCCAAAATGCATTGTTGTAGTTGTTGCTGTAGTGCACATAACTTCTAAGCAAAAACCCATTTCCATCAATGCTGTTTCTATTATGAATTTGGAAAAAATAGTCGTATGTCATTTCTGCCCCCCAATGGGCATCACCGGCGTATTGGTTAAGGCTGGCATTTACATTATTCCATATGTTATCGGCATCCAGAAAGTCTGTGGCATTTCCATAGGAAGTTCCGTTATTCAAGTCAAAGGTTTGTATGCCATTTCCTCTTCCGGTTTCACGCAATCTAAACTGCCCATTAAAGAAATCGGCCGTCATGGGATGTGTTCCGCTGTAAGCAGTAACTACCGACCCAAGGGAATCGGCGGTATGGATTTTATCTTTAAGCCACAATACCTCGCCACTTTGGGCATCCACAAAAACATCGAATCTCGCTAAGGGTTGATGGGCGTAAACGTCCATTTTCCAGGCTAAACGCAATTTTTGTCCATGGAAATCGCCTTGAGGAGCAACCCAACAAAGGGAGGGCGAAGGATAATAAGAAGCGCCTAGATGGTTGGTCCAAAACTTCAAATCGGCTTCTTCTTCTGGAACTTCCCACTTGTAGACCTGAGCAGGGACAGCATGTATGGCCGATTGAACAGCGGCATCGGCACCAATGGAAGCCTGAGCATTTGCATTTGGATCGACAGCAAATAAATTTCCGTGTGCACTGTGCCAGACATAGTCTTTAAGATGCACTTTGTACATTCCTGCTTCTACAGGAACATTATTTATGTAGTGCTGAAAAGTTAAGTGAATAAAACCCTGCGCGTCTTTATCCTTAGAAACCAAGCGTAGATCTGTACTGAGTCCTTTTTTTTGAATTAAGCTTTTTAAAAAATGATTAAGCCTGTCTCCGTCCAAACGTATAGATGGGCCTGGTTTTAAAAACTCGGGAAAAGCCAAGCCTGGTTTTTCGCGCACTACTTCCATTCCGGGGTACTTCCGTTCGGCATCTACTCCATAAAAAGCCTGTTGCCCTTGGATTACAACAGAAAAAGCCACGCTGAACAGAAGCAAAAAGAACTTATTCATAAAAAAAATTTGGTGGGAAGGTACAAAGCCCTGAGATAGAATCAAAGGCCTAAAACAGCATTTTTAATTAGCCTAACCTTAGGTCTGTAAAGCATTTGAGCCCTTGAGTCCTTGCTGTTCCTGCGGCGATTCTTCCCTGACCTAATGGCCGGTAGGCCTTTAAACTTGGCCCTGACCTAATGCGCATCGACGCTGCGGCAGGTACCTAAAGTTCTTGTAAACACAAGGCCTCAAAGGTTACCGTATGTTTAAACCTCCGAAATGTACCCATTGGCACAAATCAAGGTCCGCTCCGGATAATCCTTTAAAAAGGAATGGTCGTGCGTGGCCATCAATACGCCGGTACCTGATGCCCGAATTTGCCTCAAAAGCTCCATAATATCCTTGGAGGTTTCGGGATCCAGATTTCCCGTAGGCTCGTCGGCCAATATTAGTTTGGGATGGTTGAGTAGCGCCCTGGCTACAACCATACGCTGCTGCTCCCCACCGGAAAGCTCATGAGGAA
This sequence comes from uncultured Candidatus Competibacteraceae bacterium, assembly GCA_964545365.1. Classification (GTDB taxonomy): domain Bacteria; phylum Bacteroidota; class Bacteroidia; order CAIKAF01; family CAIKAF01; genus CAIKAF01. The sequence goes on along the minus strand of CAZJFM010000007.1, from coordinate 7,967 downwards.
ACTTAAACCCCTTGGTCTTTTGTCCCACGGCATCCAGCACTTCCTGTATTCGGTACTCCATTTTACGCTTGTCCTTCCATCCGGTGGCTTTAAGCACAAAGGTCATATTATCAAATATGGTGCGGTCTGGCAACAATTGAAAATCTTGAAAAACAATGCCTAATTGTCGGCGCAACAATGGTAGCTTGGAGCGTTTTAGCTTGGACAAGTCGAAGCCGGCCACCTTAGCCTGACCATCGGCAATTGGAACCTCTCCATACATAGCCTTCATGAGCGAGGACTTACCACTTCCAGTTTTCCCAATAAGATAAACGAATTCACCCTCGTTCATAGAAAACGTAACATCGCGCAGCACCATCAGCTTTCCTTGATGCACGCTTACTTTAGAAATTTCAATTAAGGCTTCGGAGGGCTCGTTCATGATCCAAAATTGTTCAATAATACTGTCCCTCTTGGCCCAATTCAAAATAATTATCAAAAGAAGCACGTTGAAAAAAGGAAAGGTATATAAGAGAATGGCATATAGCTGTGGCTACCTTTGTGTTTGTGTATCTCTGTAAAACAATAAAATGAAGCAATTAGCGGCAATTTTTGGATGTATTTTATTGTCGGCTGGTCTCATGGCTCAGAGGACGCCAAACGAACTCGATCCTGAAAAACTGTACAGAGAAGGGTATCAACAATACCAGCAATCGCTCTACGGTGCTGCTCAGGCTTTATTTAAGCGTTATCAGGAAATAGCCACCTCCTCGGCGCATCATAATTTATCGGATGCATTTTACTACGAAGCGGCTTGTGCCACCGAGCTTTTTCAGAACAACGCACTTTATCTATTGGATCAATTTCGTAATCGTTATCCGGAAAGTCCAAAAATAGCAATGAGTTGGCTCCAAACCGGACGCATCCATTTTAGAGAAAAAGAGTTTCAGGAGGCAGAAATGGCCTTAAGTAAAGCAGACCCTTACCTATTAAATAAGGAGGATTTTTCTGAATATTATTTCAAATCGGGATATAGCCGCTACATGCAAGGAAATTCCAAAGATGCCTTGCTTGCTTTTGACCAAATGAACGAAAGGGAATCCAAGTGGCAAATCCCGGCCTTGTATTACACCGGGCATATCTACTATGAAAATGAGGACTTTGAAAAAGCCCTTCAATATTTTAAACGAGTTGAACACGCTAAAGCATTTGCTCGCTTGGTGCCTCTGTATATTGTTCAAATATACTACCGACAAGGTCGCTATGAGCAAGTCGCCACCTATGGTAGCCCACTCGCAGATACCTTAAAGGGGCGCCACAGAGACCCGGTGCGCCGTATCTTGGCAGAATCTTGGTTTAGGCTAAAAAACTATGATAAGGCCCTGGAAGTTTATCAGTTGTTTCAAAAAGATGGTGGCCAACTAGACCGGGAAGGAAGGTATAATTTAGGCCTATCGTATTTCTATACCGAACAATGGAAAGAGGCTGCAGAATCCTTAGCAAAAGCCACAGATAAGGACGACAGCCTTAGTCAAACAGCATATTATTTCCTAGCATCCGCTTTAATGGAAATGAACCAGAAAAAGCTTGCCCTAGATGCACTGCGCATGGTTCATGCTTTAGATTTTGATGACCAACTTTCTCAAGAGGCCTTATTTAATTTCGCCAAATTAAGTTTCGAACTGGGCTATAATCCATACAATGAAGCTGTAGGAGCTTTAGAGCGGTATTTGGAGCTTTATCCAAACGCTCTATATAAAGAAGAAGCTAGAAAGTTAATGGTGGAAATTCATGTTTCCGCCAAAAACTACAAACTTGCCATCGATGCTTTAGAAAAAATGGACAGGCTTTCCCCTGAATTAAGCAGAGCCTTTCAACGCGTGCTTTATTTTAGGGCAGTAGAGCTGTTCAACAACCTTGAATTAGAAGATGCCATCCCTTTGTTTCAACGGGCCATTCGAATGAATAAAACCCCTGAAATTACCGCCTCTGCAAGGTATTGCTTGGGCGAAACCTTTTATCAACTCAAGAGTTATCCCGATGCTATTGGTCAATGGGAGTCTTTTCTTTCTTCTCCATCGGCTTCTTCACTAGAAGAATATGCACATGTATATTATCACTTGGGCTATGCTCGACTAAAACTTAAAGATTATGCAGGTGCTCTTACCGAATTTAGAACCTATTTAACCCAAAACAACAGCCCCAAAGACGCCAAAGCCAACGATGCACTGCTTCGCTCCGCTGACTGCTTCTTTGTGTTAAAGCGCTTTGAACAAGCACTAGAGGCCTACAGGGCCTCCGCCAACCACCCGGACTTCGGTACAGATTATGCCTTTTTCCAGTTGGGTATGCTGCAAGGACTTACCGGTGACCAAGCCGGAAAAGAACAAACCATGGGACGTTTAGCCGAAAATTTCCCTACTTCTCCCCTAAACGAAGAAGCCCTATACGAAAAAGGGCTTGCTGCCGTTCGCCAAGACAAGCCCAATCAGGCCTTAACTACCTTTGATCAATTAAGGTTGCGCTTCCCTAAAGGTTTTTATTTTGGAAAGTCCCTGCTGCAATCTGGATTAGTCCACAGAAACAACGGCCAAAGTCAAGAAGCGCTTGGTTGGTTTCGAAGGGTGGTGGATGAATATCCGGGAACCGAAGAAGCCAATTTGGCTATGGGTTACGCAAAAAGTATTTACACCGAAAATGGACAGGTTGAAGCTTGGCTTCAGTTTGTTAAGGAAAAAGGAGGCAACAGATATAGCGAGGCAAGCCTCGACTCCAGCGCATTCGATGGCTTGCAAAACGCCGTAATTTCCGGAGATTGCCAAAAAATATCTTCCGCAGGGCAAGCCTATCTTAAGGCTTTCCCTCAAGGTATTTTTGCCTTAAAAGCTGCCCATTATGCCGCAGAATGTCTTTTTGAAGATAAAAACGATTCCGCTGCTCTAGTGCTTTTTGAGCGTGTGTTGGAAGCCCCAAATGGTAGTTTCACCGAAAATGCTTTGGTTAAGGCTGGTTACTTATACAGCGCCATGAACGATACCCTCAAGGCCATGCGCACGTACGAACGTTTAATTGAAGTTACCGGAAGTTCTGAGCACTTAAAAACTTCAAGAATAGCCCTCATGGAATACCATTTTGCATTAAACCAATGGTCAGAAGCCATGCACTATGCAAATTTGGTACAAAGCTTTGAATCTCTTGCTCCCTCTGAATTGGAACGTAGTCTTTTTGTTTTAACGCGGTCAAACTATCGCTTAGAACAATGGGAAATGGCTCTAGCTTCGGCAAGGAAGGCAGAAAAAAACAAAAACTCCGGGTATTTTGCCGAAGTAGCCTTTATTATGGGCGACGTGCTATATAAAAAAGAAGAGTACCGCCAGGCCGAGAGAGAATTACGCAAGGCGATTAAGCATATGGGAGCCGAAAAAGACTGGATGGCCAAATCCTTTATTTTGCTTAGTGACATTTACCTAAAGCTCGACGATTTAATCCAAGCAAAGTCCGTTCTTAAATCGGTCATTGATAATCATGAAGGAGTTGAATTGGTACAAGCTGCCCAAGAAAAATATCAGGCAATCTTGGACTTGGAGCAGGAACGAAACCGTCCTGAAATAAACGAACCAGAGGAATTTGAAATTGCACCCAATGAATAAGTTTTTAAGGTTAATGTGGGTAGTGTATGTGGCTTTGGCCCCTTCTGGAATCCTTCATTCTCAACAACTTGAGAACAACCGAGTGGTTTATACCGGATTTGAGCCCAAGCTTGCTGAAGTGGAGAAAATCACAACAAGCCCACAAATATTGGATACCATTCGCCTGCAAGCAGATACCAATTATGCCCTCAACGTAAAGTCAATCCCTACCTATTATACACCTGACACATTGGCCGCAGCACGCATGCGCAAAGAACCTATTTCACGGCTGCAACGTGCCATGCTTAAACTAGGATTTGGAAACTATACCAGCCCATTGATTGATTTTCATTTAAACTCCTTGAGGGCCAGAAATAATGGCTATTTTGTTAGGTTCAACCACCTCTCGTCTACGGGAAGCATTTCCGGCAGAGGGTTTCCCGGAACCAGCAGCAATACAGCAGAAGCAGGCTACCGGCACATCTTTAAACGACTTACTTTGGGAATTGAAGGGGGCTATGACCGGCTGGCCGTTCACTATTACGGTTATCCTCAAACCTTGGACAGCTTATTCCCCTCCGACTCCACCCGTCAGCGCTACTCTCTAGGGCATGGTAGATTTTACCTCAATAGCACGCATAGAACCGACTCCATTCGACTGAACTATTCTACTTCTCTAGATTTTTACCACGTATCTAACCTTTACAGAACCCGGGAAAACACCTTTCGCTTAAAAACAAACCTAAATAAGTTTACGGACCTTTTCGCCGGTGAATTTTTGGGAGTAAATGCATCCCTGGATGTCTTAGACTTTAGCTCAGACTCTCTAAATATGGGCTTAGGATGGATTACAGATGTTAACCCCTACATGAGACTTGGGCGAAAAAATTGGGATGTGGAACTGGGCGCTGCCTTGGTTTTTGGAAATAGCGACAGCAGCTTTTTCAAAATCTACCCCCGCATTCATGCCAATTGGAAAATTTTTAAACAATACGTGCAATTGTTTGGTGGGGTTGCCGGGGATTTTGAACGTTTTACCTTTCGGGAATTGTATACTCAAAACCCATTTATTCAATCCAATGTCAGCCTAACCAATCAGAATACGCCGTACAGACTTCATGCGGGAATAAAGGGCGCCTTTTCGGATCTAATCTCCTATCGCTCAGAAATCTCTTATGCCAGAATAAACGGCATGCCCTTTTTTGTTAACGATACCTTAGGTGCCCCCAGAACGGGCTTTGAGGCTATTTACGACCAAGCAAACCTTACAACCATTTCCGCCGGACTGAATTTTCATTATGGCGAAAAGATGGAAGTAGACCTCCAGGGGCGCTACCGATTGGTTTCCTTGTCGAACCTTAATGAAGCCTGGCATTTCCCTCCCTTAGACATTCGATTGGCCGCACGCTACCAACTGGGTGAAAAAATGCTCTTTAAAGCCGATTTGGCATTTATTAGCGGACAAAGAGCACGAGTCTTTAATCAAGACTCTACAGGAGCCAAAACAGAAGGATTTATTGACCTCAACCCCACCTTTGATGTTCGTTTGGGAGCTACCTATCGTCTTACCGAAAAGCTAGGTTTTTTCCTAGACATGAACAATGTTGCCGCATTCCGCTACAATCGGTTCTACGGCTATCCAACCTTTGGTTTTACCATAATTGGTGGGCTAAGACTCTCCCTTTAAGCATGGAATGGCCAAAAATCCATATTCCCTTACATCCTATAAAATCTCGGAATAACTCCAGCAATGAGGCTGAAATTTGGGACCATTGGAGACAAAAATATGTGGCAGGAACCCCTGAAGAATGGGTAAGGCAACAGGTACTCCACTGGCTGGTACGCGAGTTTCATTACCCTAGCGGCCGAATAATGGTAGAAGCCATGGTAAAAGGACTTAAGAGAAATAGAAGATTAGACGCCTTGGTGCTTGACGCCAAAGGCTGCCCCTACATGCTTATCGAAATTAAGGCTCCATCGGTGCCTCTTTCAAATCAAACGTTTTTGCAGGCAGCCCATTACAATAGTCAAATAAAAGCTCCCTACCTGCTTGTAAGTAATGGTATGCAAACATTCGTCGCTAAAACTTTTGAAGGCCACTTTGAATTTTGCCAAGAAATACCGGAAGCCCCCAGAACATGAAGGTGGTACTTATACATTACCGGTTGTTGAAATTTGGTGGCCTGGAAAAACGACTCCACAATTACATAACAGCGTTTCAAAAGGACGGGCATGAGGTTACTTTGCTAACCGCCTATGTGAAACCGGGATATACCCCTCCTAAAGATCTTAATTTAGTACTACTTAAGCCGGGACTTCATCTCAAACCCTTTCGGCAGTGGTTCTTTGGCCAAAAAGTTTTGCGATGGCTCAAACAAAACCCCTGCGATTTTTCGCTCTCGCTTGGCCGCACGCCAGGTGCCGACCTAACTCTTTGCCCGGGCAATCATTTGGGGTACTTGGCAGCGCATGGAAAAAAACCATCTTCCATAAGCGATTTCATGCAAATCAAAGCCGATAAATTTGCATTTAAGCATACCAAAGGTATTCTCGCGGCAAGTCCTCAAATAAAACAAGAATTGGAGCTACACTATCAAGTCCCCTCTGCTAAAATTAGGGTTCTTGCTCCGCCTATTTCTACCAAAGAGTTGCAAAAGACCAACACGCATGCCAAAAGCTACTGGAGAAGCAAGCTCGGCCTTGACCCCGAATTGCTGTACTTTATTTTTATTAGTACCGGACATGCCAACAAAGGTCTACCCTATTTGCTCGAATGGTTCGGCCAATCGCACAAAACCAAACAGCATTTGCTGGTTGCAGGTCACCCTCCGGTATACCCAAAAGCGCCAAACATTACAGGGCTTGGTTACTTAAGCGAGCCCGCCCCTTGGATCAAAGCCGCAGACTTTTTAATCCACCCCTCAACCTACGACGCCTTTGGACAAGTTGTTGCCGAAGCATTAGGAACTCAAACACCAGTTATTGTAAGCAGCAATACTGGTGCATCTGCTTATTTAAAACCTAGCGATGGACTAACCCTTCCTTTAAACCAACCAAACTCCTGGAAACAAGCTATACAAAAATTGGATCCTAAGAATTTTTCTATAGCTGATTCCAGAATCCAAGACGAGGGTTGGACACTTGAGCAACACTACGCCTCTCTTTGGAAATTTCACAAGGAGTTTACCTAACCTTTAAGCCCTGCAACATGCAGAAACAAAGCGTATAAATAATCAACAGATAAGTTTAACTTTGCGCTCATGAATCTGAATAAAAGATTTATATTTCTCTTATGCATTACGGTGTTTACGGGCTTTTTGACTACTGCAAAGGCTCAAAACTTTGTAGAGGTCGAAGGACGCGTAGAAGCTGAAGATGGCCCCATTCAATTATTCATTTCTATAGGCGAAGAGGGACGACGGAAACAAGGCATAAAACTTAAGCCTGATGGCACCTTTCTTATTGAATTGGACTTAAGGCAGTCTTTTGAGATTTTTATAGCAGCAGAAGGCTACCAATCTAAATTGGTTAAAATCAATACTACCGTAAGCGATGAGGCTCTTGAAGCCGGCCTTATGCCCTTATACCTTGATTTATTCCTTTTTAAACTTCCCGAAGAAGTAACGGAAGAGGAAGATCCGGTGGACGAACTACCCATTGAAACCTCTATTTCCTTCAATAATCAAGACTTTACTTTTAATTTCGATAACCCCATGATGGCCACCATGGAGGGACAAAAAAATATGGCCAAACAAATCAAAGATTCTCTCATTACACAAGTAGTAAAAAGAGATTCTCTGGCGCGAGCCGACTCTTTAGCACAAGTCCAAAGGCAACAGTTCATTCAAGATTCTATTGCGCAAGCTAGAGCACGAAAACTCTTTATTGAAGATTCCATTGCACAGGCCAAAGAAAGAGAGCGATTTATACGCGATTCTACCGCTCAAGCAAAACAAAGACAAGCCTTTATTGCCGACTCCACAGCAAAAGCCTTGGAACGCCAAAAGGAAATTCAAGATTCTTTAGCTTTTGCCCAGCGAAAGCAATTTATCCAGGACTCTTTGGCGCAAGTGCAAAGGCAACAGTTTATCGCCGATTCCTTGGCCCGAGAAGAACGGCAGCGATTTGTAGCAGACTCGCTCGCTAAAGTGCAACGGGAACAGTTTGTAGCAGATTCTATAGCACAGGTAGAAAGGCAACAATTTATAGCCGATTCTGTAGCTCAAGCCAAACGACAACAATTTATAGCCGACTCCCTAGCTCAAGCCGAACGACAAAAGTTCATCGCAGATTCCATTGCTCAGGCCGAACGACAAGCCTTTATTGCCGATTCTACCGCCAAGGCCGAACAAGCAAGAG
>CAZJFM010000006.1:60113-70646 GCA_964545365.1 uncultured Candidatus Competibacteraceae bacterium | reverse complement strand
TTTTAATTTGGCCGTGCCTTAATTCGCCTTGAAAACACAACGCGTCAACGGTCTCTTCCAGTGCCTTTGTGGGCCTTAAGTCCGCCTAAGGCTGCGGGGGTTCGCTTATGGCTCCACCTCCTCGCCAAAGGAGCCCTTTGAGTGAAAGCTATTCTGGTGAAATACTTGCCCTGACCAAGGCATCAGGGTTTGCGTTACGGCCAAATTCCAAGCATTTTTGTCCTGACCATAGCGTCAGGAGTCCTCATTTACCATTAGTAAACTGCAGACTTTCCATTTGTCCGTGCCTTAATCTGCCTTGAAAACGCCTCCCCTCAACGGTCTCCAAAGGCGGACTAAAGGCCCACTTCAGGCAGCTGTCCGTTCAGGCCGGGGCGCTTTATCTTCCAAAAAATGTTGACCTTTGCATTATGAGCGATCGTTATGCAGCACGAGGCGTTTCCTCCGACAAAAAAGAGGTGCACCAAGCCATTCGAAATTTGGACAAAGGCTTGTATCCAAAAGCGTTTTGCAAAATCCTTCCCGATGTGCTCACCGGCTCCCCCGAACATGCCCTCATCATGCATGCCGATACAGCAGGTACCAAACCCATTTTGGCCTATTTGTATTGGAAAACCACCGGTGACCTTTCCGTTTGGAAGCACATCGCTCAAGATGCCTTGGTAATGAACCTAGACGATATGGCCTGCGCAGGAATGACCGAAGGCTTTGTTCTCTCCTCTACCATTGCCCGAAACAAAACCCTTATTCCCGGAACTGTATTGGAGGCACTTATTGAAGGGACTGCTCAGCTTGTTGAAGAATGGAATGCCCTTGGTCTAAACATTCAGCATGCCGGAGGAGAAACTGCCGATGTGGGCGATTTAGTGCGTACTATAGACGTAGGTTTTACGGTAATGGGACGCATGGAACGAAAACAGGTGATTGAAATACAACCTAAAGACGGTGATGCCGTTGTTTCCTTGGCAAGTTATGGACAAACCAACTACGAAGACCAATACAATAGTGGTATTGGGTGTAATGGCTTAACTTCTGCCAGGCATGACCTATTCAATAAAAGTTATTTACGTGAGTACCCCGAAACCTATGACCCGATCATTTCTTCGCAATACTTGTATTCAGGAAAATTAAGCCTCACCGATACAGAGCCCTCTACCGGAATAGATTATGGCCGCTTGGCTTTATCGCCCACCCGAACCTACTTGCCCATCCTCAAAGAATTGCTGCCCATATTTAGGCATCAGGTACATGGCATTATTCACCTCACCGGAGGAGCGCACACCAAGGTGCTTAAATTTCTGAAAGGACATAAAGTGGTTAAAAACCAAATGCTCCCTGTGCCACCTTTGTTTAGAGCCATCCAAAGGCAATCGGGAACCGATTGGAAGGAAATGTATACCGTCTTTAACATGGGTAGCCGTATGGACTTATTTATGCCACCTTCGGCGGCAGAGGAGTTCGTCGCTGCTTGTCGCCCTTTCGGTTTGGAGGCCACCATTAGCGGTTTTGTGCAAGCCTCCGAAAAAGCCGAAGTGGTATTGGAAACCGAATTTGGCACATTTAGCTATACCGAATGAATTTAGAAGCTCGCATTGCCCATTTTCAAGAAAAAAAAGAAGAACTGGAAACCCAGTTGTCTGACCCGCAAATTGCAGCAGACGTAAAAGCCTTTGTAGCTCTTCAAAGAGCTTATGGTGAAGCAGACGCCATTTGCAAAGAAGGTGCCCTTTGGAAACAAGCCAGAGAGCACATGGATTCGGCAAAAGCCCTTTTGCGCGAAGAAAAAGACGAAGACTTACGCAACCTGGCCAAAGAAGAAATTGAAGATTTAGAAAAAACTATAGCAACCCAAGAAGAAAAACTGCGTCTGCTTTTGGTCCCAAAAGACCCGGAAGATCACCGCAATGCGGTATTGGAAATTCGAGGAGGAACCGGTGGCGACGAAGCGGCCATTTTTGCCGGCGATTTGCTGCGTATGTACGAACGCTTTTGCGAAAACGAAGGGTTTAAAGTAGTGCCCGTTGACGCCACTCCCGGAACCTCCGGTGGCTACAAAGAAGTCATTGTAAATATTGAAGGCAATATGGCTTATGGCACCCTTAAATTTGAAAGCGGTGTCCATAGAGTACAACGCGTGCCAGCCACAGAAACCCAAGGTCGCATTCACACCTCAGCAGCCACCGTGGTGGTTTTGCCCGAAGCCGATGAGGTAGATGTACATATTGACCCCAAAGACATCCGAAAAGACACGTTTTGCTCCTCCGGTGCTGGTGGGCAGTCGGTAAATACCACCTACTCGGCCGTTCGTTTGACCCACTTGCCCACCGGCTTGGTGGTTTCTTGCCAAGACGAACGCTCGCAACTACGTAATTTTGACAAGGCCATGCAGGTATTGCGGTCTCGTTTGTTCGAAAAAGCCTTGCGCGAAAAACAAGCCGAGCTTTCTGGAAAAAGAAAATCTATGGTGAGCACCGGAGACCGAAGCGCTAAAATCCGCACTTACAACTTTCCGCAAAGTCGACTCACCGACCACCGAATCAACCTTTCGGTATATAATTTACCGGAAATTATGAACGGACAACTGATGCCTATCATAAAAGCTTTGCAAACCACTGAGCAAGCCGAAAAACTTCAAGAAGCGCTGGATGGATAAGCTGGAGCTACTTTTGGACCAAATGGCAAGCAAGCAGAGTTGCTTGTGTGTGGGGCTGGACACGGATCCCAATAAACTTCCGGAAAGCCTAAGCTATGCCGACGATGCCGCATTTGAATTCAATAGGCGCATTGTGGAAGCTACCCTACCCTATGCAGTGGCCTTTAAATTGAATACCGCATTTTATGAGGCTCAAGGTATTCAGGGCTTACAAAGTCTTGAAAAAACCTTAAATTTCATTAAGAGCCTAAATGCCCCCATTTTGGTTATTGCCGATGCCAAACGCGGCGATATTGGCAATACCGCTAAGGCTTATGCCCAAGCATGGCTGCAACATTGGCCCTTCGATGCCCTTACCGTATCGCCCTACATGGGCATGGACACCCTTCAGCCATTTTTGGAAATGGAGGACAAGTTTACCATTGCCCTTGGGCTCACAAGCAACCCGGGAGCGGAGAACATTCAGGAAAGGTTACTAAAAGACGGAACTCCTCTTTATCTGGAAGTCTTACGCCAATTGGCGGAACAAGCCGGACCGGACAAACTCATGATGGTGGTAGGAGCAACACGTCCTGCTGCCTTTCTAGAGATTAGGCGCATAATTCCTGACCATGTATTGTTGGTGCCCGGCATAGGTGCTCAAGGAGGAAAGGTAGAAGATGTGATGCGAGCAGAACAACCCGGAAGAACTCCACGAGTCCTAATAAATGCCAGCCGGAGCATTATGCATGCCGGCATGGAACAAGATTTTGACCAAAAAGCCGCCGAAGCCGCTTACAGACTTCAGCAAAAAATGGCCCGATTTATGTAATTTCATCACCAAACCAAAAGAACACACCCATGAAAAATGTTTCGCTTTTTCCGCTCAGCTTGGTTTTTGTTTTGATGTCTAGTACCCTGTTGGCGCAAACAGAAAAGAGGCCAACCGGTCCTAAAGACGAGGATTATATTTGGAAGTTTTATGCAGAAACCTGCGCCGGAATTGAAGTTACCGACAGCTTAAACGGGTCGGCACCCCGTGCCAACTACCATATTGAGGTCGGCCCTATTGCTAGAAGCAATGAATGGGTTTTAAATATTATTTATGACCGTTTGGATCGTTATGTATTTCGCTTTCCCATGTCCGGGACCGACTCACTAACCATTGTGCCCCAGAACCAATTCACCCAGGATATCAGCGCTTTTGTGCTTCGTTATTTAAAGGGAGAGCCCTACTATGTGGTATATTTAATTGATGCCGACAGGGATATTTTTTCCAGAACAGGACGAATTCCCCGCCAATGGGATTTTAATCCCGAATATTTCGATCCCTTAGAGTTTACCTTGTATTTGCAAGGGCAAGAGGTACGTTTGGTTTTGGAAGAGTGACTATGAAAAAAGCCTTTATGTGGATTGCCCTATTGGAGGGCATTTCCTACCTAGTGTTGTTGCTAATTGCTATGCCCTTAAAGTATTGGGCAGGCATGCCTGAAGCAGTGCGCTTTGTGGGGTCCGCCCATGGCCTATTATTTGTGGTTTACATCCTGGCTGCATTTTACCTGGCGCAACAACTTAAATGGACGGCTTGGAAAACCCTTAAAGTAATGGCCATGAGTTTGCTTCCTTGGGGACCCTTTATGGTTAGAAAAAAACTAAGAGCTTAGAATACCAATGTCGTTTTTTTTTGCGTTATAGTTAAAAGAAAACTATGGCAAAATGGTGGTTTATGCTTTGGGTGATTCCTGTTTGCTTGCAAGCCCAAGTATATCGTTGGCAGCAGGTTGATGAATGGAGAAAGCAAATGAAGCAAGACAGTGTAATGCAATTGGAGTACCGCGCAGCTTTACACTTTCATAAACTTTTGAACAACTACCGGTCCCGAAAGAAACTAGACACCCTTGTTTTTGACCCCTTGCTTTGGCTGACCGCCTACAATCATTCGGTTTACATGCGCGATTTGGATCATTTAGGACATACTCAGAGAAATAAAAACGCGTTGTTTACCGGAGCCATGCCGGGAGATCGATACGATTGGACGGCAGGGGGCACGGCACCCGATGCCTGGTCCGGAGAAAATGTTTTGATGAATTTTTCAGGAGATGTTGTTGGGAATATGGACAACATTGCACGCCATATTGCTGAATTTTCTTTTACCCAATGGAAAAACTCCAAACCACATCACGAAAACATGACCGGCAAAGAGCATGGAAAGCATGGAGTGGCTTTTGCGATAAAGGAGGGAAAAGTTTGGGGAACCGACTTTTATTCCATGGGAAGCAAGAGAATGCATTGGCCCGAAGAGTAGATGAATTCCAAAGAATAGCCCCCCGGCCGGGAGGAGGACCGCCCGACGCCTCCCCTTAGTACACGCAGGTCGAGGAGGTGTAGCTTGGCGGAACCACCGGAGGCCGCGAGTACTTAGGGGAGGATAGGGAGTCCGGAACCGGGGCCGGCTTTGAAAGACAGCTATCAAAGGATTGGGGGCCCACATTGGCAAATACTTAAGTATAGCAAGAGCTGCCTGAGCACTGCTTTAATAGCTAAATCCTAACATTTTGCAATGGTTTGGCTTCTCCGTACTTTTGCTCTTGGTTTAAAGTTTCGTGAACAATTGCTGGCCACGGGAGTTTGAACACAGAGTGCAGACATCATGAAAAGCATCCAGTTACGCCTGTTGTCGGAACGTGCAGCAGCATTTTTTGGCAAAGACAAGGAGGTTCAACCTGAATTGGTCGATTTTTGGAACGACCATCCGGATCAGGAAAGGATTGCTTTGGAAGACACCTTAGATGTTCTAAGAAACGCCGCGTCCCTTTCAAGACTGGCTCTAAAAGAATCGGTTTCATCTACGGAACAGTTGCAGTCCTTGTGCAACCTACCCGACTACCCTGTAGTGTTTTATTCCAAAAATCGGGAGGGATTTATTTGGGTAGAGCGTAAAAAAAAGGGCTATGTCATTGCCAATTTTGAACGAGGCGAAGAGCTGGAAAGCCAGGGTTATGCCTGCGCAGAGCTTCCTGTAGAGGATTTTTATCAGGAAAACGGACGCTTTCCTATCCTGTTGTATGCACCAATGGAGCCCTTGTTTGCTCAGGTGGGAAATGCAAAAAAGGATTTAACGTCTAAGCCCATCCGGCGCTTTTTTAGAATGATGCACCAAGAGCGTAAAGAAGTTATGCTCCTTTACGTTTATGCCTTGTTGCATGGATTGGCCACCCTAAGCCTACCCTTGGGAATTCAGGCCATTATATCGCTGTTGATGGGCGCGCAAATATCTACTTCCCTTGTGCTGCTTATTAGTTTGGTGCTGTTGGGTGTCCTAATTACCGGAGGCCTGCAAATTATGCAGCTGTGGATTGTGGAAGCCATGCAACAGCGCTTGTTTGCGCGAGCTAGTTTTGAATTTGCCTGGCGGATTCCACGGATGCGTTTGGACAAGCTGGAAGACCAGTACACCCCGGAATTGGTGAACCGTTTTTTTGATATTCTAACGGTGCAAAAAGGGCTACCTAAATTATTGATCGAGCTTACCGGTGCCGGCTTGCAAATTTTGTTTGGAATGATTTTGCTGGCGTTTTACCACTGGACTTTTGTTTTCTTTGGAATTTTTCTCTCGCTGGTATTATACATCATTTTTAGGGTCACCAGCCCTAAAGCTATGGAGGCCAGCTTAAAAGAATCGACCTACAAATACAAAACCGCACACTGGCTCGAAGAAATAGGACGAAACCTAAACCTATTTAAATTGACAGGCAACAGCAGCCTGCCACTGGAAAAAACCGACAAACTGGTGGGCGATTATATCCATTTTCGTCGCAAAAAATTCCGGGTTATCATTAGCCAAAACTGGTACGTGGTTATGTTTAAGATGCTGATTACTGCCGGACTATTGATTCTTGGAGGTTCCTTGGTAGTAGATCAGCAAATCAACATTGGACAATTTGTCGCGGGAGAAATTGTAATCATTCTGATTATTAACTCGGTAGAGAAAATCATTCAGGGCTTGGAAAGCATTTATGAGGTTTTGACCGGCACAGAAAAACTTGGACTTTTTACCGATTACCCTTTGGAAATTCAGTCGGGCCGCAGGCTCACAGGACTCATTGGCAAGGAAGGCTTGCAGGTGGAGGCGCGCGACGTAAAATTCAACAGCAGTTTGTGCGGAAGCCCAGTGTTGAATGGGGTAAGTTTCAAGTTGAATCGCAGCGAAAAAGTGTGCATTACGGGCCTGGAAGGGAGTGGAAAATCTACCATTTTGTCCATAGTTACCGGCTTGCGCAAACCGGCCTCCGGTAAAGTTATTATGGAAGGCATTCCGTTGGAAAACCTGGATGCCTTGGATGTACATACCTTGATTGGAGAGAATTTTCTGGAAAATGATGTTTTCTACGGTACCGTATTAGAAAATATAAGTTTAGGCAGACCCTATATAGGCTTTACCGAAGTTGCCAAAGCAGCAGATTTAGTGGGCTTAACACCTATCATTCAAAACCTTAAACATGGCTTTGACACCCTTTTAATACCCGAAAAAAAGGGCTTATCCTCCACCATGATTCAAAAAATAAACCTAGCGCGCTGTTTGGTAGACAACCCCAAACTACTGCTGTTGGATGAATTTTTGGGGACCTTGGACTCGGAAGAACAAGAAGCAATAATAGACCTGCTGATCCATAAAATGCCCGAAACAACCCTTTTGGCGGTCTCACGTGACTTGGCCTTTGCCGAAAAATGCGACCGAATCATCATACTCAAAGACGGTAAGGTTTTTGCAGACGACAGTCCGGCAAATTTGAAATCCTTGGGACTACTACATCCATTTCTACACTAATTGATATGCTGGATATTTCACAACATAAAACACCGGTAGATATAAAGCAGGAGGATTTTGGAGCATTCCGTAAGGTAACCAATCCAAGAACCGCCCGTTTGCTTTCGTATTGGTTGTTGGGGATTTTGGGCATTTTGGTGATTCTTATGTTTTTGCCTTGGACCCAAAACATCCGAGCCAAAGGAAAAGTAACCACGCTTACCCCCTCCGATCGCCCACAAACCCTGCAATCGCGCATCGACGGTCGGGTAGAGAAATGGTACATTCAAGAAGGCGATACCGTTCAAGAGGGCGACACCATTGTGTTCATCAGTGAAATCAAGGATCAATATTTTGACCCTCAACTGTTGCTGCGGACCCGGGAACAATTGGAGGCCAAAGAGGGAGGAGCCATAGCATATCAGCAAAAAATTCAAAACCTCGAAGGTCAGATTCGTGCAGAGCGCTCGAATTTAGAGTACAGCCTTAATAAGGCAAAAAACAAGGTGGAAATTGCCCGTAGAAAGGTTAGAATCGACAGCGCTGAGGTGGAAATGGCCAAAATTGGCTATGATATTGCCGATGAGCAGCTCCGTAGAGGTCAAATTATGTACGAAAAAGAGGGGATTCTTTCTTTGCGTGATTTAGAGAATAGACGAAACAAAGCCCAGGAAGCTGCTGCAAAACTGGTCTCCGCAGAAAACAAACTAGATAATGCCAACCGGGAACTTATCAATGCTAGCATTGAACTCAACAGCATCGAAGCCGAATACCTAAGCAAGATCTTTAAAATTGAATCCGAAATTCAAACGGCAAATTCCGAGCTCTTTAAGACCGATGAAGAAATTGCCAAACTGAACAACCAATACGCCAACTACAGCATCCGAAGTCGCTTTTGGTACATTACTGCGCCTAAGGAGGGACAAATCGTCAAAGTACTTAAATCGGGTATCGGAGAAAACGTAAAAGCAGGCGAGCCCTTGGTTTCCATTACTGCCCTCAGACCAAGAATGGCCGTGGAGATGTATGTAAAACCTTTGGATTTGCCCCTTATGAAAATTGGCGCACCCGTTCGAATCATCTTTGACGGTTGGCCAACCATTGTATTTTCAGGCTGGCCCGGCGTGTCCTACGGAACCTTTGGAGGGCGCGTTTTTTCGGTAGACTCCGACATTTCTTCCAATGGACGATACCGGGTTTTGATTCAAGAGGACCCCACCGAAGAAGCTTGGCCCGACGCCATTCGAGTAGGTGCAGGGGCTCAGGGATTTGCATTGCTCAACGACGTACCCGTATGGTATGAACTTTGGCGACAAATAAACGGTTTCCCTCCCGACTATTATACCTCAGGTCAGGATTTGCCCATGTTGGAAGAAACCGGGGGCAAGAAAACCGAAGGCAAATGATGCTGCGTTGGTTTTTTATACCATTGGCATTCCTCAGCTCTACCTTACTATTGGGACAAAAACAGGAGCTGAGCTACCAAGAAGTAATGGGTCTGGTAAAAAGCCATCACCCCTTTGCTTTTGTAGCCGATCAATATCCGGAGCTGAGGGCAGGAGAACTGTTGCAAGCACGGGGGGCCTTTGACCCAGTATTGAGCAGCAGCTACGACCAAAAAGACTTTGACTCCAAAAATTATTGGCAACTCTGGGAAACCAAACTCAAGGTTCCCACTTGGTACGGCATAAGTGCTCAAGCAGGCTATGAATTGTATAGAGGCACCTTTTTAGATCCCTCCAGAAACAATCCAGATATGGGTCTCCCGTCGGCAGGTTTGGAGGTCTCCCTGGCGCGTGGTTTACTCATGGACGAACGACGGGCAGCCCTTAGGCAAGCCCAATGGATGCGCAAAGTTGGCGAAGAAGAAAGACGCCAAAAATGGAATGAGTTGCTTTTAAAGGCAGGCAGCGCCTACTGGGATTGGGCCTTTACTTTCCGTACAAAAGAGGTGTTGGAAACAGCAGTAGAGGCCGGTGTACGACAAATGGATGCCGCCAGAATCAGCTACCAACAAGGCGACCGACCCGCCATTGATACCCTGGACGCCCTGCTTTTGCTTCAAGACCGACAAGCTCGATTGGCCGAAGCCCTGTGGGAGCTCGAACAAGCGCGCCTAAACTTGTCTAACTTTTTATGGCAAGACGGATTGGTACCTATGGAAATTCAAGACAGTATTGTACCCGAACCCATTTTAGACGCCCTACCCCAATTAAGCCTTACCGGCGACTCCATTGCGCTTATGCAGGCCGATATCCGAACTTTAAACCCGGCCTTGGCGCAGTTAGGCTATGAGGTGGAAGTATTGGCGATTGAAAAGAAATTGAGGCAAAACGACCTGTTGCCCGTGCTCAATGCCTCCTACAACTTCTTATATAACGAGGACACCCCGGTTTATTTTACCGACAATTACAAGTTTGGGATTCAGTTTTATATGCCCATCATGCTCCGTAAAGAACGCGGTAAACTTAAAGCCGTTAAGGCCAAACTCCAACAAACAGCCTGGGCCTTTGAACAGTCCACCCTGGAAACCAGAAACGAATTGCGCAACCGGTTTCAGATTTACGAAAACTTGAGGGGACAAATTGATTTGTTCAATCAAATGACGATAAACTACGAAACGATATTAAATGCCGAACGCATTAAATTCCGCTTTGGAGAAACCAACATTTTTGTCATCAATCAACGAGAGCTAAAGTGGATTGACGCCAACGTAAAACAAGCCGATGTAAAGCGTAAACTTCTCAAATCTGCGCTTTACGTAGATTTTGTAGCGGGCAGACTTGTGCCCTAAAAGGTTTGGCTCATAAGACTTTGAACCTTACATTTGAGTAGATGCATCAGCTATGAACTACTCATTACGTATTTGTATTTTTTCTTTTGTTCTTTTTTCCTCCATTTCCGGCTTGGCTCAGGGAGTAACCATTGGCTCCAATCAGGCGCCCGACTCCGCTGCCGTTTTGGACTTGCAATCAACCCAAGGTGGATTTCTACTTTCAAGATTGAACACCCAGCAAAGAAATGCGCTTCCAACGCCCCCCTTTGGACTGCAAATTTACAATACCGATACCGACTGTATTGAGGCCTATTTTTC
>CAZJFM010000006.1:21444-60013 GCA_964545365.1 uncultured Candidatus Competibacteraceae bacterium | reverse complement strand
GCCTCTTTGTTGGTTGATGTAAGCAATCCCGACTCCACTTACACCATTAGCCCGTATCCCATCAGCACACAAGCCCCTTCCACCTTTAGTGCCATCCAAAATGGAGCTACCTATGCTTGGACCTTTCAAAACGGCACCCCGGCTTCCTCCAACCTGCAAAGCCCCTCGGTGACCTATACCAATACAGGCACTTATCAGGCAAGTTTAACCATTACCGACGCCGATGGCTGTTCCAGCACCTTAGACTCCATGGTTCAGGTAACTTCTTGCATTGCGGTGAATCAAAGTTTTACCCCCTGCGGCGCAAGCGGCCAAAACGGCCCCAGCCAAAGCCAATGCAACAGCAGCTATGGAAGCGGCGTAGTCACTGTAAATAATGGCATCCAAACCTGGTCGATTCCCAGCAGTGGGGTGTATCGAATTACCGTACGCGGCGCCTCCGGCGGAGGTGCTAACCCCGGCCGAGGAGTAGTTTTGGCTGCGGATTTTAGCTTGAGCGCCGGACAAAGCTTACAAATGGTAGTTGGCCAACAGGGAGCCACCGGAAACGACAATAACGGAAGCGGCGGAGGCGGCAGCTATGTAGTCAGCAATGGCCAACCCCTTATTGTTGCAGGCGGCGGCGGCGGAGATGGTCGTTCTGCCCAAAACGGTTGCCGAAGCGATGGCACCACCCTAATAAGAGGCAATAACGGGTACAATACTTGCAACAACAACAACAATGTTTGGTCCGACTACGGCTACAACCAAGGCATGTGGGGCGGCAGTCCCGGAAATGGTGGCGGCAACGGCACCCGGGGCGGCGGCGGCGGTGGGTACCAGACCGACGGCAATACCGTGTACATTTACAGCTCAGAAAACTTTTTTGGTAAAGCCTTTGCAAATGGAAGTCAGGGAGGACCCGGTTCACAAGCCGTAGGAGGCTTTGGAGGAGCGGGCGGCTGCAACTCCACCGGAGGTGCGGGCGGCGGCGGATACAGCGGCGGCGGCGGCGGCTCCAACGGCGGCGGCGGCGGCGGCGGCGGCTCTTTTGTTGCTTCCGGTGCTTCCAACGTGGCTACTTCCGACGGACAATACAATGGATCGCCCTCCTTTAATGGAAGCATTCAAAACCTAAATTCCTGGAACACAGGCCACGGATCGATTCAGATTACTAGAGTTTGTCCTTAACCAAAGCTTGATTTTGCCAAAAAGGGAAAATTAATTTTTGCGGGCCCTCCTTCCAAAAACAAGCTAGGCATCTATCCTGCCCCTACTCCGGTGCGCTACCACCAAAGCCACGCAGGGGCAAGGCTTGCGGGGTCCCCCGGCAGCTGCTGGGGGCCTCCTCAGTCCTGCCCCTGCGGGCTTTGGTGGCAGCGGCTCCTCCGCCGGGCAGGGGGGCCATTCTAATAAGATGGCATACACTGTAGTATTTCAGTTTTCGTCCTCAAAAGCATTTCAACAAAAAGACCAAAAGCCGGACTCCTTAAAGAACCATTTCACGACAAAAAGCCATAAGCCCCATTCCGTCCATAAAAACCACCCCCGTTTTGGCCGGAACCCAATGAACAAAAAAGTTGCAAATACCTGAAATGTGTCCACAAATGTGTCCACAAACAACCATGATTCTATGTTAGCATTTGGGAAGCCAAAAGCCTAAAGATTTGAAATAGAGATGGTTGTAGTTAAACAATTCGATATAAGTCAGGGGTAAAACCCTGACCTTTGTGATCCCATCAGGAGTAGTGCCTGATCCTGTATGCTCCGAATTCCGAAAGCCCATTTGCTGCCTTTGGCAACAAATCGTTCCAAATCTTAGGAACTATGAACATGAAAGCATGCTCTAGTTCCCAAGCTTTGGAACATTAAAGGCTTTCGGTGGACTTTCTTAGTGATCCCATCAGGATTCGAACCTGAGACCTACTGCTTAGAAGGCAGTTGCTCTATCCAGCTGAGCTATGGGACCTTAGCTAAAAAAACAAGGGTTATGGTAAAACCACAACCCTTGAAAAAGTCGGGGTGGCAAGATTCGAACTTGCGACCTCCTGCTCCCAAAGCAGGCGCGATAACCGGGCTACGCTACACCCCGAGTGCTGCGGTGAGGGGGGGATTCGAACCCCCGGTACCCTGTTCGAGTACGGCAGTTTAGCAAACTGCTGGTTTAAGCCACTCACCCACCTCACCTTGGCGGGATGCAAATGTACGCATTGAGCAATTTCTCACAAACTTTTTTTACAAAATGCCTCAAATTTTAAGCCGTTACCAAAGGTTAACATTTTTTTTCAAGCAGGCTTCTGAAAATCATCGGTTTATAAAATTCATTTAGATATTTTTGAGATAGACCTTTTAGCCCATGTTACGCTACCGCGCAGATTTGAGATCCCTCCTATTCTTAGGCCTCTATTTTGCTGCTTTTTTTAGCGCTTGGTTTTTTGTCCCCATTACCTGGACTTGGGTTATTCCCGCACTTGCTTTGCTTTGTGCCTTAAATTTTATGGTAGCCATTACCATTCACAATTCCATCCACTGCCCTATTTTTCACCAAACACCTCTAAATCGGGTGCATCAAATATTACTTACTTTGGCCTTTGGAAGCCCGGCCACCGGTTATGTGCCTGGGCATAACCTAAGCCACCACAAACATTTACAGACCGATAAAGACAATACCAGAACCTGGAAAATGAGGTTCCGCTGGAATTTGCTGAACCAGTTGTTGTTTTTCTTTGTAATGATTCCCGGAATTATTCGCACAGAAAATCGATTTGTTAAACATGTAGCTCCCAAAAAACCGGTTTGGGCAAGGCGCTACTACACCGAAGTTGCTTTTGCTTGCGCTTGGAAAATCCTGTGGTTTGCCATCGATTGGAAATTGGCATTGCTTTGGCTCATTATACCGAATGTGTATGCCGTTTGGGGAATTTTTGGAACCAACTTTTGGCAGCACGATGGCTGCGACGAAAAACATCCTTACAACCATTCCAGAAACTTTACCGGAAAGCTTTTCAATTACCTGGTGTGCAACAATGGGTACCATGGAGCGCATCACATGCGCCCTGCCCTACATTGGTCGCTTTATCCGGAATACCACAAAAAACACATTGCTCCCTTTATCCATCCAAACCTAGAGCAAAACAGTATCCTTAAGTACCTATGGAAAAGCTGCATATATCCGGGAAAAAGAGTTAATTATTTGGGGCAGCCTTTGCCTAAATTCCCGAAAACCAAAGACAAAGACTGGGTCTTAGAAACGCTAAACAGGTCGCTGGAGGCAGAGGATATGGCCGAAGCTTAAAAGGCCTCAACAACAGTCCCGCTCAGATCATCGAAGGCATGCTGCAAAACTTGACAAAAAAAAAAGGACAGCAAACATGCTGTCCTTTCTAAAATAACGTGGGGGATTAAACCGCAAACTCCTTAACGGAATTTAAATCCATACGCTCTCCCAGGTTGACTCTTCCAATATAGCGGTTACGGTCAACGCTGTTCAGGTTTTTGTGCGCTACAATACTCCAGCAAGTAGAGCTTCCTTGACGGGCAACAATAACAGACCAGTACAAGAACACACGCCAGATGCGGTACCACCACTCACCATAAGTTTTAAGGATATACTCCTTATTGCTTTCCCAGTTGTGGTACCAGCAAGTCATGGTGTGCGAGTAATGGATTCCGATATTCTCCACACTTTGAACCTCAAAATTGGCATTTTGCAAACACTTAACCAGGAAGGCAAGCGGAGTAGAGGCATCGGCTCCGGAGAAAATATATTGGTTCATAAACAAACCCCAAACCAAATCTTCCCAGTGCTCCCCTTTGGCCAAAAGACCCGGGTTGGCACGAAGACCGGCTTGTTGAATGTAGAATAAGCCATCGTCTTCCAGCTTGTCGTAAATGTTTTTAATGAACTTAGGGAACTTGCGAAGCCCTACGTGTTCACCCATTTCCAAGCAGGTAATGGCGTTGAATTTCAAGTCGTTCTTACCGGGAGTAATCATATCACGGTAATCCATGCGCAAAATCCGGGCTTTGTCGGAAACGCCGTGGTCCGCAATTTGCTTATTGCCATGATCGGTACCGTCTTGAGCCAAGGTAATACCGGTAGAATCTGTTCCATAAAACTTAGAAGCATAAGCCACCAAAGTACCCCAACCGCAACCAATATCCAGGTGCTTATGGCCTGGTTGCATGTGCAGCTTGTCACATACCATGGTCATTTTGCGGTCCTGAGCCTGCTCCAAAGTTTCGGTAGCCGGATCGTTCCAGAAACCGGAAGTATAAATCATGCGTGGTCCCAAAAACGAAGAAAAGAAATCGTTTCCGCGATCGTAGTGGTCGCGTACAATACGCTCATCTTGCGATTTGCTATGAATGACCACTTCGGGAATCATGCGTCCGAAGAAAAACTTAATGTGTTTCCAGGTTAGTCGGTAATCGAAATACTCGTTCCGACATTCCATGAACTCAATAAAATCGCCTTTAATGTCTACGTCTCCGTTTACATAATCGTGGACGAACTCCGAAAAAGGCACCTTTTTGCCTCCTCCGGCTTTGTACTTGCGCCCGGCTGAAGGTGTCTTGGGCTCAATGAAATCCAATGGATGTTTGCTCATGCAGCTATAGTATATAATAAGGAGGCCAAACTTACTGCCTTTTTGGCCAAATCTCGAAAAAATGTGAAAAAAAATTAAAAACCGCATTAAATACTAATAGCAAAAGGGGCATTCATGCCTTTTTATTTTTCCTCAGAAAATATCAATAGACCGCTGACGCGTTGCTATTCTGGCGGTGATGGTCTCTTGACGCTGCATACTGAGGCTGCGATCAGCATCTTCGAGTCAGGGACTTTGAGTCAGGGACTTTGTCTGGAAAACACAAGGTGTTACCGGTCTTGCTTCTTTTTTTGAGCTGGGGGTAAAAAAACAGTGCATAAAAACTTGACAGGTAGCATATAAAGACTATCTTTGCAGCCCAATTAAGGGAGCAGTCGGAAGTAATTTATGTAAAACCTACGAATGACTGACAAAACTTCCACCGCCGACTGTCTCGGGTAGTTTTGAAAGTTATTCGGCAGTTCTGATTATATGTCAGAAGAACAACAAAACGCGGCAGCGCCTGCCGTACAAGAGTTTGACTGGAACTCAGTAAGTAAACGAGGCGACAATTACTCCAATCAAGAACGGGAGGCGCTCACCGAAATGTACGATGGTACATTAAACAGCGTTGCTGAATCTGAGATTGTTAACGGTAAAGTGGTTATGCTAAGCCCCAAAGATGTTGTAATCAATATTGGTTACAAATCGGAAGGTATTGTAGCCCGTACCGAATTCCGTTACAACGCAGACTTAGCCATTGGAGATACCGTAGAGGTGTACATCGACCATTTGGAGGATAAAAACGGTCAGTTGGTATTAAGTCACCGTAAGGCACGTGCAATTCGGGCATGGGACCGTGTGAACGAAGTACACCACAATGACGAAGTAATTACCGGTATCATTAAGTGCCGTACCAAAGGTGGTTTAATTGCCGACGTGTTTGGCATTGAGGCCTTCTTGCCCGGAAGCCAAATTGATGTTAAGCCCATCCGGGATTACGACATTTACGTTGGTAAGACCATGGAATTCAAGGTGGTAAAAATCAACCAAGAATTCAAGAATGTAGTTGTTTCGCACAAAGTACTTCTCGAAGAGGAGCTCGAAGAACAAAAGAAGCATATCATTTCCAAGTTGGAAAAAGGACAGGTTCTCGAAGGCATCGTAAAGAACATTACCTCTTACGGTGTATTTGTAGACTTGGGTGGCGTAGATGGACTTATTCACATCACCGATTTAAGTTGGGGTCGCATTTCTCACCCGGAAGAAGTGGTGGAACTCGACCAAAAAATCAACGTGGTGGTATTGGATTACGACGACGAGAAGCGCCGAATCGCCCTTGGCCTCAAGCAGCTTAGCGCGCATCCTTGGGAAGCGTTGGATGCCAATATTAAGGAAGGCGATGTAGTAAAAGGTCGTGTAGTAGTACTTGCAGATTACGGTGCATTCGTAGAAATTGCTCCGGGCGTTGAAGGCTTGATTCACGTTTCTGAAATGAGCTGGTCTCAACACCTGCGCTCAGCGCAAGACTTCCTTAAAGTGGGAGACGAGGTAGAAGCTACCATCTTGAGCATTGACCGCGAAGACCGCAAAATGTCCTTGGGCATGAAGCAGCTTACCAAAGATCCTTGGGAAGATATTGAGGTACGCTACCCGGTTAGCTCCAAACATGAAGCTACCGTTAAAAACTTTACCAACTACGGTATTTTCGTAGAATTGGAAGAAGGAATTGACGGGTTGATTCATATTTCTGACCTGAGCTGGACCAAGAAAATCAAGCATCCAAGCGATTTCACCAAAATCGATGAGAAAATTCAAGTCGTTGTTCTCGATATCGACAAGGAAAACCGCAAGCTGAGCCTCGGTCACAAACAACTCGAAGAAGATCCCTGGGAGGTTTTTGCTTCCGTATTTAAGCCTGAAGAAAACCACAAAGGAACCATCATTGAAGTCAATGACAAAGGTGCTGTTGTGGCCTTAGCATACGGCATTGAAGGTTTTGCCCCAATGAAGCACCTCAAAAAAGAGGACGGAAGTAAGGCAAGCATGGAGGAGCAACTCGAATTTGCCATCCTGGAATTCTCTAAAGACGACAAAAAAATCTTGGTATCGCATACCCGCACCTGGGACGGTAACCGAGAAGAAGTCAAAATGGACGAGAAACCCTCGAAATCTAAGAGCAAAAGCTCCACAGCCAAAACTCCGAAGGCGGAGGTTACCACGCTGGGAGACATCAGCGCCCTTTCGAACCTCAAGAAAGAGCTTGAGGAAAACGAAAAGGACGAGGATAAGAAGTAAGCCCACCAGCCCCCCGAACATTCGGGGGGCTTTTTTTTTACCTTTATCCAAAGTTCAGTCATGCAGTCGCGGTTACTCTGGAACGGGAAACACATGCAAGAACGCATTGAGCGGCTTGCCCTTCAGGTGCTTGAGTTTCATGCTCAATACCCAAATCCGGTGTTGGTTGGGGTGCAACCCAGAGGCACCTTTCTGGCCCGACGTATTCAACAGTCGCTGGAGTATTCCGCCCCGGAGTTGTCATTGGATTTTGGACTTTTGGACATCACCTTCCATAGAGACGACTTTAGGCGACGCAACAAACCTGCGGCTGCTGCCTCTACCCAACTTTCGGTAAGCCTTGAGAACCGAAGAGTTATATTAATCGACGATGTACTTTTCACCGGCAGAACCATTCGATCGGCATTAGATGCCCTCCAATCCTTTGGAAGGCCCTCTTCTGTTCAATTGATGGTATTGGTTGACCGTCGTTTGACACGAGAATTGCCTATTCAAGCTGATTTTGTTGGCTTCCAAGCCGAATCACAGCCCCATCAAAGAATTTTGGTGGAATGGAAAGAGTTTCACGGACAAGATCAGATTCTTGTCGCCAATAATGATACCCCATGAGCAGTCTTTCTGTGCGGCACCTTTTAGGTATTCAGGAACTGAGCGCCGAGGACATTCAGCAGATTTTAAGCACGGCTGCGGAGTTTAAGGAAGTACTGCAACGACCTATTAAAAAGGTTCCTTCGCTAAGAGACATTACTATAGCCAATCTGTTCTTCGAAAACTCTACACGTACCAAGCTAAGTTTTGAGTTGGCCGAAAAACGACTTAGCGCCGACGTAATCAACTTTTCCGGTAGTCAATCCAGTTTGGCTAAAGGAGAAACCCTCGTGGACACCGCCAATAATATTTTAGCCATGAAAGTGGATATGGTGGTCATGCGCCATTCGGCCCCCGGTTCAAGCCACTTTTTAGCCAGACGCTTAGCGCATGTTGCCAAAAGCAAGCATGCCCAAATTATTAACGCAGGAGATGGGACCCATGAACATCCTACCCAAGCCTTGCTTGACGCCTTTACCCTGCAAGAACATTTGGGAGATTTGACCGGAAAACGGATTGCTATTGTAGGCGATATTTTGCACAGCCGAGTGGCCTTGAGCAATATCCGATGCTTAAAAAAACTTGGTGCTGAAGTTAGCCTATGTGGCCCCCCTACCCTAATTCCAAAAAATGTGGAACGTCTAGGTATTAAGGTATACCACAATCTGCAAGAAGTAGTTGGTAGTCACGATGCGCTCAACATGTTGCGAATCCAAAAAGAAAGACAAGAGGGCAGTTACTTCCCCGGCAATTATGAATATGCCCGTTTTTATGGGCTACAACAGCACCATTTGCAAGAACTAGACAAGCCTCCTTTGGTCTTGCACCCGGGACCTATAAACAGGGGCGTAGAAATTAGTTCAGAAGTGGTCGATCAGCCCGACTCCCTAATTTTAGATCAAGTAGAAAATGGAGTTGCCATACGAATGGCTGTTTTATTTCTTTTGGCAAACCGCCTGTAGTGCTTCGCCCTTTGTTTTTTGTTAACTTTGTATAAAATTGCCGAATAATGAGTATTGCAACCAATACTAAACAACACTTTGTAACCCTTAAGGTAGAGTCCGATAAACTAGACAGTGTGGTTTCTCCGGACCTGAAATCCGAAATCGTATTTCAAAACGGAAAGGGGATTAAAAACTTGGTGATTGATTTAAGCGAGGTAAAATACATTGACTCCAGCGGGCTCTCCTCTATTTTAGTAGCCAACCGCTTGTGTAAAACAGCGCAGGGAGTATTGGTAATTACCGGGGTATCGGAATCGGTAATGAAATTGATTACCATTTCTCAACTCGACAGCATCCTTAACATTATTCATAATCCCAACGAAATCGAAGATTTCATTATAATGGATAATATCGCCAACGACTTAAGTCAAGAAGAAAACGACCGT
The DNA here is from genome assembly GCA_964545365.1 of uncultured Candidatus Competibacteraceae bacterium. Taxonomy (GTDB): domain Bacteria; phylum Bacteroidota; class Bacteroidia; order CAIKAF01; family CAIKAF01; genus CAIKAF01. The sequence goes on along the minus strand of CAZJFM010000006.1, from coordinate 51,169 downwards.
TAATTTTTTTGTTCCTTTAAATTATGTTTTATGCGTAAAACAACTACCCTTTTTGCGGCATTACTCTTAAGTACTGCTCTGCAGGCGCAAATTTGTTCGCCCTTTCCTCCTGACCCATCAGCTACAGAATTGGGATTCAATCCCAACCCTATACCTGAGGCGGTAACCGGTACCAATTACAACCACCAAAACACGGTGGTACTTCCCGGACAAGTGGATAACACCCTTACCCCGGCTCCCGGCGATTCCATTGCACTTTGTGGAATCAAAATCCTGAGTGTTTCCCTAGACACAGCGGCATCGTACAACCAAAACATACCCGCCAATTTCAACTTTGACTGGGAAGTATGGCAAGATGCGCAGAGCCCTGCCATTACTCCGGCAAACTCCCAGAATACACCGATCGACATTGCACCAAACACCACCTTTAAGAGAGTTTGCTTGCGTTTGACCTCGACCAACGTGCCCACGCCTATCAATAATCCTTGCGACACCATATATTTTAAGGTAGATGTACGGGGACGCATTGACCCACTCGGCTTGGGTACGTGCAACGATGTGCCCGGAACAGACGGGGTACTGTCCTTTAACATAGCCATGCCGGTTTGTGCTACTTCTTCGGTAGAAAACTTTGGTGAAGGCAACGGGCTACAATTGCTTCCCTTGCAACCCAACCCGGCGCACAACTATACCGAATTGCCCATTTACGCTCCTAGCGCTGGAATGGCTCAAATCGCCATCACCGATGCTTTGGGACGTGTCGTATTTGAGCAAGCATATGCTGTGCAGGCAGGCACCCAACGCTTAAGCATTCCTACAAGCACGTTGAGCAATGGAATCTATGGACTTAGCCTAAACCTTAACGGAACACAAGTTGTGGATAAGTTAATGGTGCAGCATTAATTCTGTTTCAAACGATTTAAAAAGCCTGCAATTGCAGGCTTTTTTTTTGAGATTTTGGCGCGTGTTTTGTGTGTCGTTTATTTCCTAAAACCATTCCATACTTTGGAAAAAAATCTCCACATAAAAAGTTGTAATCTACTGATCATCATAATGTATTGAAATTTGAAATCTTTACATCAACCAAACTCAGCTTGGAAAAAGGGGGCAGGTTTTAAACGTGCTGTTTGGATAAAAAAAAAGCCTGTGGGCGGAAGCCCAAGGTGGGTTCAAAAGAATGCCATTAAAAATTGTACTTTCACCCGGCCCCGGATGCGAGCGAAAAGCCCGGAGGCACGAGGCCCTGACAGGCATAAGGCACAGGAGTGGCGCGCAGCAAACTCCCTGTGCCTTATAGCCTGACGGGCCAAGGGCCGAGGACTTGAAGCGGGCAGCCGGAAAAGGCCGCCAAACATGAATTTTGAAATTACCATACTTGGTTGCAGCTCTGCCGTTCCAACGGCCAAGCGTTGGCTTAGCAGTCAATGGCTTACTGTGCATCACCGGCATTACTTATTGGATTGTGGGGAAGGGACGCAGATTCGGATTCGGCAAGAGAAACTGCCCATGCAACGCCTGCAATGTTTGATGATTTCGCATGCGCATGCCGACCATTTTTTGGGTCTCCCGGGGCTTTTGTCTACCATGGATTTGCTGGACAGAAGGCAGCCTTTGCGCTTGTTTGCTCCCAAGGTGGTACTGGATTTTTTGGACCATTATATTTCTATTACCGGAAATACGTTTCGTTTTGAGCTGGAACGGCATGTGTTGGAGCCGGATTTTGAGGGCTTGCTGTTTGAAGATAAGGGATTGCAATGCTATGCCGTTCCATTGACCCACCCGGTGCCTTGCCATGGATTTTTGTTTTATGAAAAAGTTGGCGGCCGCAAGCTCAAAAAGGACTGGGTTGAGGCGCATCATCCGGGGATTCAGGCCTTAAAGCAGCTCAAGCGGGGTAAGGATGTTTGCTTGGAAGATGGTACCGTAATTTTGAGCGATGAGGTGACTGATCCGCCCCCAAAAGTACGTTCGTATGGGTACCTTACAGATACCCGGCCAAGGTTAGACCGCGTGAACAAATACGATGCTGTGGATATTCTATATCATGAGGCGACTTTTATGGAATTGCATAAATCAAGAGCGAAAAAAACAGGGCATTCAACAGCCAAAGAGGCGGCTGAATTGGCGCGTCAATGGGGTGTTACCTCCTTGCTTTTGGGTCATTTTTCGGTGCGGTACCGCAATTTGACACCTGTTTTGGAGGAAGCAAAATCCATTTTTAAGGATTGCCACTTGGCAGAAAACGGATATCGAATTATCTTACCACAAACCACATAAATTACGCTATGCTTACCAAAACAGTAGAAGAAGCTCTCAATGAGCAAATTGAAGTAGAGTGCCAAAGTTCCTACAGCTATTTGGCCATGGCCTCATGGTGCGAAATGAAAGGAATGGAAGGGGCAGCGCGCTTTTTTTACAAACAATCCGATGAGGAACGCATGCATATGCTTCGCTTGTTTAAATACATCAACGACTCAGGAGGTCATGCATTAACGCCTGCATCGGACAAAGTTCAGCTGAACTTTACAGACATCATGGAAGTGGTAGACTGCTTTTTGGAAGGCGAGGTAAAAGTATCTCAGGGCATTAATAAATTGGTGTATATAGCTACGCAAGAAAAGGATTATACTACCCTTAACTTTTTGCAATGGTATGTAGAGGAGCAGCACGAAGAGGAGACATTGGCGCGTAGCATACAGGATAAAATAAAGCTTATTGGACTGGAAGCCAATGGCTTGTACCTTATTGACAAAGAAATGGGTTCTCTTTCCGGCACGGCCGATGCCGAAACAATTTAAGTAGAAGATTGGCTCAGGGATTGTATCTTTGAAGCAGAGCGCTTAGCCTTATGGAGGATTTTGTAGTATCGGCCAGGAAATATAGGCCTATTTCTTTTGACGATGTTGTGGGCCAGACCCACATCACCAGCACCTTGAGGAATGCCCTAAAAAGCAAAAAAATTCCTCATGCGCTATTGTTTTGTGGTCCGCGGGGAGTGGGTAAAACCACTTGTGCCCGAATTCTAGCAAAGAGTCTGAACTGCATGAGCCCCTCGGCAGAAATGGAACCTTGCGGCACATGTGAGAGTTGTGTTGGGTTTCAGACCTCTCATTCCTTCAATATTCATGAGTTGGATGCGGCCTCGAACAATTCGGTAGACGACATTCGAGACCTCATTAACCAAGTGCGGATGGCGCCGCAGGTGGGCAGTTATGCTGTATATATCATTGATGAGGTGCATATGCTTAGCCAACAGGCCTTCAATGCCTTTCTAAAAACCTTGGAGGAACCTCCCAAGCATGCCATCTTTATTTTAGCTACTACCGAAAAGCATAAAATTCTGCCTACCATCCTATCTAGGTGTCAAATATTTGATTTTAAAAGAATTACCGTCGATGACATTACCGGTCATCTAGCGCGTATTGCGGTAAAAGAAGAGATAGAGGCCGAAGAAAAGGGACTGCATGTGATTGCCCAAAAGGCCGACGGTGCACTGCGGGATGCGCTGAGTATTTTTGACCGCATAGTTACCTTTTCCGGCACCCATTTTGGCTACCGGGAGGTAATTGAAAACCTGAATGTTTTGGATTATGACTACCATTTTAAAATGGTAGACATGGCCAGAGACGCCCAAAGAACACAACTCTTGTTGCTGGTAAATGAGGTTTTAAATCTTGGTTTTGATGGCGGGCATTTGCTGGCCGGCTTGGCAGAACATATCCGTAATTTATTGGTGGTAGATCGGCCCGAAACAGCCAAATTGCTTGAAGCCACCGACGAGATAAAAGAGCGTTATGTTGCGCAATCGGCCACCATTAATTTAGAGAAAAAAGTAGCCATGTTGGAGCATATGGTGCAGTCGGAAGGACAATACCGGAATGCCAACAACAAACGCTTGCATTTGGAACTGGCTATGCTTTTATTGGTCCGATTACTTAACCCTGACCCTAGTTCAGGTCCGGACAAAGCACAAAGCAAAGCGGCTGATACGTCAAATGCCTCTGCCGAAGCCTCTCCAAATAGTGGTGCAGCCCAAACGCCACAGGCAACACACAAAGCAGAAGAAAAAATAAGTGCTAAGGCTCCAGAAGTTGCGTTGGCAGAGCCTAACGAAATAGCGCAAAAAGGCGAAGCAGAGGCCGCAGAGAAAGCACCACCTGCTATTGAACAAACCAAGGCCCCTCCCCCCGATTCCGAGCATCAAGAAATAAAAGACAAACCTCGGCGCAGGCAAGCTGTAAGCCGAGGTTTGTCCATTAAGGGCATTCAAGAACAAAACGCTATTGGTGATACGGTATGGGAACCAAAAGCCAAAAAGGAATTCAGCAAAGAAGCCTTAGAAGCCGCCGTTAAGGACTTTTGCTCGGGTTTGTCTGAACGGCCTATGCTTCAAACCTTGTTAAATCAATGCTTACTGGAACAGGCCTCTGAGACAGAGTTTTTGGTGGTATTGCATTATGGAGGACAAGAGCAAAGTTTTGACGAAATACGGCAGGAATTATTGGCCCATGTACGCGAAAAACTAGGCAACGATTTTATTGAATTTAAAACCGAGGTTCGCGTTCTGGAGAACAGCGCCAAACCCTATACCAATCAAGAGAAATTTGAAGAAATGTGTCAAAAAAACCCGGCATTATTGGAACTTAAAACAAAATTGGGCTTAGATTTCAAATAAATTATGGAGCAAAATAGATACGTTGCCCTGTTTTGGGTATTTGTTGCTTACTTGAGTTGTTTGGCAGCCGCCGCAGTTGCCTTGCCTTACCTGGAATTCATGCACCCTGTAACACAGCTATTGTCGGTGGATGTATTGGCCACGTTTGTGATTTTTTTCTTCAGTTTGGGATTCAATAATTCCTCTTTTTATGATGCATATTGGAGTGTCGCACCGCCCTTTTTGTTTTTGTTTTGGATGGGTCAAGCAGATACATCGCTCTTGATGGAGCCCGGCCCTGTGGCCATGGTAAGGGCTGGTTTATGCTTTATGCTTGTTAGTTTTTGGGCTTGGAGACTTACCTATAATTGGGCACGGGGATGGACCGGTCTTGATCATGAGGACTGGAGATACCAAGATTTTAGAGAAAAAACGGGCGCTTTGTATTGGCCGGTTTCGTTTTTAGGCATTCATTTATTTCCTACCCTCATTGTATTCGCCATGTGTTTGCCCTTTTGGGCCATATTTAACCCAACTGCCGGCGGATTTAACTTACAGCTCTTAGATTTTTTAGGCCTGGGTTTATGTTTTTTGGGATTGTTTTTGGAAACTATTGCCGACGACCAAATGCATGGAGCCAAACAACGCGGCTTGCTTAAACCGGGCTTGGTATTTCGCAAAGGGCTATGGGGCATCAGCCGTCACCCAAATTATTTGGGTGAATTGCTTTTTTGGTGGGGAGTCTATGCCGTAGGCATGGCAGCGAGCCCTGACTATTGGTGGACTTTCGTGGGGCCTTTGTCCTTAACTTTATTGTTTGCCTTTGTGAGCATTCCAATGATGGAAAAAAGACAAAAGACAAGAAAAGAAAACTACACCGAGTACCAAAAGGAAGTGCCGGCACTTATTCCCTGGAAAATGAATAATAGAGCAAGCCATGAGCAGTCGTCTGCAGGCCTTGAATGAAGACAGCAGTTGGCTCTGGCAAGTTGGAGACGATAGCTTGGTCATTGATCCATGGCTGTCAGGAAGCCAAAAAAATGGGCCTTCATGGTTCTCAGAGGAATGGCTCAACGATTACGGCGGGGGCATAGATTCCGTTCCTGAAGGTGCATATATTTTTGTAGCCTTTCCCTTTGGAGATCATTGCCACAAGCCCAGCCTGGATGCTTTGCGCGCCAAGGGGTATTCCCCGGTATTTGGCTTTAAGCATAAAAAAGAACTGAATCTGGGGCCTTTCACCCTACGTGCCTATGGTAAGCACCCTTTGCAAAAAGCCTGGCAAATTGAACATAAAGACCAAGGGCTGCACATTCTTTACAGCCCTCATGGCTTTAAATGGAATGGGAAAGCCCCACTTCCAAAACCTGAACCAAAAGCCTGGATTACTTCCGTTAGAGCATACCATTTGCCATGGTGGTTGGGCGGCACTGTAGCCTTGGCTATACAGCACCAAACAAAGCTGCTGGATTCGATCAAACCCAACATCTTGATTCGCACCCATGACCGCGATAAAGAGGGAAAAGGATGGCTTAGGAAATGGACCCAAAGAGAAGAACCGGTGGGTCTTGCTGTCTGGAAATCAGTAATAGCCGGACAACACATTTCTATTGATTAAATAAAATCGAGGCATTCCTACCCCCCTGATTAAACGATTGCCTTTTGGCTTGCGATGGAAACTTTCCGAGTTTTGAGCCTGCTGTTTTTCCTTAAAAAAAGCCCCAAAAACCCAACAGAGATGTTAGGAAATGTGCCCACTGCATTAAATAAGCGCTAAGCAGCAAGTCCATATTTCTTTGTCTTTAACCATATTTGTACTTGTCAAATGAAGTCTTAGCAGATGCTCGCAGGGTAGATTAGTCCGCAAAACTGTATGGCTTCAAAAGACCCAAAAAAGAATTGCCTAATGAAAATAGTTGGTAGATATATTGCTTTTTGCTTAGCCCTTTCCCCTGTATTTGCCCCATGTTCCTACGGTCAAAATGGCTCGGTTCAAGGCACCATTACGGGTTCTGCTGAAAAAGAGCCGGTTCCTTTGGTTACGGTGTATTTGACTGAACCCGGAACCACTCAAGGCGAAATACCTACGGAGTCCTCGCTAAAAGGCGCCATTTCTGACTTTAATGGGTTTTATCGTTTGGAAAACAAACCCGGCACCTATCTCATTCACTATTCTGCTGTTGGATTTAAGGCAGCTACAGATACCATTACCATTAAAGCAGGAGAAATTTTTTTCAAAGACATGGTATTGGAGCCCAGCATGCTGGAGCTAAACGAAGTGGTATATGCTGAAAGCCGGAATCCTCAAAAAATTGAGGAATCCACCGTATCCATTAGCTTGGTTAAGCCAGAGCTTATTCGAAGCCGAAACGCGACCTCTGCCGACTTAGTTATTGAACAAATTCCGGGCGTAACCATTGTGGATGCAGAACCTCAAATTCGGGGAGGATCCGGTTTCAGCTCCGGATTAGGCAGCCGCGTACTCATTCTAATCGATGGTATGCCGGTATTGAGGGCAGATGCCGGTAGACCCATGTGGAGCTTTTACCCCATGGAAAACACCTCTCAAATAGAGGTAGTTAAAGGAGCCTCCTCGGTACTTTACGGCTCGGGAGCTTCCAATGGAGTAATCAATATCAGAACTGCCTACCCCACCGGAAAACCTCTAACTAAAATCAATATGTTTACGGGGGTTTACAGTGGTCCCTCCGATAGCTACAAAAAGCCCTGGACGGGCTTTAATCCCCTTAAGTCGGGCATGAACTTCCTGCACTCGCGCATTTTAAAGCCCAAAAACGAAACCTTTGAAGTAGACTTGGTACTTGGGGGCCAAGCACTTTGGGACCAAGGCTATAGAGGAGGAGAACCCCTTGAGGGAGGCTTTACCACCGGCCCATTTGATACCACACGAACCAATATTGGCGAATACGAACGAAGCATTCGCATGAACTTTAACACCCGATTTAGAATAAAAAAATGGGATGGCCTAAGCTTTGGCTTAAACGGAAACGCCATTATTCTAAACGAAAGCCAAAGCTTTTTCTGGCAAGATGCCGATACCAATATTTACCGCATGCTTCCTGGAAGCCTTACCAATTTCAACAATTTCTTTGCCTATTTGGATCCATACCTCATGTATTCCGGGAAAAAGGGAGCCAAACATATCCTTCGAGCGCGCCTTTTTGGCAGCTGGTCTGACGGTGATGTAAACGGACAAAACGACAGTTTGCAAGAGGGGCAAGATTCCAAGTCGCGCACTTCTTTTGTAGAATACCAATTCAGCAGGGATTTCTCATCCACCGGAATACTTCCTTTTATAACCAAGGACTTATCCATCACAGCCGGTGCTACCATGAGCCACACCTGGAGTACAGGGGGCGTTTTTAGCGCTACAGGCACCGGAGACTCCACCTCCAATGCCTTAAATGCGGCAGCCTACGTGCAATTAGAGAAAAAATTCTTTAAGCGGCTCACCTTAACTGCCGGAGGAAGATACGAGTATTTTCAGGTAAACGACATCACCGAAGCACAGCCGGTGTTTAGGGTAGGTAGCAACTTTAGACTCACCGACGGCACCTTTATTCGCGCCTCTTGGGGACAAGGATTCCGCTTCCCCACCATTGGCGAACGCTTTATCTCCACTTACAGCGGCGGTAGCGGCTTCTTTGCCAATCCCGATTTGGAACCTGAAACCAGTTGGAGCGGCGAAATTGGGCTTAAACAACTCTACCGTTTTGGCAAAAAGGTCCGAGGATTTGTAGATATCTCGGGCTTTTGGCAGGAGTACGAAAACTTTGTGGAGTTTGCCTTTGTTGGACTTTCGGACATCCAGCCCAACCTGTCCGGATTTCGATTTTTCAATACCGGGAAAGCACGGATTCGAGGAACAGAAGCCATTTTGTATACCCAATTGCTGCTACACAAAAACTGGAGCATTGACATAAATGCAGGGTATACCTACAGCTTGCCTGAAACTCTGGAACCGGACCTTGCCTATGCGACCTCTGTCGAAAATAACATCAATGTTCCCGGTGGACAGCTGGATACCTTTAACCTTTCTTACAACCAAACCGCAACCGATACTTCCAGCGGCAACAACATTTTAAAATACAGAGTTCAACATTTGGTGAACGGAGATATTCAAATCAACTTTAAAGGATTCTCTTTAGGCTACACCGCACGTTACTACAGCACCATGCAGGTGATTGACCGCTTTTTTGTAGCGCCCGGAACCTCCAGTCAATTTGGAGGCCTTCAGGAATTTTTGGACAATGCCGGAGCCGGAGCTTGGGTATTCGACGCCCGAATCAATTATACTTGGAAATGGCTAAGGGTTGGACTCATTTGCGAAAATTTGTTCAACGCCGAATACAGCGTCAGACCCTTAGGCGTAGCCCCCCCGAGGCTCACCACCCTCCAACTTGGCTTCACTTTTTAAATCAAAACACTGCAAATCAATTTCCTGAATTATCTTTGTCCTAAATCTGCATGTATATGAAATCAATGTTTACTTTTTCTTCCCTAGTCTTGAGTTTAGGACTTACCGCTCAAACTCTTATGCCCAACGGCGATATGGAGCAATGGAACAGCTACCAAACCAGCGGTGCTCAAACCTACAACGACTTAGGACCAAACCAAGACCGTACTCAGAATTTCTTGCGTACCCTTAACGCCATTTTAGAGGCGCCCCTTACGGCCCCTTCCGCCTTTAGATTGGATGGAGCCAACGCCCACAATGGCACTTACTCCCTTCAAATTGTAACTGATGCCGTTGCAGGTGCTATTATTGTACCCGGTTACTTGGGCACCGGAGATGTGGATATTGCTAACCAAACCATTTACTTGGGACGTCCTTACACACAAAGTCCTGAGCGTATGACCGGCTACTACAAGTACGCCCCTGTAAGCGGCGATTCCGCAGCTTTTTATGTGGAGCTTACCCGCTACGATGCCCTAAACCAAACCAAAGAAGTAGTGGGCACCGGAAACTTAATCATCACCGCTGCACAAAATGCTTGGACTCAATTTTCGGTAGACATCAACTATACTTCCCAAAACACTCCGGATTCCATCAACATTATCATGGCTTCCAGTGCAGCCTACGACTTGGTAAACCTGCAAAATAGCGCCGGACAATTGGGATCTGCTCTTTCGTTGGATGACTTGTCTTTCGAATTCCCCGCCTCCATCGAAGAAACCGATGAAGCCAACATTCAGGTATTCCCTAATCCTGCTTCCGACCACATTCAGGTGCAGGTGCAAGACATCAACGAACCCGTGCGTTTGCGTCTTTACAACCTCAATGGTCAACTCGTGCGCGAAGTACAGAACCAAGCCGATCAACTGAGCATGGACCTCCAAGACTTGAGCAATGGTCAGTATATTTTGGTAGTTCAGACCGATTTTAAACTTATTGGACGCCAGAAAATTTCTGTAGCTCGTTAAGTTTTGGTCCTAGTTTTTTTTAGCCTCCCTAGTGGAGGCTTTTTTTTTGATTTTTTTTGGGCGCCTTTTCCGGCTGCCGGTTTCAAGTCCTCGTCCCTCAGCCTGCTTTTGCTTGTCGGAAAGGGAGTTTGCTGCGCGCCACTCCTTTCCTCCTGCAAAAGCTAGGCTTTGGTCCTCCGGGCTTTTCTCCGCATCCGGGGCGCTTAAGCTTTGTAATTCATATTTAATCAAAAAAATATGCACATTTTTAGACAAGCCAAATTTTCAAATTCTGTTTACAAAAACTATATTTGTCTTATGTTTCCCCCCATACGTTTCGCCCTCTTTGCATGGTTTCCTTTGTGTTGCCTTTTGGCTTGCAAAAACACCCCCAAAGCAGACACAGGTCCACTGGTGGTAACTACCACAGCAATGATTCGAGACGGCTTAGAGCCATTAATCAAAGACTACGCAAAAATCCAAGTGCTAATGGGGCCGGGGTCAGACCCACACAGCTACCGGCCGGTTCCGGGAGACCTTTCTGCCTTAGAAAATGCGCATGCCTTGGTATTCAACGGTTTTTATTTGGAGGGAAACATGACTTCTATGCTCGAAAGCTCACATGTACAAGCTTTCTCCGTACGCCTATCGGATGCATTGGCACCTCAGGCGGCTATTCCGGCCGATGGTTACCATTTCGACCCACATTTCTGGTTCGATCCTATGCTTTGGATGCAGTGTATGTTTCATGCAGCCGACCAACTAGCTCCCCAATTGAATATTCCACAAGACACCCTCCAATTCAGAAAAGAGCGCTTTAAGCAATTTTGCTTAAGCTTAGATCAAGAAGTATGGTGTCGCATAGAAACCATACCGGCACACCGGCGGGTACTCCTTACCGTACACGACGCCTTCACCTATTTTGGACGAAGATATGGCCTTGAAGTCAAGTCGCTACAAGGAGTTTCAACTGCCGCAGAATTTGGTGTTTTTGAGGTCCAAGACATGGTGGATTATGTGGTGCAGCAAAACATTCCTGCGGTATTTACCGAAACCGGACAAAGCCGAAGGTCCATGGAGGCGGTAGTTCGCGGCTGTGCGGCTCAAGGACACCAATTAATCCAGGGCGCCACTTTATATGCCGATGCTCCCGGGCCCAAAGGCAGCTTGGCCGAGACTTGGAGCAGCATGCTTAAAATCAATGCCCTTCATTTGGCAGAATCCTTAGCTGGTAACCCATAAATATGAAAAGCGAGCCCATAGTAGACGTACACAACCTAACCGCAGGCTATCGCCGTAGGCCGGCCATCTGGAATTTAGACTTTCAAATTCAAGAAGGTAAATTCACCGGTATTTTAGGGCCAAACGGCAGCGGCAAGTCCACCCTTTTAAAATGCCTATTGGGGCAAATCAGGCCTTACACCGGTTATGCACACTTATGGGGCCAGCATGTAGATAGAGTACGCCACCGTATTGCCTATGTCCCTCAAAAAGAGAGTGTCGACTGGAATTTTCCGGCAACGGTATTGGATGTGGTACTCATGGGGCGCTATCGTCCCGGGAGGTTTTGGCAAAGGCTTGGCAAAAAAGACAAAGAAGCGGCCTTTTATTGGCTCGAACAAACGGGTATGAACCATTTGGCCGGTCGGCAAATTGGCCAGCTGAGTGGAGGTCAAAGGCAGCGCGTATTTTTAGCAAGGGCCTTAGCACGAGAGCCATCGCTTTTATTTTTAGATGAGCCTTTTGCAGGTGTTGACGCGGGGTCGGCCGAGCGCATTTTGCACATGCTTAAGCTACTTATTTCTCAAGGTAAAAGCATCGTCATGGTGCACCACGATTTGGTATCTGCCGGCAAAATTCTGGACGATGCCATTCTATTGAACACCCGACTTGTAGCTTCAGGCCCAATTTCGGAAGTGTTTAATCACGAAAATTTATCGGCAACCTACGGAAGCGACCTGAGCATTTTGTCCGATGTAATTGATTTAGTAACTCAGAATCCGGGGCGCTTTAAGGACCCAAGAAATCAAAAGAGCTAAATGGATTTGAGTAATGCTGTCTGGGTGTTTATTGGTTGCAGCCTAAGCGGTTTGCTTACGGCCTTAACCGGCATTCCCATGTATTTACGCAGGCAATCCTTGGCAGGAGATGCCTTGGCGCACGCTCTGCTTCCTGGAGTTTGTTTGGGCGTTTGGCTGAGTGGCTACCGCGACCATTGGTTGGTCTATTTGGCCGGAACTGGAACAGGGCTGTTGAGTATTGCCTTACTAAACATCATACACAAACGGTCTAAAATTCCGGAAGACGGTGCTACGGGCATTAGCCTGGTACTTTTTTTCGGTTTAGGTTTGGCGCTTTTGAGCAGCATGCAAAGGTCGGGCTTTGGAAATTCTGGGGTTCAGCACCTAATTATGGGTAAAGCTGCCGCCATGTTACCCAGCGAAGTGTACGTGCTTGGTGGCTTATTTATGTTGGCCTTAATCCTTGCATGGGTTTTGTTTAGGCCACTTTGGCTTTTCTGTTTCGATCCTGAGTTTGCGCAGTCTTCGGGCATGCCTATGCGACAAACTGAGTGGCTGCTTAACCTTTGGGTTGCCATAGTAGTTACCGCATCCATCCGATCCATTGGCATGGTTTTAACTGCCGCCCTGCTTATTACTCCGGCTGCCATAGGCCATTTTCTAAGCTTTAAGCCCAAACACATGATTGGCATTTCCATGCTTTGTGCAGGATTTTCCGGGGCCTTAGCAGCTTGGTGGTCGGCTTACCAACCCGGAATTTCAACAGGTGCCGCTATGGTGGTATTGGTTTCGCTATTTGCCCTTTTTGCCTTACTGGCATGGCCCAACCAGGGTTACCTAAGCCGCTATTGGATTAGCCTGCGGGAAAAGAAGCGTTGGATTCAAGAGAACATTCTGAAAGAACTTTGGAAAACGAAGAGTTTATCTGACCAAGAGTTGGCTTTTAGGTGTGGCATTAGCGACGCCAAAAGCTTACGGATAAAAAGAAGTATGGCTAAACAAGGCCTCATTGAAAAAGAAAAAGGAAGCTGGGCATTAAGCAGTATAGGCCAAGAAAAAGCAAGTTCCGTAGTTCGTAGGCACAGGCTCTGGGAAAGCTATTTGCATGAGCGCCTAAACTTACCGGCCGACCATTTGCACGACAACGCAGAAATTGTAGAACACCTGCTTACCGATGAATTAGAAAGTCGTTTAGAAGCGATACTGAGCAAGCCTGAACAAGATCCGCACCAATCTCAAATTCCTTACAAAAAACCATGATTAGTGCAGCCGTTTTAATCACCTCTTTGCTCATAGCCATTAACGCCAGCATTGGTGGCACCTTTTTGGTATTGCGCCGCATGGGAATGCTCAGTGATGCTATTGCTCATGCAATTTTACCGGGGCTAGTAATTGGCTACCTTTTAGCAGAAAGTCGAACCTCTCCTCTTATTACCCTAATGGCAGCCGTTACCGGCCTATTCGTAACGCTTTTGATTTATTGGCTCAATAAATTCTTGAATGTTTGGGTAGAAGCGAGCACGGGAATGGTGTATACTTCTTTTTTTGCCTTAGGTATTTTAGGAGTGACCCTCTTCGGAGAAAATGCAGATTTAGATGCCGATTGCATTTTATACGGCGAATTGCTTTGGATACCTTTTCGACGACCACTCAGTGGTACATTTTTAGACGTTGCTCCTTGGGCTGTTTGGCAACAGTTGGTATTGCTCAGTTTATGGGCCATATTACTCCTACCCTCTTGGCCCATCTGGAAATCGATTAGCTTTGACGTCGATTTTGCGCGCACCCAAGGTTTACATGTAGAGCGAAAAAACCTGCAATTGCTTGCCTTGGTTTCTCTAAGCACCGTGTGGAGTTTTGAAGCCGTTGGGGCTATTTTGGTAATGGGTTTTATGTTGCTTCCTGCGGCTACGGCCTGGTTGTGGGTCAAAAGGCTGGAGCATATGCTGGCTTTGTCCGTTACCTTGGGCGCTTTAAGCGCAACAGGTGGGTATGTTTTGGCTTGGTGGATCAATGTAGACCCAAGCACTACCATGGTTTTGGTTTCCGGTACTTTCTTTCTTTTGAGCCTATTATGGCAGCGAAAAACAACCTTAAGAGTGGGCTAAAGCTGTTTGGCTTTTTTTACGTACCAGAAGTTGACGACTAACCGTACTGCTGACCATGATATCCGTTCCTTGATCCACAGAAATCACCAAACTTTGGTCATAGCTGTACCTTTTTTTAACCTCTACCGACACACCGGGAATTAAGTTCATGCCATCCAGGTATTGCAAAAAATCAGCTTCGTGTGCTTTAACGCCTACAACCTCACAAACATCTCCTGGATTCATGTCTTTAAGCGTTTCGTCTTTGTGGTGACGAATCTTTCCGTCGGCAGTAGGAATAGGGTCGCCATGCGGATCAAACTGGGGAAAACCTAAAAATTGGTCAAGTCTGTCTATTAGCTTATCGGATTGGATATGCTCCAGTTGTTCGGCAATCTCGTGGATTTCGTCCCATCTAAAATGCAATTGATTTACCAAAAACACTTCCCATAACCTATGCTTTCGGATGACCTGAACAGCCATTTTCTTCCCCTTTTTGGAAAGGGTCACGCCTTGGTATGGCTGGTAATTCACCCATTTCTTATCGGAAAGCTTTTTGACCATATCGGTAACCGAAGAAGCTTTTGTTTCTAAAGCATCGGCCAAAGCATTGGTAGAAACACTTCGTTCTACTGCTCCTGACAACTTAAAAATTGCCTTTAAATAATTCTCCTCCGCTTGCGTGGCCATTTAAATAAACTTAAGACTATAGGTTAAAAGTAATAGTTTTCATTCATTTGAGCCGTCAACAATATTGCAGGCATGCGCATAGGAATTGTTTTGTATCCCACCTTTGGAGGTAGCGGGGTAGTCGCCACCGAACTTGGCAAGGCATTAGCTAAAAAGGGACATCAAGTACATTTTATCTCTTACAGTCAACCGGTACGGATGGATGCCTTTCAAGAAAATGTTTTTTTTCATGAGGTAAATATTCCCTCCTATCCACTGTTTGATTTTGCCCCCTATGAGGTGGCCTTAACGTCCACTTTGGTGCGTACAGCCTTGTTTGAGTCCTTAGATCTCATTCATGTACACTACGCAATTCCCCACGCCCCGGCTGCGTTCATGGCCCGTGAGATTCTAAAGAAAAAGGGAAGAAACGTCCCCTTCATTACTACATTACATGGCACGGACATTACCCTGGTAGGCAAAGACCAGAGTTACGAACCGGTGATTAGTTTTGCCATGAATCAGTCGGATTGCCTAACCGCGGTTTCAAACTATTTAAAAGAAGAAACCCTCAATCATTTCGATGTAGATCGGCAAATTCAGGTGGTGTATAATTTTATTGACCCCGACCAATTCCAGCCGCCCGGCGACGATTGCCTAAAACGATATACGGCCCCTAACGGTGAAAAAATAATCACCCATATTTCAAACTTTAGGAAAGTAAAGAGAGTTCAGGACATAGTAAAGGCCTTTGCCCTCATTCGCAAGGAAACCCCCGTACGTTTGCTCATGGTAGGCGATGGCCCCGAACGAAATATGGCCGAAAGTTTAGCAAGGGAATTGGGCGTGCATGAGGACACGGTATTTGTTGGGAAAATAAAAAACAGTTCCCAGGTGCTTCCCTGTTCGGACTTGTTTTTCTTGCCTTCAGAATCGGAGAGTTTTGGCCTATCTGCTTTAGAGGCTATGGCCTGCGGAGTTCCTGTAATTGCCACCCGGGCGGGAGGAATGCCGGAAGTTCAAGTGCATGGCGAAACCGGATTTTTGAGTGCTATTGGGGACTATGAAGACATGGCCAAAAATGCCCTCATTCTTTTGAAAGACCCTAAGGCGTATGCCCAATTCAGTGCGGCATCGAAAAAACGTGCCCAAATGTTTCATTTAAATACCATTGTACCTCAATACGAAGCCCTGTACCGGGGAGTATTGGAGCAAAATAAAGCCCGGGCTTAAGGCATACTTATAATACCTGCATCAATCATTCGACAGATTTCATCGATGTATAAATCCTCGTCCCTTTGGCTTGGGTCGAAAGGAGCTTTGAGGTCGTAATCAAAAATATTGGCTACTCCTTGCCAAAACACCGCTTGAAATGAGCCTTTTAAGTCCTTAACCAACTCAAAGGGAGTATTTCGGGTTTCTCTATCGATCAACCGAAGTAATATGCGTCCATCGCTAAAAGACATGCGCTTTAGTTTGGCGCCATGTTCTTCTTTTAGTTCTTTTTCGAACTGCCGAATGAGTTCTTTGCGGTCTTTTCGGGTTCCGTTGGCTAGGGTTTCCCCGTAAAGCTCCATTTTTTGCGCGGCCAACTTAGCCAATGGGTAAGTGCGTTTTACCCTTTCCACCAGCCGATTGTACCTCCTCTGGTTTCTTTTTCTTTTGAACGTTCGTAAGGACAGCAGCTCAACGGCCTCGAGTTTTTTGAACAAAACCACAGAAGAGTCCAGCAAAACCGTATCCCTATCAAAATTATTACCCAAGCGTCCTGTTGGTGCTTGATTTCGGGAAGAGTCGTCAGGCAAAACCACAATCTGAGCAATAGCGCTCAGGAATGGGAAGCAAAGCAAATATGTCAGAATAATTGAGCGCATAAA
This sequence comes from uncultured Candidatus Competibacteraceae bacterium, assembly GCA_964545365.1. GTDB lineage: Bacteria > Bacteroidota > Bacteroidia > CAIKAF01 > CAIKAF01 > CAIKAF01. The sequence goes on along the minus strand of CAZJFM010000006.1, from coordinate 34,437 downwards.
AAAAGGGGTGGACAATCCACCCCTTCGTATTGCAAATACCGTGCAAATTATTTAGTTCCGCTATCGGAAAATGATCCATTGATGGTCTGCTCATCAAAGCCACTTAAAGTACCAGCCAAGGTAGCAGAAGTAGCAGAGTTGTACGTCAAAGTCAAGGTATCAATTTGTCCGTTGATGTTTGGAATATCAACCATGCCTGAAGTGGCAATAGCTTGATTTACATTCATATTGACATTTACAGGAGCAATGGTACCAAATCCAAGGTCGGTTTGAGCGGTGATACGGTAGTCGCCGTCTGTTGAGCTTGTAGTTACGTCCACATTGTAGGTACCCCCACCTGCAATGGTAAAGGTCCATGCGCCCTCAAATTTGGCTTCCGTTTCGGACTCATTGCAGGTACCATCGTCTTCCTCCGCGGTAGCAACATAGTTGTCGGCACGTGAATCGGTACATCCTTTTTCGGCACCGCAAGATTGAAGAGCCAATGCACCACCAAAGAGGGCAACAGCACCTAAGATTTGAAAATTGGAAACTAAACGCTTCATAATGTGTGGTTTGTTTTAATGATACGGCAAAAGTAAGGTTAATTTGCTACCTCTAAGACGCCGAAAATTAAAAGAAGGTTGCATTCTTCATAAAAACATTTAAATTCAAGTAAAACGCTTGTAAATATTTCAGTTCGCGCTCTATTTTTTATAAAAATGTGTCATCACTTGTTACCTTTGTTTAACAATACCAAAAACCAAAACAATTATTATGGCAATTCACAACACATTAGCCGTTTTTGGCCTAGCCACAGCGGTAGCCCTTTCTTCTTGCGGAGGTAAAGGCACGTCCGATGCAGATGCTGAAAAAGCACGTCAGGATTCTTTGGCTGCTGTAGAGCAAGCCCGCTTAGACAGCATTGCTGCAGCAAATGCACCTGTTAACGTAGTTGAAACAGCTATGAAAGACGAACGTTTCTCTACCTTAGTAGAATTAATTTCTGCTGCCGGTTTGGTGGAAACTTTAAGCGATACTACTAAGAACTTTACTGTATTTGCTCCTACCAATGAGGCCTTTGCTGCTATAGATGCTGCAGAACTCGAAGCACTGAAAAACGATTTAAAGCGTCGTCAAGACTTAACCGACATCCTTACCTATCATGTGGTAAGTGGCCGCCTTTCTGCCGGTGATTTAGCCAACTACACCGAATTGGATGCATTGGATGAAAAAGTTATCCAAGTACAAATGACAGAAGGCAACACCGTGGTTGGCGGAGCCAATGTTGTAGAAGCGGACATCGCTGCCACAAACGGCATATTGCATGTGGTAGACGCAGTTATGACCCCTCCTGCCAAAAAAGGAAAGGCCGCAGCTCCTAAGGTGGTTGACCCTGCTCCCAACGTGGAGGTAAGTGTAGATAAAGGAACAAATGAAGGAAGCTCAACCAGAGGCACTCAGCCTACCGGGAGAACTGGTTCCGGCTCCACAAATACTGCACCTACCGGAAGAACAGGAAGTGGTTCACAAAACACAGCTCCTACCCAAAGAGGAGGGAACTAATTTCTAAGGAAATTTGGAAAAGCCGCTTCTTTTGGAGCGGCTTTTTTTGCGCATTTTTAGACCGTTCGCCCCTTGCGAGACCGTTGACGCGTTGCTATTCTGGCGGCGATTCTGTCCTGACGCTTCGGTCAGGATTATAAACCCTGACGCTGCGTACTGACGGTTAGAGTCAGCATCTTTGAGTCAGGATTATAAACCCTGACAGGAACGTTAGGGTCTGCATTGCGTCCAAATCTCAAGCTTTTTGCCCTGATCTTAGCGTCACGGGAGCCTCATTTACAGCCAGTAAACTCCGGCATCCCCAACGAAAAAAGCCTCTCAAATGGAGAGGCTTTTATATTAAGAGCAACCAAAAACCCTTAATCCACAACAGTTCCTTTCACTTCGATTTCGTGCTTTTTATAGATTACACTCCCAAAGCTGTCTTTTCCTTCTTGTTCGTTGGTTGTGAGTGTTACGGTTTTATTGAATGGGCCGGCTGATTTAGCATCGTAAGAAATTTCTAGTTCTGCAGTACCTCCCGGGCGAATGGGACTTTGCGGGTATTTGGGCACGGTACAATCGCAGGAACCTTTGGCATCTTTAATAAGCAGAGGCTGATTTCCTGTGTTTTTGATGAGGAAAGTGGTATGGTGTTTTTCGCCCTTTGTAATTTTTCCGAAGTCTACTTCAAAACTAGCGGCGCTTAATTTTGGGCCGATGGCAATTTGGGCTGAACTTGTTGCTGCGAGAGCAAAGAATACCAAAAAAGATAAGAGTCGATTCATGGCAAAAATATTTGTATAAATATACGTTTTGGCAAGGCAAGGGTTACTCAAAAAATTCCAAAAAATTGGTTAAAGTGGGCCTGCGGGTCGGGTCGGCCAGGGATGCTGTGGAAAGCCTGTGGAACAAAGGCCCCAAAACACCCGCTCGGCCGCGGCGGCGCGCAGCAAGCCCCGGCCAGGCGTTGGTGTTTTGAGGGCCTTAGGACACAGCTTGGAGCAAGCAGCCCGTAGGGCCGCAAAAAAAACCACCCCAAAATTGGAGTGGCTTTATGCTATAACAAACCTAGTATGGTATCTCAATTACTCTGAAGGAACTGCACCCTGGTTATTTACAGGGAGTCCATCGTTTGCTGGGGGTGTTTTTACGCTTCCGGTGATGCGGACTACGTGTTGTTTGTATTGAGGATTTCCGGCGTCGTCGGTTTTTTCGACCTCATTGGTGGTAACGGTAACCGTTTTGGAAATCATGCCGGAACGACCGGTATCGTATTTGATTTTAATGACCCCTTCTCCTCCCGGACGGATAGGTTCTTTAGGCCATTCAGGAACGGTACAACCGCAGGATCCTTTGGCATTGGTAATCATTAACGGTTGGTTGCCAGTATTTTTGAACACAAATTCACGAACGCCGTCACCTTTGTAGGCTACTTCGCCGTAATCAACAACCATAGATTCCGAGGTAAACTTTGGGCCATTGCCGTCTTGGGCATGGACACCAAAACCTAGACTTAAGGCCAACAAAAAAGTTCCAACTAATTTTTTCATAATGTGTTTTCTATTGAGCTATCCCAAAATTATGCAAAAAGACAGGGACAATGTACGATTAACAAAAGTTTAACAGGCGAGGGTCAATGGTTTGGGGATTGCCCAAGGGCGGTAAGATACGTTCAAAAAAGCCAAGGAAACCCAAATGAAGCCGCACCTTTGTTACCTTTGCAGCATTATAGAGATTTTCATGGAGATTAGCAAGAGTTTTAGCCACCAAGAGAGAGAAGCCTATTGGTATTCAAGATGGCAAGAAAGCGGCTGTTTTGATTCCGCTCCGGATGACCGAGAGCCCTATACTGTGGTGATTCCACCGCCGAATGTGACAGGGGTATTGCACATGGGCCATATGCTGAACAATACCATTCAGGATGTATTGGTGAGGCGAGCGCGGATGCAAGGCAAAAACGCCTGTTGGGTTCCCGGCACAGACCATGCGTCTATTGCTACGGAAGCGAAAGTGGTGCAGTTGCTCAAATCTCAGGGCTTAAGTAAAACAGAAATAGGCCGAGATGCCTTTTTAGAGCATGCCTGGGCTTGGAAGGAAAAGTATGGAGGTATTATCCTAGAGCAACTCAAAAAACTGGGAGCCAGCTGCGATTGGAGCAGAACCCGTTTTACCATGGAAGAAGATTTGTCGGCGGCGGTTCAGGAAGTATTTGTAGAGCTTCATAAGCGGGGTTTGATATACCGTGGCGTTCGCATGGTGCATTGGGATCCGGCCGGAAAAACAGCCTTATCTGATGAGGAGGTAGTGCATAAAGAAACGCAGGGAGTGCTTTATTATGTGCAGTATCCCTTGGCAGATGGGAGTGGTTCGCTTACCATTGCTACCAGTAGGCCGGAAACCATTCCTGCCGACACGGCCGTTTGTGTGCACCCGGAAGATCCGCGGTATTTGGCCTTGCATGGAAAAAAAGTTAGGATTCCGTTTACCGAGCGTGAAGTACCCATTATTACAGACACTTACATTGCAATGGACTTTGGCACAGGATGTTTAAAGGTAACGCCTGCCCATGATCCAAACGATTACGCCATAGGACAAAAACATGGTTTAGAAGTAATTGACAGTATAAACGACGACGGTACCATGAACGCGCATGCCGGAAAGTATGCCGGTTTGGATCGTTTTGAGGCCCGCAAGGCCATTGTAAAAGACCTGGAAGAAGCTGGCATGTTGGAAAAGAGCGAGACATACCACACGCAAATTGGGCATTCGGAGCGGACAGACGCCGTGATTGAGCCAAAGTTATCTATGCAGTGGTTTGTGGACATGAAGGCCTTTTTAAAAGCCCATCCGGAAGTTTTGTCTGACGTTATGGAGGATAAAATTCAATTTCATCCTCCTAAATTCAAAAACACCTACAAGTATTGGATAGAGAATATCAAGGATTGGTGCATTAGTCGTCAGTTGTGGTGGGGCCAACGGATTCCCGCTTGGTATGCTCCCGACGGAAGCTATGCGGTAGCTCAAAGTCCGGAACAGGCTCTTGAACAATTGCAGCAAAAGCAGCCAAACCTTCAGCTTAAAGAACTGAGTCAAGACGAGGATGTTTTGGATACATGGTTCAGCTCTTGGCTTTGGCCCATTTCTGTGTTTGATGGGTTCAAATCGCCCAACAACCCTGAAATAAGCTACTACTACCCTACCAATGACTTGGTTACGGCTCCGGAAATCATGTTCTTTTGGGTTGCCCGTATGATTATGGCCGGTTATGCCTTTAAAGGGGAGCGTCCCTTTAGAAATGTGTATTACACCGGTATTGTAAGGGACCAACAGCGCAGAAAAATGTCGAAATCCTTGGGTAACTCGCCGGATCCACTGGATTTGATTCAGCAGTATGGTGCAGACGGAGTGCGTGTGGGTATGCTTTTGAGCGCCCCGGCCGGGAACGACTTATTGTTTGACGAAGCATTGTGTGGCCAGGGCAGAAATTTCAGCAACAAAATATGGAACGCCTACCGCTTGCTTAGCCATTGGGGAGAGGGAGAAGGCACCGAAGAAAACGAACGTCAAATTTGGGCACACCAATGGTTTGAAAGTAAGTTAAACCAAGCTAGAGAAAAGTTGGATGCTCAATATGCGCAGTTTAGAATCAGCGACGCCCTAATGACAGTGTATAAGCTCATTTGGGATGACTACTGCAGCTGGTACTTAGAATGGATTAAACCGGCAGCAGGGCATTCCATTCCAACAGCAACCGTAACGAAAGCCAGCTCTTTTTTTGAAACCATCTGTGGCATTGCTCATCCTTTTATGCCCTTTATTACAGAAGAAATTTGGCAAGGCTTAACTCAAGGGAAGCAAGGCCGCTTTTTGATGGAAACGCCTATTCAGGCTCAAGGCAACATAGATGAAGTGCTGCTTCAAGATGCAGAGAAGCTAGGCAATTTTATTACCGAAGTTCGTGCCATTCGGCAAAATCAAGGCATTTCCTTTAAAGCACCTTTGGAGGCATGGATAAGCGATAAAGACCACTCTTGGAAAGGTCATTTTGGTGCTTTGTTGCAACACATGGCAGGGATTTCGGAGGTTAAACTAAACGAGAGTTACGATGGCCCCTGTTTTAGTTTTCAAGTGAAACAGTGGTCGGTGCAAATTCCGGCAGGTCATTTGGTAAACGTAGAAGCCGAAGAAGAAAAGCTAAAAAAGGAAAAGGCCTATTTGGAAGGTTTTCTAAAAAGCGTGGAAAAGAAGCTCAGTAATGATCGCTTTGTGCAAAACGCCAAGCCGGAAATAGTGGCCAATGAGAGGCAAAAAGCCGCAGATGCAGAAACCAAGTTAAAATCCATTGAAGAGCAACTGGTTCGACTGAAGGGCTGATGGAATTAAATCCTTACATTTAGACATGCAGGAGTCTGTTATTCTTTACGATGCATTTGCGGAACTTATACAGCGCCCATTGAACTGGGTAATGGTAGGTAGTGTGTTTGTTGTATTCTGCGTACTTAGATCCATGCTTTTATCGGCAGCCGGTTTCCGAAGCATTCAGGGTTCCCTTTACTTTTCACTAATAGCAGGAATTCTTTCTTTTACAGGTGCCGGAGTAATGTTGTACTTGCGGCTACCTCTGCATCCCCTATTAATTGCCACCCTTGGTATGGTGCTTGGTTCTATGTTGCTTTTTGAGACTTTGCTCTTGGTTTTGTCGTATTCTAGAAGAAGGTGGATTGATGGGATTTTAGGCAACACCCTTTCTTACTTTGTTTTGGCTACGGCCGGATTAACCATCTACATTTTCACAAGCTTTCCTATTCCCGGAATATGAGAGGACTTGTTTTACGTTCCACAGGAAGTTTTTATAGATTAAAAACCCCTGAAGGCATTATAGAGGCTCGCTTGGGGGGACGTTTGCGCCTTTTGGGCCACAGGCATACCAACCCGGTGGCCGTGGGTGACCATGTACTGGTACAAAATGACGATCAAAATGGCGAATGGCTCATTACCGAAGTGGAAAGTCGCAAAAACTATTTGATACGGAAATCTACCAAGTTGAGCAAAGAGACCCAAATAATTGCAAGCAACATAGATGTATTGATAATTGTGGCCTCAATAAGTCAACCCAGAACATCTACAGGTTTTTTGGATCGGTTGCTGGTAAGTGCAGAAGCCTATGACATTCCGGCCTTATTGCTCGTAAACAAGGTGGATTTACTTAAAAAGGAAAGGGAGCATTTGGTTTTGGAGGAATGGAAAACCACCTACGCAAAAGCAGGTTATCCCTTGTATTCCATTTCTGCCTATAGGTCGGAAGATATTGAAAAGGTACGCGGTTTAATTAAAGACAAAGTTTGCCTGTTTTCGGGACATTCAGGCGCAGGTAAATCGACCTTAATCAATGCGCTTGCCCCCCATTTGGCCTTGCGCACAGGAGGTATTTCATCCAAGCACAACAAAGGAAAACACACCACCACCTTTGCCGAAATGTTTTTCTTGGACGATTTCACGGCTATTATAGACACCCCGGGAATAAAAGAGTTTGGATTATACGATATGGCAGCGGCTCAGATTTCGCATTTTTTTCCAGAAATCTTTAGAGCCGGCAAGGGCTGTAAATTTCAAAATTGTTTGCACACCCATGAACCTGATTGTGCAGCAATTAGGGCTGTTGAAGCCGGAGAAATTGCCGAAAGCAGGTATTTGAACTATGTTCAAATGTTGGAGACGAACCAAAGCAATTATAAGCGTTGAGTATACCGAGGAGGCATAAACCACGTTTAAAAAGGGTGCTCCCTTTACTTTGCTTCGTTGGAGCGCTTATTGGGCTCACTTTTTTGCCTATAAGTGCGCAAAACCTCTTAAGCAATGGCGGTTTTGAGGTCTTTAGAGGCCCCATACCCTGCGGCTGGGTAGTTGAACCCAACGAGTTCAATGTAAACTCTTGGTACATTCCCACGCGCACCACCCCCGATATTCATTCCGCTTTTGTGGGTCCTAATTGCCCTAATTATATTGGCTCAGGTAACAAAACCGGTCTCAAACCTCACCGAGGTCAATCGGCCTTGGGGTTGTTTACTTATGGCTTTAGTAAGGGACAAGGAAGTTGGAGGGAATATGTGCAAACGCAATTGGTTATGCCCATTGTACCTGGGAAACCCTATTTGCTTGAAGCCTGGATTTGTTTAAAGCCTTCCAGCAGCATTGCTTCCGGAAATCTGGGCTTCTATTTTTCAATCGACAGACCGCACCACAGCAGCTACAAGCCGCTGGACCTCAACCCCCAAATTGAATGCACCGAGTTGCTTAACACCAAGGGGAAATGGTACCGTTTTTTTGACACGGTAGTTTTTTCCGAACCTTACCGCTTTTTAACCATCGGAAATTTCAGAACCGATAAAGACACCCGGTTTCAAGCTATTGAGCCAAGTGGCGACCCGCCTCTAGACATTATGTATCAAGTAAAACAAAGGGCCTATTACTTAATTGACGATGTAGCCTTGTGGCCCTTAGATGCCCAAATGGCTGACTATTTAAAAAAGAACCAAAAAGAGTTAGACCTCATTACGCAAGTCCATTTTGACCACGACCGGTTTTATTTGGAACCGGAAATGGAAAATAGATTGAAACGTTTGTATCGCTATTTAAGCGAACAGCCCCAGGTGCGTATTATGTTGGCAGGGCACACAGACTCGGTAGGCATTACAGATTACAACATGAACCTTTCGGAGAAAAGGGCCATGCAAGTTCGTCTGTATTTGCTAGCTCAAGGTTTGGCCTCTGAACGGATTTTAACCAAATGGTATGGGCCACACCGACCAGCGGCGGACAACTCCACCCCGGAGGGAAGGTATTTAAATCGCCGGGTAGTTATAGAGCTCATTCGCTAAATCTACCATTGCAAACGAGGATTTGCTTGCGCACAATTTCTCAATTGATCTTGTACTTCAGGTAAATCTAAGCTTTTAGGGGCTTCAGCGAATTGTGTATACACGTAATTTACAATATCACGAATTTCCCCATCGTCTAAGGTAAAGTTCGGAGGCATTTGTCCATTATATACTTGTCCATCCACTTCCAAAGGGCCTGATTTTCCGTAACGAATGGCACAAATAAGCCGTTCTTTTTGAAGCAATTCCGCATGGTGTAGTCCGGGAATGAGTTTTCCTAAGCCTTTACCGTCTTTGCCATGGCAGTTCATGCATTGCTCCATGTAGAGTTTTTCGCCTCTTTTTACTGTGGCTCCTTCACCTTTTGGCAGGAATAAAACCAAGGCTCCAAAGCCTAAGATGAAAAAGGCTCCTAAAATCAATAACAGGTTTGACTTACTGCGCATAATCTAATCCAACAGGTACTGCTTCGGGACCATAATCGGGTGCCTCAGCCAACAATCGCTCCATGTCCAAAATCAACCGATCTACTTCCTCAGGATTGGTTCCGTCATATACTCCACGGATTCTGCCCTGCCGGTCGGCAAGTGTAAGTGCTCCACTATGGGCAAAGCCTCCGGGAGCATTGGGGTCCTTTTCTGCAAAGGAACCATAGGCGTCGGCCAAGGAAAATATCAGGTCCATATCGCCGGTCAAAAAGAACCAACCCGGTGCAGAAGCCCCAAGCTTTTCCGCATAATCGGCCAAAACCGAAACGCTATCGTGCTCCGGATCTATACTGTGGCTTATCAAAACAACTTGGTCGTTGGAACCAAAGCGCTCATGTATTCTCAACATTTGAGCCGACATCATAGGGCAAATGGTAGGACAAGAAGTAAAGAAAAAATCAGCTACTCTAATTTTGCCGGCTAAGTCAAGCTGGGTTAAGCTATCGCCTGTTTGAGAAGCCAAAGTAAATGCAGGGAGGGCCGGCCATAAGGTATCCACACTTCCTTGGTCGTTTTGAATGAGCATGGGCTCACCCATAAATGGAAGGTGCTTGAGTTCTTTTTCTGCGTTGCTATTGGGACTTCCACAAGACCAGAGGAAGAGCAGAACAAGACCAAAGAATGGAATCATTTTCATTGCAAACTATCTAAATCATGGGCATGGTTTAGCGCCTTAGTGTAGGCATCAACAACCTCTTGCACTTTATTTAATTCATCCAACAAATAAGCTTCACGCGCCTCCAAAGAACTTTGGGGATCCGGCGCATGATAGGCCTGCATCCAATCCATCATGAGGTGGTAGGCTTGCTCGAGTTCTAAGGCGGCATTTTTAAAGGATTCTGCGCTTAAAGAGTCTTCTGAAAGCTCGGCCTGTTCCTGAAACTTCCGCTTATAACGCATAATTTCAGAAGTTTGAGGCATTACAGAATCGTGGAGACGCATCACCTCTTCTTCCAAAAGTTGAATATCAGACTCTGTTAAGGGATTTGTGTCCTTGGTTGCTTTGGGCCCACATGCCGCAAAAAGACCTAGCAGGCTCAGGAGTAAAAGAGAGGATTTAATCGTCATAGGACAAAAGTAAAAAAAGGCACCACAGCTTTATCTGGGCATTAAACAAACCCTACAGGGCTAAAGTTTTCAACAAGAAACACAAATCACCTAAAGCTCTAGGTATAATCATTTAAAAAACAATGGATTACTAAAAATGAGAGAAGCAACTTATCAACAGGCCGCCCCTTACCCTTGCCTAAAAGGGCCTAGTGGATTAAATTGCAACTGTTTTTGGCGAAACACTTTGTATTAAAGGCCCGACTTTTCGGGCTTTTTTTATACCCTGTCCTTATTATACGTAATTTTGAAGCCTAGGGCTAAGATTCATATGTACGCGTTTTCATTTCACAATGCTTTAAAAAGCAGTTTTTTTCTTCTCCTTTTTGGCTTATTAAGCTATTCTGGCAGATTGCATGCGCAACAACCCGATCAAAAAAAACACTTTATTCAGGTAAGTGGGTTTGTTCTGGAAAGCGAAACCCTGCGTCCGATTCCTTTTGCCCATGTGCTTATTCCAAGCACCAGGCTTGGTGTTATTTCTGACGCCAGCGGGTTTTACAATATCTTAATAGAGGCCAAAGACAGCCTGGAATTTAGTGCCATTGGCTTTGAAGTTGTTCACTTTGGGCTTCCTCCGGGACTTAGCTCCGATTACTTTTCGTACAATGTATTGCTTAAGCCCATCCGCTACGATTTAGAAACCTACGATTTTAATCAATTCAACTATGCACGAGTGGTCGAGAAAATTCGACAAATGGGCGTAGACGAAAAAGCAGCCACCCTTACCGATGAAAACTTGGCTAAAGGAGTTTATTTATCTCGGCCCGGTACTGGCATCTTGCTTTCCGGCCCTTTTACTCGCTTGTACAATAAGTTTAGCCGCCAAGCTCGAGAAATGGCCAAACTTCAAGAGCTACTCAATAATGAAAATCAGGCCGCCGTGGCCCAATCCAAACTTACGCCTGAGTTGATTGAATCCGTTACCGGTCTGAGCAAAGAAGATTTGGATGAATTTGTGCGCTTTTGCGATATGGGCAAAGAGTTTGTGGCTACAGCAACCACCTACGATTTAATGATAGCCTTGGGGCGCTGCCATGACGAATTCGTAAAAGCCTTTCCCGAATTGGCACCCAACGACTCCCTACAAACCACCCCCAACAAAACCAATGAACCTTAAGCCATGGCGGGTAGTAACTTTGTAGATTATGTTAAAATCTGCTGCAGATCCGGAAAAGGGGGCGCAGGCTCTGTGCACTTTCACAGAGACCGAAAAACTGCCAAAGGCGGACCCGATGGCGGCGACGGTGGAAGAGGTGGACATATCATCCTTCGAGGAAATAAACAGCTGTGGACACTCTTGCACCTAAAATATAGAAAACATGTAATTGCAGAGGCCGGAGGCATGGGACTTGGAGCCTTAAAGCATGGGAAAAATGGCAAAGACATTGTCCTTGAAGTACCCTTGGGCACGGTAGCCAAACATGCCGAATCCATGAAACCTCTCTTCGAAATAACCGAAGATGGCGAAGAAAAAATCCTGGTATCCGGAGGAAGAGGCGGCCTTGGCAACGACCATTTTAAATCACCCACAAACCAAGCTCCACGCTATGCACAACCCGGAGAACCGGGACAAGAAGAATGGATGGTGCTCGAACTTAAGGTGCTTGCCGATGTAGGATTGGTGGGCTTTCCAAATGCCGGAAAATCTACCCTGCTTAGCGTCGTTTCCGCCGCAAAACCCGAAATTGCCGATTACCCATTCACCACCCTTGTGCCAAACCTCGGCATTGTTTCCTACCGCGACCATCAATCCTTTATTATGGCCGATATCCCGGGAATCATTGAAGGCGCAGCCGAAGGCAAGGGATTAGGCAGTAGATTCCTTAGACATATAGAACGAAATTCGGTGTTGCTCTTTATGGTGGCTGCCGACGAAATGGATCACCGAAAAACCTACGAAATCCTGTTGGATGAGCTCAGAAGACACAACCCCGAATTGCTCGCCAAAGATCGCTTATTGGCCATAAGTAAGTCCGATTTGCTTGACCAAGAATTGCAAACAGAACTGGCCCAAGAATTAAAAGACCTCCATCCGGTTTTTCTTTCCTCGGTTAGTCAACAAGGAGTCCAGGCCCTTAAAGACCAACTGTGGCACATGCTAAACGCACCAAGCCATGTCGTGGATTGAGGCGATCGATAGAGGTGTTTTTTTCATAATCAATGGGGCACACCATGCCCTACTCGATGTGTTCATGGCCATGGTGAGCAACAAGTTTGCCTGGATCTGGTTCTACCTTTTCCTCATGGGCATGGCCTTTCGAAAATACGGTTTTCGGGTGCTCCTTTTTATCCTTTTTGCCTTGGCCACCTTTGCCATAACCGACCTCACCAGCGTACATCTCTTTAAAGAAACCATACAACGGTACCGCCCTTGCCATAATTTGCTTTTTGGCCATTTGGTGTCTACTCCAACGGGCTGTGGCGGTTTGTATGGGTTTGTTTCCAGCCATGCAGCCAACACCATGGGACTAGCCACCTTTGTGTGGTTTACAGGCATTCTTTGCTACGACATGCCGCTAACCCGCAAGTTCTTTTTCTTTTTGCTCCTCCTTAGCTATCCCTTACTCAATGCCTACTCCCGCATTTATTTAGGCGTTCATTATCCGTCGGATGTGGTAGGAGGCCTCTTTTTGGGCATCCTATGCGGCAGCTTAAGCGGTTTGCTCTGGCGAAAATGGGCAGACGCCGGTGGCTGTGGCAGAGTAAAAAGTCCTAAAATTCCGCTCCGGAGAAACCCGCGGGTTTAAGGGCTTTGGCAACCCAATGATCCATAGCCAAAGGCTTTCCTTTGAACTCAAATTCAGGTTCTACCCAATACTGCATAGGCTCCGGTACAAACCCGGCCTTTTCCAACAGCCGCCAAAGTGCATTGGCTTCCCAAAACCTAAATCCCTTGCGGGTAAATTCCAATTGACGCATAAGCCCCACACTTCTAAAGGCCAAAATCAAAGGAGCGCCCGGCTTCAATAAGGAAAAAAACTGAGCCAATA
>CAZJFM010000006.1:16181-21344 GCA_964545365.1 uncultured Candidatus Competibacteraceae bacterium | reverse complement strand
AAGGTGTTCACCGAAATTGCAGCGTCAAAGCCTGTCTTTAATTGGGCCTCGGCCTCCAGTACCTCCACCATGCCTTCTGCTTGTGCCAAATAAAAACCCATGCGCCCGGCAGCCACTTGGACTGCCTGAAGCCGCTCCGCCTCCTTAACCATGTCCGGCGCATGATCCAAACCCAACCATTGCCCCACCTTTAGCTTTTCGGCCCAAGCTGCACTATGTTGCCCATTGCCCATGCCAAGTTCCAATACTCGATTGGGGACAAAAGCCTCCAAGGCCTTAAAAGCATCATGGCAAATGGCGGCATTGCCCTTGTGCATCATCTGAGCTACTTCCAATCCAAATGCACCGCTTGGCTTTGCCAGCTGCTGTCCTAGCCTTTCGGCATCTGAGCTTTCCATAAGGGTTCCCTAAAAATTTGATGAAATAAAGGTACAAAGACAAGCTTTCCCTAACTTTACAACATGGAAAATCAAAACAACAACGATAACCCACAAGGGCAACAGTTAAATATCGAACTCACCGAAGATGTGGCCGAAGGCATCTATGCCAATTTAGCCGTTATTGCGCATTCTCCCAGTGAGTTTGTCATTGATTTTGTAAACGTTATGCCCGGCATGCCCAAGGCAAGAGTGAGGTCACGCATTGTAATGACTCCGGAGCACGCCAAGCGCCTTTTAGCCGCCCTTAACGACAACATTCAACGCTACGAAAACTCCTTCGGCGAAATTAGAGGCGGAACCCCCGAAGGCGGTAACGAACAAAGCTTTCCATTTCCATTTAGAGGTCCGCAGGGCATGGCCTAAAACCAATACCAACAAGCCAAACGAAAGGTATTGGCATGGGCTTCCACAATGTCTCGTAGGTGTGGAGAATAACCACCACCCATAGAGGCCACTAAGGGTATGCCGTGTCTGTGTGCTGCACCAAGCACCAGCTTATCGCGCTGCTTGCACCCTTCCAAGCTTAAGCCCAAATGGCCCAGTTTGTCTGTGGCCAATACATCTACTCCGCTTTGGTAAAGCATAAAATCCGGTTCAAAGGAATCCAACACCCGGTTCAAATGCCCGTCGAGTAAGGCCAAATAGGCCGTATCGGTCATGCCCTTGGGCAAACCAATGTCCAAATCAGACCTTTCTTTATGAAAGGGGTAATTCTTTTCGCCATGCATACTAAAGGTAAATACCTCTGGAAGCTCAGCACACAAGGCCGCCGTTCCATTGCCCTGATGCACGTCTAAATCCACAATCAAAATGCGTCGGGCATGACCGCCTTTCAGCAACCAATGCGCCGCCAAAACCAAATCGTTGAGTAAGCAAAAACCTTCTCCCCGATCTTTAAAGGCATGATGGGTACCTCCCGCAATATTCATGCCTACCCCTAATCGAAGCGCACGCTCTGCCGCTTCTACCGTGCCTCCCATAATGGCCACTTCGCGATGAAAAAGCTCCGGACTCCAAGGAAAACCGGTCCTGCGTTCTTCTTGTGGACTCAATTTACCCTCTCTAATTTTGTGCAAATAAGCCTCGGAATGCACCGCCGAAAGGAGTGGCTCTCCCAAAGCCTTGGGCGCAAAAAAAGCCGAATCCGCTACCGTTCCCTCAAAGCACAATTGCTCCGGCAGCAATTGATACTTTTCCATAGGAAACCTGTGGTTTTCCGGCAAAGGATGCGCATAAATTTCAGACCAAGCTATCCAGGGCTCCATGTCATTTCACAATAAAACAGCCCTCAGGCTCGTTTGTTGAATAGAAGCAAAGCTACCCCACTATGTTCAATTTAGCCATGAAGACTCAAGCTCTATATCTGGGTGTGGCCTTGCTCTGCACCTCCCTACATGCACAAATCACCTTGCCCGATGGCAGCTATCAAGGCGATCATCTGCCCCAGCGTAAAATCCCGGCACCCTATGTGCGCGAGGCCGACGTTACCTGGGCCGGACGCTACTGGCAAATCATAGACCTTAGGCAAAAAATCAACCAGCCGATGTATTTCCCATTTGAACCCACCGACGGGCGCTACAACCTGCTTTGGGTGCTTAAGGAAGCCATTCGGCAAGAGAAAGTCCGCACTTTTGCCCGCGACGACTTCAAAGAACCCATGACCGCTGCCGAAGCCTTGGCCATGGGCAGCCGCACCGACACCTTCATGATTCCCCAAAAGGACCCGCCCTACACCCCGGAACCCAAAGCCGTGCACACGCCGCTCAATCCCGAAGACGTGCAGTTCTTTAAAATCAAAGAAGAATGGTTCTTCGACCGCAGCCGTTCCATGCTCGATTTCCGAATCATTGCCATAGCGCCGGTTATGAACGTGCATGACCCCTCCACCGGCGAACTGCGTTACAGAAAAGAGATGTTCTGGATTCCATTTGAGGAACTGCGACCGGTACTTGCGGCATACCTATGCTACAACCCTTGGAACCTCAGCAAGCCGCTCAGCTTCGAAGACATCTTTAAAAACCGCATGTTCCAAGCCCTGATTTACAAAAAAGACAACGCCATGGACAGGCACATCGCAAGCTACGCCAAAGGCACGGAAGCCCTGCTCGAAGCCAACGAACTCAAAGAAGATTTAAGGCTCTTCGAGTCCGACATGTGGTCGCAATAAGGGGGCTTTCTTTCAATAAGGCATCGGGTATTCTTTCCGGCCCATGCCTGCTGCCGGTCTTCGCCAAAGCCAAGGGCGGAAAAGGCTTCCGGTGGCTCCCCAAAGGTACGCCTCCTCAGCCTTCCGCCCTAAGGCTTTGGCTTTGCCCTGCATCCGGCCGGCCGGGTGCCTCCATTCTGGAATACTTGTTTCTTAGTTTGGCCCCCCGCGGCAGCAGAGGCCCGGCCGCAGACGGTGCATGCATCTGCCGCCCTGAGGACGCGGTGCCTTAGGCAAAGCGCCCACAAGGGCTTTGGCAGTGCTTGCACCGACAAGGCAGGCCGCCGCAAGACGCGGATAATTTAAAAAAACAAAAGTGGAAGCAGGGCCCTAAAAATCAAGCTCTTGCTCTTCTTCTTCCAGGCTGTGCTTTTCGCGCAAACGCCTGAGCAACTCGCGCTTCCAAGCCTTTTCGGCAGCCAATCCGCGGAGCACGGCCGCAGCGCCCATTTGGTCCATGGCCAGCATCAGATGCGCCTCTTGCAAATCCAGTAAGCTGCGTTGATGCGCCATTTTGGCCAAAATCAAGGTTCGTGCCTCCTCGTCGCTTAAATCCTCGGTTTTTGCCCTCGCTTTTCGCTGCTTTCGCTCGGCTTGTAGCAAATCTCTACGCTGCTGTTCGTAAGCCGCCTTAAGTTGCCAGTAAGAGCGCGCCTCCGTCTCGCTAAAATTGGCCCTTTTCCAGACATTAATTAGGGTGCGTTGCAACACCTCGTCTGTATCTTCGTGGCTTTGGCACATGGGCCTTAGCAGGCCATATAATCTGGGTCCATAGTTGTGTAGCAGTAGGCGCATGCCCTCGTTGGCCCGCTTGGGGTCTTTAAGACATTCCACCATGTAGGCATCCGAATCCATGCAAAGGTTTGGCCAAAAGAAGTGCGCCGAGGTTTAAAGCTAAGGTTTTCTTTTTTTCCAGTGCTCTGGAATGGTCTTAAGAAAAATAAGGCTGTCGGGATTTTGGGCCGAACCAAACCGCACCCAAAGGGTGTCTGCCCGCCAAAATGTATCGCGAAGGGTGGAATTCCTTTGCTTAGGTGGCATAGATTCCTCCATAGTTGCCCGCACATTTGTTGAGGAAGCTACCGCCGGAGCAGCACCTGAGTTGGATGCATGTGACGCTTGTTCCAGGTCGGCAGTTTCCATATACCGTTCCTGAATATCTGTTACAGGAATTGGCGCAGGCTCCTCAGCGTCAAAGGCTTGCACCTCACCCTCCGGAATTGTAGCAAAAGCTTGAGTTGTACCGTTCCGGGAACCGGCGGCACCCGGTCCAAAAATGCTGTTTTCTTGACCGGAAGAATTGAGGCGTTTTGATGGGCCCTGGGCTACCGGTGTAGACTCCTCCGAGTCTTGAAACTGCTTGTCGCTTTCTTCTGCTATCCTAAGAGGTGCTTCATCGGATGCTTCCGGAATGGCGAGGGACTCACTTTCCTCCGCCCGGCGCTCCTCCATTGAATTGCTTTGCACAGGAGCGGGCTTTTTAAGGGAGGAGTCTGGAGCATAAGAAAGCATGTTGGCATCTTGGCTTTTGGGCCAAAGCATCCAAGCGAGTCCCAAAACCAAAAGAAAACCTGCGGCCATTCCCAAAAAAGGCAGTGGCTTGGCACCGGTTTTTCGAAGGGGAGGCAAAGAGGCTTGGTTTTGAGCATCTTCCGAAAGCAATTGCCAAGAGCGCAACAACTGTCGGCGCGCAGCTTCATAGCTTTCTTCGGTAAAGTGCTCACGGATTTTTTCCTTGTCCTCTGCAGAAAGCTGTTGCCAAGCCTTATGTTTAAGGCAATCTTCGAACCAGTCCCAATCGAGTTCCGGATTCATAGGCTTTCGGATTTAAGGTTTTGTAAATGCTGGAGCATAGCGGCCAATTTTTTAGAGGCGTAAAAGAGTCTGGATTTTACGGTTCCTTCGGGTACTTGAAGTGCCTCACTTATTTCTTTGACGGAAAATTCCTGTTGGTAGCGCAAGAGAAAAACCTCACGGTGGGCTTCTTCCAATTGATTTAGTGCCTTTTGAAGGGAGGTGTTGAATTGCTGCAAATCCACCAATCGCTCTTGATTTGGGGCAGAGTCCTTAATCTGGTGCTGCTCTTGAGCCGATTCACCGCTGTGCACTTTGGCACGCACATTCATTTTGCGCCACTCATTTTTGGCCAGGTTTGCGGCAATGGTAAAAAGCCAGGGGGCAAGAGGTCTGCCCGGCGTGTAGCTACCCGGATTTTCCCAAACCTTGGCAAAGGTTTCTTGAAGCAAATCTTCGACCAAGTCGGGTTTTCCCGGAAGCATACGGTGCAAAAAGGCAAGAATTCTCTTTCCATAACGGACATATAGTGCTTGAAAGGCCAAATGCTCTCCGGACTTGCATAGGCGTTCCATGAGGACTGCGTCGCTGCATTCCTCTAAATCAATGGATTGCTTTCTTGCCCAAGGGAATTGTATGGCCATCATGCCTAGGGTTTACACCTCAACTATACAAAGGTTCAAATTTTTTGACGCAAATTTGCTTTATGGCAAGGCAATGGAA
>CAZJFM010000006.1:7432-16081 GCA_964545365.1 uncultured Candidatus Competibacteraceae bacterium | reverse complement strand
TAGAGGCCAAAGGGATTGCCTGCTATCCTGGGTCAAAAGTGCTGCGCATTATTCAAGACAAAGGCAAGCAAAAGCAGTTTTTGGAGGAAAGCGGTCTTCCTACCGCACCTTTTCATTTATTGAAAGAGGGAAGCCAAGTGCCGGATGGCCCCTGCGTAGTAAAATTGCGGAAAGGAGGCTACGATGGATATGGTGTTAAGGTATACAAGGAAGCTCCAAAAGCCGAGCAATGGCCGCCGTTTTCGGGGGAATTACTGATTGAAGAACTGGCAGATATTGATCGGGAAATTTCGGTTATGGTAGCCCGGTTTCCAAATGGGAGCCTACGCTATTGGGACCCCACCGAAATGGTGTTTCATGAAGAGGCCAATATGCTGGCTTTTCAGCTTTGCCCGGCACGAATAAGCGGCGAACAGGCACAAAAAGCTCAGGAATTAGCGGCTGAGGCAGCGGAAAAGCTGGGGCTAATTGGTTTGTTGGCCGTAGAATTCTTTTTGCTGAAAGATGGAGAACTCTGGATTAATGAAATGGCTCCTCGCCCGCATAATTCAGGGCATCAGACGATTGAGGCGAGCTACACCTCGCAATTTGAACAATACCTTAGGATATTGCTTGGATTAGCTCCCGGTGCTACAGAAAGTACGGGGGCCTCAGCTTTGGTGAACCTACTTGGCGGCCCGAATGCACAAGGGGAACCGGATTATAGTGCATTAGAAGCCTTGTTTAAAGAAGAGGCCTGCTACCTGCACCTCTACGGAAAAACAGAGGTAAAACCTTACCGCAAAATGGGACATATATGCTTACTAAGCCATGATATCAAGGGTTTAGAGCAAAAAGCAAGAGAAATTTCGACCAAGGTAAAAGTGACGGCAGGCAAATAGCTTTTGCTTACATTTGGAGGCTATGGAAAAAAAGGCCTTGGTATCCATCATTATGGGCAGCAGCTCAGACCTTTCTGTTATGCAAGAGGCAGCCGAAGTGCTCGAAGAGTTGGGCATTGCCTTTGAAATGACGGTGGTATCGGCGCACCGCACTCCTGAAAGAATGTATGGCTATGCAGAACAGGCAGCCTCTCGTGGTATAGAGGTAATTATTGCCGGTGCCGGAGGAGCAGCGCACCTACCGGGTATGGTGGCAAGCATGAGCAATTTACCGGTAATTGGCGTACCTATTCACTCCTCCAACTCCATGGATGGATGGGATTCGGTGTTGAGCATATTGCAAATGCCGGCAGGAATCCCGGTGGCCACCGTAGCCTTGAATGGCGCAAAAAATGCCGGTCTTTTGGCCGCCCGAATTTTGGGCAGCCATAGACAAGACATACACGAAAAGTTAGCCGTATTTAAAAAAGGATTAACGCAAAAAGTTATGGAAAGCCAATCCGCTTTCCATTCCTTTGACTATTCGCAACAAGTGCCGGTTCCTGAAACCGCATTCCAAAACAAAACAAAGGAATGAAAAAACAACTACTCCTTGTTCTCTTGGCCGCATGGCTTGGCCTGGCAAATTTGGCAGCACAAAACTGGCCGGCCGGAGTTCGATCAGCCGCCATGGGGCATGCCTCGGTTGGGCTTGCCGATATTTGGTCGAGCTTTAACAATCAGGCCGGTCTGGCTTGGTTGGAGGAAACCACCGTAGGCGCCTTTTATGAAAACCGCTTTTTAACTCCTGAACTGGGCGCGCAGGGAGCCGCATTTGCTCTTCCGGTAAAACAGATGGGCACCTTTGGTGTAAATCTGTACCGCTTTGGCTACAGCAATTACAACGAAAATAAAATGGGCTTTGCCTACAGCCGCAAGTTTGGAGAGATTTTTTCGGCAGGCTTGCAGCTAAATCTCCATTTTTTTCAGATGGGTGAAGATTTTGGCAGCTTATTTACCGCTTCAGGGGAGCTTTCCTTTTTGGTAAAAGCCACCGAGGACTGGACCATTGCGGCCCATGTGTTTAACCCCACCCGAACACCTCTGAATAGTTTTGATCGAGAAAAAATAGCCACTATATTTAGGATAGGTACAGCCTATAACTTTGACGACAAATTGGTAGCCACCGCCGAAATGGAAAAAGACTTACTGCGGGACCCTACCGTAAGGATAGGTTTAGAATACCATTTGGCCGATCCGGTATACCTGAGAGGAGGCCTCAATACCAATCCGGTATCGCCCAGTTTTGGTTTGGGTTTAAAGCTCAAGCAATTTGATTTAGACGTGGCCTCCGCTTGGCACCAAACCCTTGGTTTTTCTCCGCAAGTTGGGCTTTCGTACAAATTCCGGAAAAAGAAATGAAGTACCTTATTGTTTGCTTAAGCGTTATGCTTTGCCTAGGGTCTTCAAGCCTATGGGGGCAAAGCGGTGGCAGTAATGACCCGCTAAAAGAAAACATCATTGAGCGGTTGATTGAAACCATCTCGGAAAACGCTGAAAATGAAATTGACTATACCACTTTTGTGGAAGACCTCAATTATTTTTACGACCACCCCATCAACCTTAATGCAGCAGATGCCGACGATTTACGTAGGCTGAATTTAATTACAGAACTGCAAATAAAGAATCTTCAAACCTACCTTTCTATTAATGGTTCTCTGCTCTCTATATATGAAATAAATTATATCCGAGGCTGGGACAACGAAATGGTGTATATGCTGCTGCCCTTTTTGGAGGTGGCGCCGGTAGAAGAAAAAAAGAAAACCCGCTTAAAAAGCGTTTGGCTTTACGGCAAACACGAACTTGTAGCCAGATTTTATGATGTACTCGAACAACAAGAGGGATTTCGAAGAAACGAAGAAGACCCAGCCGATGGATATTTAGGGCCCTCTTACCAAACATTTTTGCGGTATCGTTTTCGGTATAAAGATAAAGTCAGCTTGGGTTTTACTGCGGAAAAAGATCGAGGAGAAGATTGGTTTGGAGGCACTCAGCCGCAAGGCTTTGACTTTTACTCAGCCCACCTTTTTTTAAGGGACGTTGGCATTTTTAGAAAAATTGCCATTGGAGACTACCAGTTGCAATTTGGTCAGGGGCTAACGATGTGGACAGGTATTGGTTTTAGAAAAACTGCCTATACCATGAACATTAAACGTTTTGCCGTTGGTCTAAGGCAATACACGGCCACCAATCAATTTACCTTTAACCGTGGAGCAGCAGCAGAAGTACGCTTGGGCCCTGTAGATGTAACTGCCTTTATTAGCCATAAACCCATCGACGGAGGAATTGCGCAATTGGATACCCTCACCGGTGAGGCTTTGGAGTTCAGTTCCTTTTTATTGTCCGGATTGCACCGCACGGAATCGGAGTTGAGCAAGAAAAATGCATTGGACGAAACGATGTTTGGAGGAAACGTAACCTGGAGAGCAGGAAAGTTTAATTTGGGAGCCACGGCCTACAGTACGCAGTTTTCTGCCCCTATTACACCGAACGACCAGATCTATAATTTGTACGAATTTGCAGGAGACAAACTGTTTAATGCCGGTGTAGATTACGATTTATTGTTAAACAAGTTTTATCTGTTTGGCGAAATTTCCATGAGCGATAATGGGGGCTTGGCCATGCTGCAGGGCATGCAGGCCTCCCTGCACCCCAATTTTAGTCTTGCCGCTTTGTATCGCAACTACGCCAAAAACTACCAAAACTTAAATTCAAACGCTATTTCGGATAGGTTCGGCACTCAAAACGAAGAAGGCTTGTACATAGGTTTTGAGACTACACCTATTAAATATTTCAAATTTCAGGGCTATTTTGACCTCTTTAGCTATCCCTGGTCAAGGTTTGGTATATCAACACCATCCAAAGGCTATGAGTATTTGTTTCAAGCCTCTTTCATTCCCAATAACAAACTGGAGTCCTACATTCGGGTGCGGCATCAATACCGTCCCGACGATGACGAACGAGACCCAATCACTCCTGAAACCGTGCAGTTTGGAAGAACCAATTACCGGTTCAACTTCACTTTTAGAGTCTCTCGCAGGCTTCAACTAAGAAACCGTTTGGAATTGATCCATCAATCCCGGCCCGATCGCCCGGCAGATGAATTTGGCTTTTTGGTATATCAAGACGTAGTGTATAAGCCGAGTAAGTTCCCTGTAGATTTTTCGGGTAGAGTTGCCTTTTTTCAGACCGACGGCTTTGATACCAGGGTGTATACCTATGAAAACGATGTGCTGTATAGTTTCACCGTTCCGGGCTTTTCCGGAGAAGGCATGCGTACCTATCTAAATGCCAAATGGGAAATCAGTCGCAGTTTAACCCTATGGCTCAGGTGGTCTCAAACCTATTTCCCAGACAGAACAACGGTAGGTTCAGGCTTAGATGAAATACAGGGAAATACGCGCAGTGATTTTAAAGTACAGGTTCGCTATCGATTCAGAGCTGCCCAATTTAGAAAATCGAACCGATGAGCAGCTTGCTTGTGAGCGTTTCCGCTGCACAAATACATGCGCTCGCATCGGTAAATTTCAAAGGGAACAATCAGTTTTTTGACACCCATAAGCCCTAAGCTTTCCTAATATTAAGCGTCTTGGATGTTGGTTTATTCCACACCAAAGTATTTGAACCTAAACGTCCAAGCAGAGAAGGAAGTTTGAGCGCCATGGTATAAGGAAACTTGCGGGGGACTGGGGTATAAAATAAGCTCCATGTTGCGAAGAACATAGAGCCCATATAGAGGAGGTCATTGTCTTTAGGAAGCCTGAGCCACCGATAGCTTTTCCGTGTCCTGTAAAGCGAGAGCCACCTGTTTTCTAGCCAAAAATATTCTGCTTTTGACTGTACCAATGGGCAGGTCGAGTTTTTCGGCAATCTCTTTGTATTTAAACCCTTCAAAATACATAATGAGGGGTATTCTAAATTCTTCGGTTAGTGCGTTCATTTCGCGATACACTTCTTTGTATCGAAGGGCAGATTCGGGATTGTTCGGATCTTTGGTGGATTGAGGAATGTTTAAGTAATAGGATTCCTTGGTGGTGTCTACAATGGTTCTGAATTTTTGAGTTCTTCGGTAGTTATTAATGAAGATGTTGCGCATGATGGTATATAACCAAGCTTTCAAATTGGTATTGGCTTTAAAACGCTTTTGATAAGTAAACGCCTTAAGCATAGTTTCTTGTACCAAATCATTTGCCTCTTCTCTACTCGATGTAAGACTTAAAGCATAGTACCTTAAAGGCTCCCGGAACGCAATAACTTCTGCTGAAAAATTGGAGGACGACTGTGCCATAATTGCTACGCTTTTGTTTACCACTAAGATATAAAAAGTTAAACACAAGGAAGCGGCTGTGCACAAAAAAAAGTGGCGTAAATGCCACTTTTGAAGGATAAAACTTTGTCAATCAAGCACTTAATGCTGTTTAATCTTAAGCCCAAATAATGGTCAAAAAAAGTTAAAAAGTTAAACAGTATCATTAACGCTCATGAACAAAGGCTTTTAATGGTTGAATCAGCTGTTTGCGTGCCAAAAAGATTCTACTTTTTACGGTTCCTATAGGCAATTCAAGCATGTCGGCAATTTCCTTGTACTTGTATCCTTCAAAATACAACCGCAGAGGTTTTCTGTATTCTTCCTCCAGCGCATCCATTGCTTCTTGAATTTGCTTGTAATTGATTTGCGCATCGGGATCGTAGGCTTTTTTGGTTTCAGGTATATTTAGCTGAAAGAGCTCTTTACTTCCGTCAAAAACCATACGAACCTTTGTCTTTTTGCGGTAATTGTTGATAAAGAGGTTCTTCATTATGGTAAACAACCAGGCCTTAAGATTGGTGTTTTCCGCAAACTTGTCTTTATACACGAGCGCCTTCAACATGGTTTCTTGCACCAAATCGTCGGCGTCGTTATCCTCGTGCGTAAGGCTTAAGGCAAAATACCTAAGGGGCTCCTTAAGTGCTATTACTTCTTTCTGAAAATTAAACACTGTTGATTTCATAACCTATACCTTCTTCTCAAAGATAGGGTTTTGTTTAATGTTTTTCCAAATAGATTAAACAAGAAATGTGGGTCGGGAGGCCAAATTTCATTTTCTTAACACAGAGCGTTTGCGTAGCGCATTTCCAACGTAAAATGAGGGTAGCGTCCTAAAAAAAAGGGGGGGGGCGGTATTTTTATAGAGTGCATAAGCAACAAGGTCAAAACCTTCCTACTGGTACTTTTCCACCATAGCTGCATCATGAATGCTAAGAAGCTTTTGGTCAGGCGAGGATTATACTCTGTCCTTTAAGGCCGGATTGAAATCAGGGGGGGGGAAGTATGAGCATCCTTCACGCTGGAGGAAAAGGGAAAGCAGATTCTCAGAGGGCAGCGTCTCAGTACCTTTTGCGTTTGCCGGCTTTAAAAAATAAGTGCATGCCGCCCGACAAAAAGGCTTAGGCCTCTTGTAGTGAAATATTATCCAAAAAAGTAATCATTTCATTGATGCTGCTCAAACGTACCACATTATTGGGTAGCTTCTTGCCTGCGGCTTCTGCCAGTGGGCCTGAAATAATAAATGTTGTTTGGGGATAGCTGTCGGATACCTCTTTGACCACTTTGCGTACCTGATCTGCCTGATAACCCACCGTAAAGTAGGTGAGTAAATAATCGGGAGCATAGCTTTTGCAAATGGCATGTAGGTCGTTCAATGGAACAGATTGCCCCAAATAAATTAAGGGAAAGCCACGGCTTCGGATGAGGTACTTCCCAAACAAAAGACCAATTTCGTGGAGTTCTCCATCCGGTAAAAACAAAATAAACTTTTGTTTTTGAAGTATTTTGCCCACATGGCCATCAATGGCAACCAGCAGCTTTCGGCGAATGAGGTTGGTAATGAAATGCTCTTGCGCCACATTAATTTCCCCGGTAGTCCATAACAATCCCACCTTGTGCAAAAATGGAATCAAAAGATTGGTCATCACCGACTCAAAACCATACCTCAGCGTGCAACTAGATATTACTTTTTCAAAACGCACCTCATCGATATCAATCATGGCTACGACCATGGAGTCAACCTGAAGGGTGTAATAATCATGTTCTTGGTCGGTTTGGCTAGTAAGTTGCTGAAGCTCCTGCTTAATATCGTCCTTACTAAGTTTAGAAACTTGAGAAATCTTCCGTCCATTTCTAATTAAAGCACTAATATTGAGCAGAAGCTTTAGCTGCTCATCATCGTAAAAACGAATATTGGTGTCTGTTCTGTGAGGCTCAATGAAGCCATAACGTTGTTCCCATATACGAATGGTATGGGCTTTAATCCCGGTAAGTTGCTCAATTTCTTTAATCGAATACTGTCCCACGGTGGTGCCTTAGCTGTAAGATAAATAACCTCAAGAAAACAGGCTATAGGCTCAAATTGTTTAAACCGATATTTTGATTTGTTGAGCAGGCAAAAAAAAGTCGACGCATTTGCGTCGACTTTAAAAATGTAATGAAAACGTTGGCCTAGAGTGCAAAAGCACTTTTGATTTTGTCTATAAAATCCAGTTTCTCCCAAGTAAACAATTCAACTTCGCGGGTGACGGTTTCCCCGTTGGGGTTTTTGAATGTTTTGGAAACAACTTCGTTGCTACGCCCCATGTGGCCATAGGCAGCGGTTTCGGTATATATAGGATTCCTAAGCTTTAACCGAGTCTCAATGGCATAAGGCGTCATGGGGAAAATCTCCATCAACTTCTCTGCAATGGCCGAGTCAGACATATTGACCTTAGCGGTGCCATAGGTATTCACATACAGGTTCATTGGTTGTGCTACTCCAATGGCGTAAGCTACCTGAACTAAGGCTTCCTCACAAACACCGGCAGCCACCATATTTTTAGCTATATGTCTGGTTGCATAAGCTGCGGAACGGTCCACCTTACTGGGATCTTTCCCGGAGAATGCGCCTCCTCCGTGTGCTCCTTTACCTCCGTAGGTATCTACAATAATTTTTCTGCCGGTTAGCCCGGTATCTCCGTGGGGACCACCAATAACAAAGCGTCCGGTAGGATTGATGTGGTAATCGATATCGTCGTTAAAGAAGGAGGCATAACGGCTGTACTTTTCCTTGATGCGAGGCATAAGCACTTCCAACATGTCCTTACGAATGGTGGCCATCATGGTTTCATCATCGCCGAAGGCATCGTGTTGGGTAGAAATAACAATGGCTTTGATTTTAACCGGCTTGTTGTCGTCGTTGTACTCAAGGGTGACCTGCGCCTTAGCATCCGGACGCAGATACGGCATGGGACCATTATCTCCTTGGCGGCGAATGTCTGCCAATTCTTTGAGAATGGCATGAGACATATCCAAGGCCAAAGGCATAAAGTTTTGTGTTTCGTTTGAAGCATAACCAAACATCATACCCTGGTCTCCGGCGCCTTGTTCTTCGGCAGACGCTCGGTCTACTCCTTGGCGGATATCTTGTGATTGTTCGTGAATAGCCGAAAGCACGCCACAAGAGTCGGCCTCAAACATATATTCGGACTTGGTGTAGCCAATTTTACGAATTACTTCCCGGGCAATTTCTTGAACGTCGAGATAGGTATTGGTTTTGACCTCACCGGCGAGCACTACCTGCCCCGTAGTTACCAAAGTTTCACAAGCCACTTTAGAGTTGGGGTCAAATGCCAAAAAGTGGTCAATTAACGCATCTGAAATCTGATCGGCAATTTTGTCGGGATGTCCTTCACTAACGGACTCACTGGTGAAATAATA
>CAZJFM010000006.1:0-7332 GCA_964545365.1 uncultured Candidatus Competibacteraceae bacterium | reverse complement strand
GGGCTTGCCAGCCAAAATTTGGTACTCTTTGCCATAGGTCAAAAATACACATAAGGATTGGCATCGCTCTGTTCACTTACAGAAGGAATCCGGATTTAGGGTGGCATTGCCATAGCAGCAAAAAATGAACAGAAAAAATCCTAAAAGCTGAAAATTCCCCTGAAAAATACTTGGTTTTGGCACTATCCTTGTTGTATACTACTAAAAACATTATGCGAAGTTTACTTTTGGTCTTAGGGGTCTTTTTTAGCGTTGGACAGCTTTACAGCCAAGGTGAAGAGCGACAGTTCGAGGGAATTACCCGCATTGTGCTCAAAAACAACTTGCGTTTGGTATTCGATACAGAACTTGCCCCCGGACAAATTGCCATCAACATGGTTCAGGGTGGTGCGTTTGAAGTGCAAACCAAGCAAGAGCAAGACAAATTAACCATCTTCACCGGTGATCTTATCGATGGGCCCAAAGGAGAAGTACGCATGGGTATTCCTGAAGAGTTGTATTATTTGGAGGCTTCTTCGGGAGGGGTAATAGTGAGCGATGTTCCTTTACAGGCTGAAACCATACGTATTGTAAGCGTTGGAGATGGCCAAGTAAACATCAAGCTAGCGGCTGAGCATGTATTTTGCACCGCCGAAAGCAGAGCCTCAATCCTATTAAGGGGAGGTACGGTAAAAGTAGTAGCCTTTGCCAATACAGGAGGCATAGTGGACTTAGCAGATTATGACGTATCCGAAGCTTCTGTTACAGCCAATACCAATGGAAAAATCATTGTGTATCCAAAGCAAAAAATTGAAGGTAAGGTAAATACCGCCGGAGAAATCATTTGCCATCCCAACATACCTCAATACCAGCTAACCAAAGGTTTTGGGGGTATTATTACCCGCAGAAACAGACCTACCCGCTAAGACTTAGGACCGGTATACTTTCTAAATACTTCTTCCAAGTCTTGTTTGTGTTCGGTGAGGGTATTTAGGGCTATTCCTTGATCCAATGCCCAACGGCTAAGCTCCATTTGAAAAGCTTTTCCTGACGCACTTTCAATAAGGAAATTTTGTTCGTCCAATTGCTGGGCGCGGTCTACCCCCTTAATCTTTTTAATCTGATTTAAGTTAAGGGGCGTATCAAAACCTACTGCCCAAACCCTGCTGCCTTCGGTTTGGTTTGATTTACTCAGGTTTTCGAGTTTTTCGTTGGCTTTGAGTTGTCCTCTGTCTAAAATTAGTACACGGTGGCAAACGGCCTCCACTTCGTTCAATATGTGTGTGGACAGAAGCAAGGTTTTATTTTGGCCCAAGTTGCGTATCAGTTGGCGAATTTCTACCAGCTGATTGGGGTCTAAACCGGAAGTGGGTTCATCTAAAATCAACACTTCGGGATCATGAATAATTGCAGCAGCCAAGCCAAGCCTTTGGCGATAGCCCTTAGATAAGGCTCCTACCTTTTTGTGGGCTTCCAGACTCAGGCCTGTTTCTTTTATCATGGCCTCTACCCTAGCCTTTCTACCTTTTCCAATACCGTGAAGTGCTGCAGTAAACGACAGATATTCGCGTACATACATATCCGGATACAATGGATTATGTTCCGGCAAGTAGCCTACCCTTTTCCGGACTTCCATGGATTTGGTGCGCACCGAGTAGCCTGCCACTTCAACTCCTCCTGAACTTGGAGGAATGAATCCGGTAAGGATTTTCATAAGGGTGCTTTTACCCGCTCCATTGGGGCCTAAAAAGGCAACAATTTCTCCGGGGTGTACCTCAAACGAAACCTTGTTTAGGGCCAGTTGACTGCCGTAACTTTTGCTTACCTCATTAACTACTATGGACATAAGTGCTGAAAAAGAAGGTTTTTGAATGTCCTGAATCCATAACAAAGGAACAAAAAAGAAGCATTGAAGCCATTACAGGCCATGTTGAAACTAAGGCTTTAGCTACTTGCAGGCAATTCTCTATTTTTGACACCTATGGTTCAAGTTCCTGATGTACCCTTAGCGGAACGCATGCGTCCCAAAAAAATTGTAGAAGTAGCAGGTCAGGCAGCGGCTATTGGCAATTTGCAACACATGCTCCAAAGCGGCATGCTGCCTTCCATCATATTTTGGGGGCCGCCCGGAGTGGGTAAAACTACCTTGGCTAAAGTATTGGCCGAAGAATCAGGGCGTCGTTTTTTTGCATTAAACGCGGTTTCTTCCGGAGTAAAGGAAGTGCGCGAAACCTTAGAAAAGGCGGCAAAACCTCACATTTTAGATAAAGGCGGCAAAGCCATTGTTTTTATTGACGAAATCCACCGATTCAACAAAGGCCAACAAGACAGTCTATTATCAGCGGTAGAAAGAGGCGACTGTACTCTTATAGGTGCTACCACAGAAAACCCCTCCTTTGAAGTAAATCCTGCCTTACTTAGTCGTTGCCAAGTACTGGTTTTAGAAGCCCTAAGTGCCGATGAGCTCCGCAGTGTGTACCACCAAGCCCTTGAAAAAGACCCTTGGCTTAAAAATTTTGAGGTTAAGGTTTTGGAAGACGAAGCTTTGCTGGCTCTATCGGGAGGGGATGCGAGAAAATTATTGAATTATTTGGAATGGACGGTGGCCGCCCACCAAAAGGAGGGAAAAGTAAGCGTGAGCAATACGCTGGTTCAAGAAACCATAAAGCAACGTGTGCCTAGATACGACAAAGGAGGAGAGATGCACTACGACATCATTTCGGCCTTTATTAAATCGGTGCGTGGTGGAGCGGTTCAGGCGGCTTTGTATTGGATGGCGCGCATGATTCATGGAGGAGAAGACCCGGTGTTTATTGCTCGAAGATTGTTGATTTTGGCCTCGGAGGATATTGGCTTGGCCAATCCCACGGCCTTGGCGGTGGCTTCGGCCGGATTTGATGCCGTACGCCAAATTGGAATGCCTGAAGCCCGAATAATTTTAGCTCAGGTTTGCGTTTACCTCAGCAGCAGCCCCAAATCCAATGCAAGCTATTTGGCCATTGACCAAGCGCTCGATTTTGTTAGAAACCATGCCGATGCGCCCGTTCCTTTGCATTTAAGAAATGCGCCTACCAAACTTATGAAAGAGCTGGGCTATGGCGAGGCCTATTTGTATCCGCACAATTACCCGCAGCACGTGGTGGCCCAATCCTACGACCCGGAAGGGCTGAAATTGCCCGACTTTTTTGTTCCGGGCGATAGCCAAAGGGAGCAAGAAATACAGCGTTGGTTGGATTGGCGAAAAAAAATAGATGATCCGGGAGAAGAAGAGGCCTAAAGTGGCTCAAAGAATCTAAAGGGAAAACCTGTTTCGGAGCGATAAGCGCCCCGGCGGAGTTGGAAAGCCCGAAGGACCGAGGGCTAGCTTTTGCAGGAGGAAAGGAGTGGCGCGCAGCAAACTCCCTTTCCGACGGGCAAAAGCAGACCGAGGGCTGAGGACTTGGAAACGGAGACGGAAAAGGCGCCCAAAACAAAAAAACTGAAAAAAGACGCCTGTTTGCATTTGAGGCAAAGGCTTTTAAAAGTTAACCTCCAGGTTTTGTACCTTAGAGGCTTCTATGAAAATGCTACGCTTTGCCTTTTGCTGGCTTATAGTTTTGAGTGGCTGTACTCCGGAAACCACCCAATGGGAGTCGGAGTGGTTGGCGCCATTGGCCAAATCGCGGCTGACCTTGCAACAGCTTACGGGCGACACCCTCTTAAAAGCCAACGAATCCGACCAATTGGTGCTGCGTTACCGCGGCGATGTGTTGGATTTGGCTTTGGATACCTTGGCTAAGCTCGATGCCATAGCCAGTGCGGATACCTTTGCCTGGAATTTCGGGCAAATTATGATTCCGCCCAATGTGGCCATACCCTTAGACCCAATTGAAATACGGTTCAACATACCGGATGCTGAAGTGGTGTATGCCCTGTTAAAAAGTGGCAGTGCCGATATCACCTTTAAATCCAAGATAGCCAGAAAAGTACGCTTCACCTACAGCATTCCATTAGCCACCAAAAACGGTCAGCCACTTCGTTTTGAAGATGAATTGCCGGCTTGGGATGGAGGACCGAACCCCCAAACCTTTACCCGTTCCTTTCCGTTGGGTGGGTATGCATTGGATTTAAGAGGCCAAGAGTTGACTTCATCCAACCGTATTCAAATTTCGGTGGTTCCGACCATAGCTGCGGGGGAAGACAGCTTGCTGTTGACCCAAAATATGGAGCTATTTTCGGTAGAAAATGAACTAAAGGGTCTGGAAGCGAGTTTTTTAAAAGGGGCTCTGGCCACTCACGAATTAGATATTCAGCTGGACACCCTAAACTTAGATCTCCTAAAGAACGTGCAAGCAGGGATATTGGATTTAGAATCTGCTCAATTGCAATTATCCCTGATCAATACCTTGGGAGCAGAATTAAGGATTCGACCGGCAAAGCTTAGCGCAACCAACAGCCGCACAGGAGAAAGCCTGAATTTGCAGCACAGCCTGGTGGGCAGCACGGTATTTTTGGATCGAGCCACCGAGGGAGTTGCGAATGCTGCGCCTACGCCCAGCAGGGCAGATTGGTATATAAACGACCAAAACTCCAATCTGGTGCCTTGGTTGGAATTGCTTCCGGATCAACTGATTTTTGACCTGGGAATTACGGTGAACCCTTTGGGAAATACTGCGGGATTGCAAGACTTTATTTATCCGGCCTACTTACCCCAGCTCAGAGTGGATGCCGAAGTACCCATAAAGTTTTCTGTGCAAAACCTAAAGTTGCAAGACACCATTGATGCGGATTTGGCGCAAATACAAGAACTCAACCATTTGGTAGAAGGAGAGATTAGACTAAGGGCACTGAACCAATTTCCCATGGAGATGACCTTGCATTTGATTGCTTTAGATGCCAATACCCATATTTTGGACACCCTAATGCTAAACCAACGAATAGATGCCGCAGCCTTGAATGCCAACTTAAAAGTAGATCAGCCGCGTGAAAGCATACTAAGCAGCGTACTTGGGCCTTCTCAAGTGCAAGCATTGAAGCAAACTACGCGATTTTTGATTCAAGCCGAAGTAAGCACGCTCCCTCCCGGAAATCGGCTTTGGATGTACCAAGACTACGGTTTGGACATACAAGTGATTGTTCAAGCCTTGATTCAGTCTCAAGCAGCACAGAACGAATGAATCCTGTTCCCATTTTTCTTCCTTTTTTTATGTTTCTCAACAGCAACCAAAGTCCTTTGCTGTGGAGGGATCAGTACCGCCAAGCCGACCAACTGTTGAGTTTTCATACCGAAGCTTCGGTGCAGTCTTCGCACTTGTCTACCGATGGCATGTACCTCTTGCTCCAAGGTGGAGTGGTAGATGAGGCCTTGAAAAACAGCCTGCGCGCCTCAGGCCCCGGACAGCGTTTGGGAGGCGATTGGAATACCCAACTCAGATACACCAACTTAAACGACTCTGCCTTTGGAGGGAAAGGCTGGGGTTATACGCTTGCTTTTAGCAATCGACTCATTGCAGAGTCCCGCTACCATGGCGATGCTTTTAACCTGTTGTTGGATGGCAATGCCCCCACGGCCGGAGAAACCTTGCAAGTGGGCGATGCTTTTGCGCAAAGTTATATGTACCAGCAAGTGGAAGTAGGTATGGTTAAATCTTGGGTTTCGGAAAAAGCATCGGCTTCCATGGCCTTTTCGGTTGGTTTTGTGAATGCCAATTGGTACCGCGGATTCGATGCTCCTTCCGGAACTTGGTATACCGACCCCATCGGGAGTTACATAGACCTTGAAGCCGAGGATTGGCGATTTGAAACCAGCAACCCGGAAGAAAACGGGTTCTTTTTCCCGAATGGCACCGGAGTTTCTTTTTCTTTTCAATACGAATGGCATTGGAAAAAACGCCATATGCTGGCATTTTCGGCCAACGATGTAGGATTTATCCGTTGGAGTCAAAAAAGCAGTTCCTCTAATTTGGACGGAAGTATCCGTTGGGAAGGCGTTGTATTGCCCAACATTACCAACATTTCCGAGGGCTTTTTTGAGGATTATGCCGACAGTTTGCAAGGCGATTACCTTACCGAAAACCCAAACCGAGCATTTAGCACTGCATTGCCCATGCAGTTCAATATTTCTTACGGCTACAAATTTCATAGCTTGCCTTTGGCCTGCTATGGACAAATCCGATGGCGGCCTTTGAGTCCTTGGTTGCCCCTGAGCACGCTTGGACTTCTCTGGAGTCCTGAGAAAATCCCTTTACGCCTCGCCGGAACCTTGGGCTATGGCGGTTACGGGACCTTTCAAGCCGGGTTAGATTTAGGGTTCAATTTTGGCAAAGGCTATACCCTCCAATTGCGCACAGGAAACCTGGAAGGCTTAATCCCCAACCGCTTTTCTACCGGATTGGGGGCAGGCATTACCTTCACCAAATACTTTGTTAAGCCATGAAGCAGTTCGTTTTGGGTCTCTTGGCGCTTTTTGCTTTGGTCTCCAATGCCGCAGGGCAGCAGACTTGGTTCCGCACCTATTCTTGGCTTGGATTTACCCAAGGTCAGGTGGTTTTAGAGCGCCCCGACAGCACTCTTTTGCTTTTGGGCGTAGCCGGACAGCAAGGTGGGGATCTTTTTGCGGCCGAAATTCAGGCCGGTGGGCCCTACATCAGCTTTAAACCCTTTGGTTGGGAAGGTCAGGAAACCTTCAGTCAAGCTAGTTGGAACAAAGACTCAACGGAGCTTTGGGCCTTGGGAAGCACCAACAGTTTGGCACAAGGCGGCTACGACGCTCTACTGGTGGTTTTTTCGCCCCAGGGAGATACCTTGCGTACCCAACGCTTTGGGGGAAACGCCTGGGATTTAGGCAAAGCCATGGTTCGAGACAGCGCCGGCAACTTTTGGCTGGGGATTCAAGATTACTCGTCCTACGATCAGAGCGGGTCCTTGAGGTTGATTTTGTTGGATCCCAACGGCACCGTACTAAAAGATACCAGCTTCCATTTTGCCGGTCAGGACATGGCTGTAGAAGATTTGCTCATCGATTACCGGGAACGATTGTATGCTACCGGCACTCTTTTTCCGGGACCTGAAGGCGAAAAAGACGTTTGGGCCATGGGCTGGGACAGTCAAGCAGATAGCCTTTTATTCCTAAGCCAAAGCGGCGTAGCAGGCGACGAAATGGTGCAAACGATTTGTCCGTACCGAAATGCGGCCAACCAACCCTATTTTTTGATTTCCGGCAACCTTAAAGACAGCCAAGACCGTTGGAAAAACTTCTTTTGGCGTATAGATACTTCAGGAGTCGATATTTCTAGAATAGACCTTGGACTAAGCCAAGCCGTAGAGCGAAAAAACAGCCATGCCTTTTTTCTGGCAGCAGGAGCAAGCCATGCC
>CAZJFM010000005.1:12461-72089 GCA_964545365.1 uncultured Candidatus Competibacteraceae bacterium | reverse complement strand
CCGTCTTTACTTCGTCGCGAGAGACGGAAGGCATTTCGTCTTTACTTCGTCGCGAGAGACGGAAGGCATTCCGTCTTTACTTCATCATTACTCATACCTCAGCGCATCCACCGGATTCAATCGCGAGGCTTTAAGTGCCGGGTATAGGCCAGAAGAGACCCCAACCAAGACACAAACAAATACAGCCACCATTATCCAGTTCCAAGGCACAATGAAGGTTCCACCAAGAAAAATGGCAATGAGGTTGCCAAGGGTAATGCCTAGGAAAATGCCTAGAAGACCACCGAGTTGGCAAATCAATACCGCCTCAATAAGAAATTGGGTAGCAATAGAATGCGAGGTAGCCCCCATAGACTTACGGACACCGATTTCACGGGTGCGCTCGGTGACCGAGACCAGCATAATATTAAGCAGTCCTACCAAGGCACCCAGTAAAATTATGGTGGCAATGCCAAATGCTCCGGTCCTTAAAATGCCTCCTATTTCATCGAGTTGTCTTAACAAGCCGGTGCTTTGTTCCAAGGCAAAGGAGTTTTCGTTGGTGCCTTTGTCTCTGCGGACTTTTCGAAACAGCCCTTCGGCTTCGCCAGAAGCAATAGACATGAGTCCAGGGTCGGTAACACTAACGGTGACGGTATACGAAGTATTGTCGCCTGCAATAAAGCGGCGAACCAGATTGAGGGGAATAAGCAATTGGCGATCGTTGCTAATGCCTCCGCCGCTGCCTTTTTGTTCAAGAACGCCTACAATACGTAACCTTATTTTCCCCAACCAAATGGTTTCATCTTCGGCCACTTTACCCGAGAAGAATTCGCGGTAAATGTCTTGGCCAATAATGGTTAAAGGAGCTCCGTCATGAGCTTCACTTGGATTAAAAGTTCTTCCGGAGATTAAGTTAAGGCCTGACGCCGCTAGGTATTGTTCGTCCACCCCAATAATGGTAATTCTTGGGTGGGTTTTTTTGTTTTGGTACTTAACAACTCCTGTATTGGTTACTTGAGAGGAAATACTCACCGCCCCAGGAAAAGAAAACTGCTCTTTAAATGCTTCGGCTTCAAAAAGGCGGATGGGCGGATATCTTTTGCGCTGGGTATTGAAGCCCCAATTGGTTCGGTTACGTATGGTAAAGGAGTTGGCTCCCAAGTCTCCAAGAGTGCTGGAAACGCTTTGACTCAGGGCGTCCAGACTGGTTAGAATACCGACCAAAGCAAAAATTCCGAAGCCAATGATGCATATCGTAAGTATGGTGCGCAGCAATTGACTACGCAGCGACCGCCAGGCAATGTTGATATTTTCAAATAAAAGCGACCAACGCATGCGGAAAAGTACAATCTTTTGTGCTAGCCCTCTTCACCGCTTAAGTCAATTTAACGCTCCCGGCATACATTTTATATTTTCGAATAAAATGTATCCATTATCCTTTTGTTCTTACTCGGCCTGTATTAAGCTACTTAACAAGATTTAACGCCAATACCTGCAGCTCGCCGAACACCAGCAGCTATTATTGCGTTCAGTTAGCGGAAGGAGATACCCAACATGACAGCAAGCGCATCAAAAACATTAAAAACGGGAAATTTTGCCCCCGATTTCGTGCTGAAAAATCAACACGGAGAATTGGTGAAGTTTTCAGAATTCCGCCAAAATAAGGCTGTAGTCTTATATTTTTATCCCAAAGACGATACTCCCGGCTGCACAATGGAGGCACGCTGCTTTAGAGACAATTACGAGGTCTTTAGAGATTTAGGTGCAGAAGTAGTTGGCATAAGTTCCGATTCCATAAGTTCCCATATGCGCTTTGCCGACAGGCACAAATTGCCCTTTACCTTACTTAGCGATAGTTCTTCTAAGGTTCGGAAAATGTATGGAGTGGCCAATACCATGATGCTTATTCCGGGAAGAGTCACTTTTGTTATTGACCACCGGGGAATCATCCGATCCATGTTTTCCAGTCAATTCAATGCCGTAAAGCACATTCAGGAAGCCATTGATACGCTTAAAGGAATCCACAAGGAAATTGAGGCAGGCAGATAATTGATTTGTTTGCAAAAGAAAACGAACCTTTAAACCTATCTCCGGACCAAGGTCGCTTTTGGCGGAATAGCCCCAAGCTATTTTGAGCTGCCGATAAAGCTTTGCCGGAGCTTAAAGCGCAAATACATTAATCAATGGCTGCCAACATGTGCAGCAGTGTGGCGGCCGCTTCTTCTCCTTTATTTCCGAACCTTCCTCCTGCTCTATCTAGCGCTTGGTCTTGGTTTTCTGTTGTAAGTACTCCAAAAATCACAGGTGCCGAGCCTTGCGCGTTGAGCAAGCTAATTCCCTGAGTTACCCCTTGACATATATAATCAAAGTGTGGAGTTTCTCCGCGAACCACACAGCCTAAAACGATTATGCCGTCGACCTGTTGTTTTAAAGCTTTAGCTGCTGCGTAGGTCAATTCAAAGGTGCCCGGAACTTCTATAACCTCAAGGCCTGATTCAGGCAAACCTGCTTTTCTGAGAAAATCTAAGGCACCTGTTAGCAAAGCACCCGTTACGGCATCGTTCCAGAGGGCCCGAACTACCACAATGCGTTTGGCTTGAATATTTTTTACCTCGGTACGAAGGTGGCCTATATCGCTTAAGTGCTTATCGGCAGTGGACATAGCTGTTGCTTAGGATTGCGCAGCTGCTTCAAGACGGGCGATACTTTTTTCAACCGAGCGGCCCTCATTGGAATAAAAGAAGTCTTTTTGGATGCGCTTGTAAAGCTCCAAAGCCTCGCCGGGTTTATTGAGATCGAATTCTAGCACAACCGCCGCTTTTTGCAAATACATAGGGGTGGTTAATAAATTTTCGGAAGCGTCCGCAGCTTTGCGGTACCAGGCCAAGGCCTCTTCGGGGTTTCCAAGCTCCCAGTATGCATCGCCTAGGCAACCTTTAGCCATGGGGCCTAAGATTTTATCGTCCGATGCATAGGTTTCCAAATAGGGAATAGCTTCCTGAAAGCGCCCTAAGTTGAGGTGGCAAAGGCCGGCATACAATTGAGCGACATTTCCGGCGGAAGTACCTTGGTAATTTGCTGCAATATCGGCAAAGCCCTCGAACTGTCCCGGGCGGCCATTAAGTGCAGTTTCCAAAGAATCTTGGCCAAACAGGTGCTCTGCCATAAACAGAGATTCTGCGGCAATCACCTCTTCGGGGCTGTTTGGATTGCTTCGCGTCATGTACCAATAGCCTGCGACGGCTACCACTACGGCGGCTACAATGAGTATGCTTTTTTGGTTTTTAGCAAACCAAGCTTCGGTATCAAAGCTCTTTTTCTCGATCGGTTGTTCGGTTTGTTCGGCCATAAATTCAGCTCAATAAGAGTGCAAAAATATATTTTTTTTCCGGCCTTAAGGCATTTTTCCCTATAAAGCATAGATAAGCCTTCCCTAAGCCAAGGCCAATAACTGAAATCTTTTTTTCTAAGGGGCAGTAGTATTACCTTCGCAGGGTGGTATTACAGTCCTTGCACCTGTTTCAGTTTCGGAATCATGCCGAGCTAAATTTTCGTTTTCAAGACGGAGTAAATGTAATCACCGGACCCAACGGCGCCGGAAAAACGAATGTGCTGGATGCCGTATATTACTTGGGTTTCACCAAAAGTTTTTTAAACTTCCCCGACGGCAGCTCGGTTCGATGGTTCGAAAATGAGGAGGAATCCAAAGTCGCAGCATTTTTGATAGAAGGTCGTTTTCTGGTGCAGGGGCAAGAAAGCTTGGTGCAAATTAGCGCCGGCAGAGGCCAAAAGAAAATAATACGCCACAACAAAAAGCCTTACGAAAGATTAAGCGACCATATAGGGCGTTTTCCTATGGTGGTTATTGCACCGCAAGACGCCACTTTGGTGCTGGGAGGTTCCGAGGAACGTAGAAAGTTTTTGGATGCCCTCATTGGCCAATACGATGCACGGTATTTGCAGTCTTTAATGCAATGGAACCGCTTGATAAGTCAGCGAAATGCCTTGCTAAAGCAGTTGGCCGACAGGCAGGGAAGCCTGGAAACCTTAGACGTGCTCGACGACCAACTGATGCTCTTGCTGCCCGGATTGCTCCAAACACGCCTTGAGTTTATTGCCCAGTTTTTACCGGTTTTTGAGGATTTCTACGCAAGGCTCAGTGGGGAGGCCGAACGGCCTGGGCTGGAATACAAGGCCGGTTTAGACATAGAACAGGCCTCCATGCAGTTTAGAGAGGCAAGGCAAAAAGATTTGCTGCTGCAATACACCAGCCTCGGTCCCCATCGCGATGATTTACTCTTTTTACTGGACGAATACCCCCTAAAACGCTTTGCCTCTCAAGGACAACAAAAATCTTATTTGGCCGCTCTAAAATTGGCCGAACATCAGTTTTTGAAAGAAAAAAACGGCCGTACTCCGCTGCTATTACTCGACGATGTTTTTGATAAGCTGGACCCTTTTCGTGTGCAACGCTTGTTGGAGTTGGCTACCGGTCCCGGGTTTGGGCAAACCATCGTTACCGACACCGGAGAGCAAAAGCTGCAAGAAGTGCTTCAAAAAATCGCAATTGAAGCTAGGTTTTTCGAACTTTGATGCATGGCAGGAAACGAGTATACCCTAAAAGAAGCGATAGAAGCCTTAATGAAGCGCTACCGCTTGCAAGAAGGCATGACGGAACATAAGGCCAAAAAATGCTGGGAAGAGCTGGCTGGTCCTTTCATTGCCTCCAAAACCCGCCGTGTTCAATTCAAAGAAGGTGTACTCACCATTGCGGTTGAATCTCCGGCGCTTAGGCAGGAGTTGCATATGAGCCGTTCTACCATTCAGGAACAAATGAACCGTCAATTGGGAAAGGATACCATTGCCGAAGTGCGCGTAAAATAGTTTTCAAACCTGTCTTGTTAATTTGGACTATTCTGAATTTCAGTGGGTTGTTTTATTTTTGCGGACCGCTTTCCATCGTATTAACAGGTTTTTCACCTTTTTTCTGCGGCGTCCTTCTCATATTCTTTTATTTTTGGCTTCCGAAATTTTATGAGCAAGGCTTGTACATATTTGATGGTTTTTGTCGGTGTCTGGTTCATGGGCTGGGCAGCCGTTCCGCCATCCGGTGTGCCCGCCGAAGCCAAATTGCCCGCCTTTGAATGGTATGCTTCCTGGGATACCAGTGAAATCCATTACCGCGGCCCCATTCAATTCCCGCAAAACGACACCGTGAACCTATCCTTGGTGCGCATGGATTGCGATTATGTAAATCCCGCTCCCGGACCTACCACCAGTGGCTTTGGTCGCCGTTGGAGACGCATGCACTATGGCATTGATTTGGATTTGGAAACCGGAGATCAGGTAGTTGCAGCCTTCGAAGGTATGGTTCGGTTTGCCGCTTATAACGGCTCTTACGGTAATTTGGTGATCGTAAGACACCCCAACGGTTTAGAAACCTACTATGCGCACCTGTCGGAGCTAAAAGTGCAGCCCGGCGACTATTTGCAAGCCGGCGAAGTGCTTGGCTTAGGGGGCAATACCGGGCGATCTTACGGGTCTCACCTGCATTTTGAAATGCGCTTCCTTGGACTCCCCTTCAATCCGGCACATGTTATTGATTTCGATAGCGGTAAGCCTCGGTTTGAGTGTGTGGATTTGTACCTGAAGCGCGGATATTTAGATTGCACCAATGGTGAAAAGTTCCATGTGGTACATCCCGGCGAAGACCTATACGCCATTGCGCACAAATATCAGGTGGACGTTAACCAGCTGGCCGAATTGAACGGTTTATCGCCCAACGACATTTTGCCTTTAGATTTGGCCGTTCGCTACCATTAATTTTTTTTAGGGCGCCTGAACCGGGCCCTCCCTTCAAGTCCGTTGCCCAAAGGCAGCAAAGCTAGTGCCGTGCAGGGTTTGCTGCGCTCCACCCCGCACGGCTTAGGCTTTGCATGCCTTTGGTCATCCGGGCTTTCCGTGCCGGTCCCTGGCGCGGGTTCTTTCCATTTTTGGAGAGGTGTTTTATGTGAGGAGATTCTGTTCATTAGAGGATCTCCGGGGTAGGGATGCATCGCAAAATCCGCAAGTCCCAAAGCCGGTTGGCTTAAGGATCAGAGGCTTATCTCAATGCTTTGAGGAAGACCACGCAGCCTTTAGCCGCCCGTGCTTTGGGGCTGAGGATTTGCAGCAAGCCTTGGGTCTTGACCTACCCGTCAGGACAGCCCGGCTGCCCCCAAATAAAAACAATTACCGAAGCCGATCCAGCGATTTAATCAAGGCCTCGTCTTTGCGGATATAGCGTAAGGCCAAAACAAAGCAAAGCAGGCTTAGTACCGGCATGAATAAGCTGAGCGAGCTGCCCATGTGGAGCTCTGCCTGCGTGGCATCGGCAAGTTTGAACGCAGTAATCCAAGCAAAAATGGCAAACAAAGCAGAGGAAATCATGCCATAGACACAAAGTTTCATTTGTTGCCTTCGTTTTTTGAATAGAAAAATGCCAATTAAGGCAGAAAGCACGGCAATTGCCCAACAGACGTAAAGGCTTAAATATCCGGTGAATGCACCTTCTACCGTATCGGGCAAACTTTGAAGCGCCACGTTTAGGTCTTGGCCGGATGCCATAGAAAAAGAGGCAAAAGGTAAAAACCAAATAAGGGATTGAAGGATAAGCACAGCTAAAAGCCAAAGGGTTTGTACGCGTTGAATCATGCTTCCAAGGTTTGCACAAAGGTAAGGAATGGAACCGGAGAGCGGGTCCCGGCGGATTTTTTACAAAAAATGTATATAAACGTGTACATACAGAAAAAAAATTGTAAACTTGCAGCCGAAGAAACCTTCTCCCCACGCCACCATTCCAAGTTTTGAAATTTCGTTGTCCGGAATGGGGTACTCTATTACACACATTATATGTACGAGAAAGAGGAATTGAAGCGTAAGTTATTGCCTGAACTCAAGAATATTGCAAAGGAATTGCACATTGAGAAGTTTCAGTACATGCGCAAAGATCAATTGATTGAGCAGATTTCTGCCAAGTCTGTTTCATCTTCGTCTGTTGAGTCCAAGGGGACGGAAAAGCGGAGTGAAACCGAAGAACAGCCAAAAATACGCCGCCGTGTGCGCTTGATTCGTCAAGACGATGGTAAGAAAGATACCTCTCCTAAGCGGGAGCAGGAAAGTGAGCCAATGGCAACTGCCCAAAGTAAGGATGCTACTGCGGAAGATGCAATTCAGGCTCCATTACCGCCGGAAAGAAAAGTGCGCGTTTCTCTTCGAGAGCCTCGCCGCAATCCTCTAAAGGATGCAGAAGGTACGCAAGCCAAGGACTTTCGTGCTGAAGGCAGACGCTCGGCAGAACCCAAGCCTTTTCGGCATCCTGAACGAGAGCAAAGAGAATACAGAAATCAGAAGCAATCTGCAGAGGAGCGTCAAGGCCAACGAAACCAACATGCAGACGACCGTCAAGGCCAACGGAGTCAAAACCGCCCGGATCAGCGTCAAGACGATGGACAGGGCAGAAAAGCCTTTGACCATTATGCTTTTGAAGGTACGGTAGATGCCGAGGGCGTGTTGGAAATTATGCCGGACGGCTACGGCTTTTTGCGTAGT
The DNA here is from genome assembly GCA_964545365.1 of uncultured Candidatus Competibacteraceae bacterium. Lineage (GTDB taxonomy): Bacteria > Bacteroidota > Bacteroidia > CAIKAF01 > CAIKAF01 > CAIKAF01. The sequence goes on along the minus strand of CAZJFM010000005.1, from coordinate 64,517 downwards.
TCCGATTACAATTACCTGTCTTCGCCGGACGATGTGTACGTGTCTCAGTCTCAGATTAAATTATTTGCTTTAAAAACCGGGGATACCATTGTAGGGGTAATACGCCCACCAAAAGAGGGGGAGAAGTATTTCCCCTTAATTAAAGTAAAGGAAATCAATGGTCAAGATCCGGCCGTTGTGCGGGATAGGGTACCGTTTGATTATTTGACCCCCTTGTTTCCTTTTGAGAAAATAAACATTGTGAATCCTGCAGCAAAGAACAACTCTTTGTCGGTTCGGATTATGGACATGTTTAGCCCAATTGGTAAAGGCCAGCGCGGCTTGATTGTAGCTCAACCCAAAACGGGAAAAACCGTATTGCTCAAGGAGGTTGCCAACGCCATAGCCAAGAATCATCCGGAGATTTACCTTATTATTTTGCTTATTGACGAGCGCCCGGAAGAAGTGACCGATATGGCGCGCAGTGTTAATGCAGAGGTTATTGCTTCTACCTTTGATGAACCTGCCGAGCGTCATGTCAAAATTGCCACCCTTGTGCTGGAAAAAGCTAAGCGTTTGGTAGAAAGCGGTCAAGATGTGGTGATCTTATTGGATTCCATTACGCGTTTGGCCCGTGCACACAATACCTGTGCTCCCGCATCGGGTAAAGTATTGACCGGTGGGGTAGATTCCAATGCCTTGCAAAAGCCCAAGCGATTCTTTGGTGCTGCCCGTAAAATAGAAAATGGAGGTTCGCTTACCATTTTGGCTACAGCTTTGATTGACACCGGATCCAAAATGGACGAGGTTATTTTTGAAGAGTTTAAAGGAACCGGAAACATGGAATTGCAGTTGGATCGTAAATTGGCCAACAAGCGCATTTATCCGGCCATTGATATCAATGGCTCCAGTACCCGGCGCGATGATTTGTTGCAAGATCCGCAGTCCATCAACCGACTTTATGTGTTGCGCAACCACCTTTCGGATATGAATACGGTTGAGGCTATGGAGTTTTTGACCGATCGACTGAAATTTACCCGAAGCAACGAAGAGTTTTTGCTTTCGATGAACGGCTAAACACATGAATCGGGCGGTACTTTACGGCTGTTATTTAGGGCTTGGGTATTTGTTGTACCGAATGGTGCATTTGCCTGAACTTTTGAATGCTTGGATTGCCGGTGAAGGGCATTTCGGTTTCTTTTTAAGAATGCCTGCTGCCCCTTTGCTGTTGGCTTTATTGCCTTTTCAGTTTGTGGTGGCGCGCCAAGCCTTTTTGCAGGGCAAAAGCGGATTTGAAGCTTTTAAAGAGGCCGGAAAAGTGGCTTTGCTCACGGCAGTGTTATGCTCTGGAGCCGTTTGGTTGTATTATGGTTGGATTGACCCGGAATATTTGCCGGGTTTGGTAGATATGGCAGCTTCGGAGCTCCCTGCGGAGCTTTCCTTGGAGGATAGAGCCAAATTTATGGACAACCTAACCACCTTGAATAGCCTAAAATTGCGGACGGTATTTACCATGTCCGGCTTAACGGCCTACGGCCTGATTTCCGGATTGGCTATGGTGAGTTTGGTTCGCTCTCGGTTGGCTTGATCCGGTTTTCTTTGTTAAAGTATAACCTTAGGGATGGTGCATTCCTGAGCAATTGACTGTATATTGTTGCAATACATTTGTTCACCGGGCAATCATATCCGGATTGTGTTCAGGCTTTAATGCTTTTGGAAAGAATTAAATCTGTATTGATGAAACAGGCCTTTGTAGATATTCGCAACCGTACCGAAGCCATTTGCTCTTTACTTACCAAAGAAGATCATGTGGTGCAGCCTGTGGTAGATGTGAGTCCTCCCAAATGGCACTTGGCGCATACCACTTGGTTTTTCGAGGCCTTTGTTCTTCAAGATTTTATTAAGGAATACAAGCCCTTTAACCCACAGTTTTTTTACCTTTTTAATAGCTATTACGAAGGTATGGGAGAGCGGGTTGGGCGAGAGCAAAGAGGGGCCATGTCGCGCCCCGGCGTGGAAGAGGTTCTAGCCTACAGAGCTTATGTAGATGAGCAGATGAAGGCGGCCTTAAATTCAGGAACCTTGCCGCAAGAGGCCTTGCGAAGGGTTTGGATAGGCCTAAATCACGAGCAGCAGCACCAGGAATTATTGCTTACCGACATTAAATTCATTTTGGGTAACCAGCCTTTTTTGCCTGAGTACCATAAGGATTTTGTAGAGTTTCAAACGCTTCCCAAGGAGTCTGAAATGCTAGATATTGAGGAGGGCCTGTACAGTATTGGGCATAGCGGGGAAGGCTTCGCATTCGATAATGAGAAGCTTGCCCATAAGGTATGGTTGGACGATTTTTCCATTGCCCTTAGGCCGGTGCATCAGTTGGAATATTTAGAGTTTATAGATGATGGAGGCTACTTGAACCATCGGTTATGGCTTGCCGAAGGTTGGGACTTGGTTCAGCACCAAGGCCTAAAGGCTCCTTTGCATTGGCATAGGAATACAGAAGAAGGCAGGTGGATGTATTACAGTTTGGCAGGATTAAAGCCGCTAAATGCTCAGTATCCGGTAGCTCATTTGAGTTATTATGAGGCGGAAGCATATGCCCGTTGGGCAGGAAAGCGCTTGCCCAAGGAAACAGAATGGGAGGTCGCTGCCCGACTGTTTCCACAACATTTTCCTGTGCACGGCTGGGTTTGGGAATGGACCCAATCTGCCTATTTGCCTTATCCCGGTTTTGAGGTAGATGCAGGTGCTTTGGGAGAGTATAATGGCAAATTCATGAGTGGGCAAATGGTGTTGCGTGGTGGATCGGCTGCCACTCCTGAAGGGCATAGCCGCATTACTTACCGTAACTTTTTCCATCCGCACTTAAGGTGGCAATTTAGCGGCTTAAGGTTGGCGCAATAATTTTCCTTTTTGGCTGCCTACCGGGACTACATTGGAAGCATCTACCGGCCTTTTTTATTTGAGTGTTATTGAGTTTACTGTTGTTCCCTCAATTTTAGTTGGAATAAAAAGAGGGTTAAATGCTCTAAAAACTGTGGTAAGCCTCCATAGGAATTGTATTTTAAGGCCATGGATGCCCACTCAGATTTTGCAGAAGCTGTGCGAAAAGGCTTGCAATCCAACCCAAAGAACCTGCCTTCCAGGTATTTTTATGATGCTAAAGGAGATGCGCTATTTGTGCGCATTATGCATTTGCCGGAATATTATTTAAGCCGTTCGGAGATGGATGTTCTTGTGCATCAATCCAAGGCAATGGTTGCTGAATTTGGCGCTGGTGAAGCCTTTGATGTGGTAGAACTTGGTGCCGGAGATGGCACTAAAACACGTCATTTGTTGGAAGCTGCCTTAGCGCAAAGTGAGGACTGCTCCTACCTGCCCATTGACATTTCGGCGCATGCACTGCAAGACCTAAAGGATAGGCTAGGGGAGGAACTGCCGCATTTGAAGGTCCATGCCGTGGCTTCAGAATACCAAGAGGCTTTAAAGGCCATGAACGCTTTGCCCAGACCCAGAAAACGCTTGTTTCTTTTTTTAGGTTCGAACCTGGGCAATATGGCCTGGGAGGCCTCCTTAGACTTTTTAAGTTCCATTCGGAGGCTCATGCAGAAAGGGGACGGCTTGCTTTTGGGCCTTGATTTGGTTAAAGATCCACGTGCCATTGAGGCCGCATACAGCGATGCCGCCGGGGTTACACGTGCCTTTAATTTGAATCTCCTGGATAGAATCAACCGGGAGTTGGGAGCAGATTTCGACATGGAGGCTTTTGATCACGCGGCTTATTATGAACCTGTGGCGCAAGAAGCCAGGTCATTTTTGATAAGTACAAAGCACCAAGAGGTCTACATAGAATCCTTAGGCCTAGCTGTTTCCTTTAGGGCTTGGGAAGCCATAAAAACAGAAATATCTCGTAAATATAGCCCCTCAGATATTAAGTATATGCAGGAGCATTTGGGCTTGAAGAAAAGGGCATCCTATTACGATTGCAGGCATTGGTTTGTGGATGTGCTTTGGACGCTATAAATCCAGCCAGCTTAGCCCTCCCCAATTTCCGCTACTCATAAGCAGCCAAACACAATCTTGGGTACTTAGCTTGTTTTTCCAAGTTTCTAATTCCATGGTTTCGGAGGCTACTTGACCATTGTTTAAGGCAAATGCCTTGGCTATAGCCTCAGGAGATAAAGGAGGGAGGCCCTTAATAGCTAAAGCTTTGGGATCGTAAAAGACCATACTTTGATCGGCGGGTGCCAAACTGTCTTTATAGCCGGGAATAAAGTCGGGGTTTAGGCTTGAATAGGTATGCAACTCTAAGGCGGCTACAAACCTCCTGTTGGGGTAGCTAGACTTAATGGCTTCTACGGTAGCTTTAACCTTAGATGGACTATGGGCAAAATCACGGAAAACGGTGAAGTTTTTTTCAGGAAGGTCCAATAGACACTCCATTCTTCTGGCGGCTCCGCTAAAATTATGCAGCTGACTTAAAAAAGCATGAGGGTCCAGTTGCAAAGCTTGAATAATCTTTAGTGCTCCACTGAGGTTTTGAACGTTATGTGCGCCTCGGATCGGCAGCTTATATTCTTTTCCTTCGAATTGTAGGCTAAGCCCTGTTTCGGTTGGCTTCCAAGGCAGGGTTTGGTAGGGGATTTTTTTAACGTCAGCCCGAGGGTGGGCCTCTACCAAAGCTTTTAATGCCACATCTTCTTCGGCATAAATAAGGCTTGCATCCGGTGTAAGGGTGTCTATAAAGTGGTGGAATTGTTGCTTGTAGTTGTCTTCGGTTGGAAATACATTAACGTGGTCCCAAGCCAAACCCGTCAACATGGCCAAATGGGCTTCGTAGAGATGAAATTTAGGGACGGGTTCCAAGGCAGAGGCTAAATACTCGTCGCCCTCCAAAAGGGCAAGAGGGTGTTCCGGCTTTAGGTCCACCATGCGCTCAAAGCCTTCTATTTGTGCACCCACCAGATAGTCGAAGGGTTGATTTAGGCCTTTGAGTCCATGCATGAGAAGGGAGGTGGTGGTGGTTTTTCCATGACTCCCACCAACAACAAGGCGTGTTTTATGTTGGGTTTGCTGTCGTACAAAGGCCGGATACGAATAAATGGGTAGCTGCAGTTCTTGTGCCCTGAGCAACTCGGGGTTGTCGGCCTTGGCATGCATGCCTAGAATAACGGCATCCAATTGGGAATGGATGTTTTGAGGATCCCAACCTTCACGGATGGGAAGTAATCCTGCGGCCTTCAATCGAGAACGTGAAGGCTCAAATATCTGATCGTCGGATCCGCTAATGTGGTGGCCTTGGTGGTGGAGCGCTAAGGCCAAATTGTGCATGGCTGCTCCTCCAATAGCTATGAAGTGAATGTTCATGGCCTCAAAATACGGAAAGACGCGTGGAATGAGTTCGCGTAAGGCGCATGTTTTTTTTGTGAAGATTGAATTGCGCGGGCCCCGGACTGCGGCGGTACCGTGCCGAACGGCAAGGCTTTGGGAGGCGCAGGTTGAGGAGGTTCCGACCTTAGGAGGAAACCCCGGAAACCGCGCCACCCATGCCTTGCCGGAGGGACGTAAAGCCAAAGGCCGGAAAAGGCCCCTGAAAAAATGGCAGTTGCAATCGAGCCGGAATGACAAAATGACAGTTCTGGTGCATGAAGCAAGCCAAAATGGCCGATTTTTGAGCTTGGAAAGTTTTTTGCAGTAAAAGGGCAAAACGCATCCATGAATTTTGAACAGTTTACCATAAAATCCAGAGAGGCCCTGCAAGAAGGTTTTGAACAGGCCAAGTCTTTGGGGCATCAAGCGGTGGAGCCCCACCATATACTTTTAGGAATTCAGCTGTCGGACAAAGATATTTTGCCTGCTATGCTAAATCGTGCCGGCCATTCTTCGGCCGACTTGGTGGCAAAGCTAAACGAAGCTTTAAGCAAATTGCCCAAGGTGGAGGGAGGAGACCCCTATTTGAGTCGATATACTGAAACGGTGTTTAAAGAAGCCGAAAAAGAGGCAAAAAGCAATGGAGACAGCTTTGTTACTTTAGAGCATATGCTTTTGGCTATTGCCAAAAGTGGTACAGGAGCTGCCGAAGTATTAACATCTTGCGGTTTAAGCGCCGCATTTATTCAACAAGCCATGAACGATATACGCAAAGGAAAAAAGGCCACCGATGCCGGGGCCGAGGCAAGCTACGACGCCCTCGGAAAATATGCCCGGAATTTAAACGAGTTGGCCTCTGTTGGAAAATTAGATCCCGTTATTGGTCGCGAAGAAGAAATTCGCAGGGTACTGCATATTTTGTCGCGCCGCACCAAAAACAACCCTATTCTGATTGGAGAACCCGGGGTGGGTAAAACGGCTATTGCCGAAGGCTTAGCGCACCGAATTGTGAACGGTGACGTGCCCGAAAATTTAAAATCCAAAACCATTTTCTCCTTGGATATGGGCGCTTTAATTGCCGGTGCCAAATACAAAGGGGAATTTGAAGAGCGGCTCAAAGCCGTGGTTAAGGAGGTACAAAATGCTGCCGGGGAGATTGTGCTCTTTATAGACGAAATCCACACCTTGGTAGGTGCAGGTGGCGGTCAAGGGGCTATGGATGCGGCCAATATTTTGAAACCTGCTTTGGCCCGCGGGGAGCTCAGAGCTGTGGGGGCGACCACCCTGAACGAATACCAAAAGTATTTTGAAAGCGATAAGGCCCTCGAAAGGCGTTTCCAAAAGGTGTTGGTAGACGAACCGGATACCGAAGATGCCATTTCCATTTTGCGGGGCATTAAAGAAAAGTACGAAACCCACCATAAAGTGCGTATTAAAGACGACGCCATTATTTCTGCCGTGGAGTTGAGTCAACGCTACATCAACGATCGATTCCTGCCGGATAAGGCCATTGACCTAATAGACGAGGCGGCAGCCAAGCTTAGGTTGGAAATCAATTCCAAGCCCGAAGAATTGGAAATGATTGAACGCCGCATTATGCAGCTGGAAATTGAGCGAGAGGCCATTAAGCGCGAAAAAGACGAAGAAAAGCTAAAAACCTTGGGCAAAGAGCTGGCCATCCTTTCCGAACAGCGCGATGGTCTTATGGCCCGGTGGAAAGAAGAAAAAGAGGTGGTGGAACACATCCAAAAGGCAAAATCTCGGCTCGAAGAACTTAAGTTGGAAGCCGAACAGGCCGAACGCTCCGGCGATTTTGGTAAGGTGGCCGAAATACGTTACGGGCGCATGACAGAAACACAAAAGGCCCTGGAGCAGGCTCAGGAAAACCTCACCCGTTTTCAATCCGGTAATGCCTTAATTAAAGAAGAGGTTGATGCCGAAGATATTGCTGAGGTTATTAGCCGTTGGACCGGGATTCCTGTGAACCGTATGTTGCAAAGCGAGCGCGAAAAACTGCTTCACCTCGAAGAAGAACTTTCCAAAAGGGTCGTAGGGCAAACAGAGGCCATAGAGGCTGTCGCCAATGCCGTTCGGCGAAATAGGGCAGGCGTTCAAGACCCGCGCCGCCCCATCGGCTCCTTCATTTTCCTGGGAACCACCGGAGTGGGGAAAACCGAGCTGGCCCGCGCCTTAGCCGAGTATTTATTCGACAACGAATCGGCCATTACCCGAATCGATATGAGCGAATACCAAGAAAAGCATACCGTGTCGCGCTTGGTGGGGGCTCCTCCCGGATATATTGGCTACGAAGAAGGTGGACAGCTTACCGAAGCTGTGCGTCACAAACCCTATTCGGTGATTTTGTTCGACGAAATGGAGAAGGCCCACCCGGATGTTTTCAATATACTTCTGCAGATGTTGGACGAGGGACGGCTAACCGACAATAAGGGACGGACGGCTAACTTTAGAAATACGATTGTAATTCTAACCTCCAACCTGGGTGCTGAGCTTATTCAGGAAAAACTGGAGAATTTAGAACTTAAGGACAGGGATGCTACCATAGCTTCAACCCAGGCCGCCTTGTTCGAATTGCTTCGCAAAAGCCTTCGACCGGAGTTTTTAAACCGGATTGACGAAACCGTAATGTTCTTGCCTTTGAGCCGCGAGAATTTAAGGGACATAGTAAACATTCAAATTGGGCAGTTGTCTCAGAACTTGGAACGCGACAATGGCATTCGCTTGCGCATGACCGAGGAAGCTTCGGATTGGTTGAGTAATTTGGGCTATGACCCTCAATACGGAGCAAGACCCTTGAAGCGGGTTATTCAGCGGAAGGTGCTGAATGAACTGGCCAAGAAAATACTCTCCGGCGAAATCGACCGAAACCAAGAAGTGTTGGTGGATGTTTTTGAAGGTCATATGGTATTTCGAAACCCGGAGGCTGAACGGACATTGAACCCAAACTAAGGCCTCGCCTTAAACCGCTAGACTGGTCTTTTTGATTTGGCCCGGAATGTGGCTGTCCATGTATTGTTAAGGATTGTTAAGCTCAAAACCGCTGGTCTGTAAGCGTGTTTATTAGTCAGATAGATTTCTAGCAGTTTTTCATAGTAGGTTGGTTTTGGAGGCAGTGTTTAGGCACTGCCTCCTTTCCTTTTTGGTCCATCCCAATCCTCGTAATTATGGAATCCAAAGGAAATGACAACATAGGCAAAAGCTCTAGGTTCTGTCATACGTTTCAAAAATCTAAAACTTTGAATGCTTTGGAGTACGGAGGCTAAACTCCCAAAAAGTACCAAGGATTATCAAATACAGGCTTCCTATGCCGTTTAAAAATCGATATCGGGTTCAGGAGCTTGTTCGTACGCAGCTGCTTTGGGGCGCAAAGCACTAGGGAAAATCACGTGCACTACTTGCCTTTGGCTGCGCAGGTTGCTTATTACAGGATCAGAAATGCCGTTGTCAATGAGTATGTCCTCTTCTTCCTCAAAATGCACTTGTTCGTAATCTCCTTCGGTGGTTTTAATGAAAATTTCCCGAACGCTTCCGCCACGAATTTCTACTTTGCCATAGAAGCAATCGCCATCCATTCCCCTGGAAAGGCTTACGATAACGTCTTCGTGCACTCCATTTTCAATTTCTTTGGACCCACGAATTTTAAATGCCTTATACCATTTGCGGTAACAACTTTCGCGGTAGGTGCTTGGTTCACCATAGGCGTTGGTTTTGGCCGAATCCTCTTGAGCATTCAGCCATTGAAGAGGAGTTAGTGCTAAAAAGACAATAAGAAAGCGAAAAATCAGTGACTTCATGGACTTGTAGGTCATGGTTCAAATATAATGGAATTGAGGTCTATTGCCAAGAGCTAAAGGGAAGGCTTAAGGTTTGCATTTATGTTTTCTTTCCCCATAAAAACAGCACTTCCTGCTTTTGAAGAACGGGCATTTGCTTTTTCCATTGCGCTAAACTTTGGGTTTTTATGGATTGGTTTGGATGTTGGAGTTGTTGCGCTAGGCAAAGCAGGCTGTTGGGGTCTCCATAGGCCACCAAATCCTTCATGAGGTGTTGGTTTCGGTAGGGTGTCTCGATAAAAATTTGTGTTTCGCCGGTTTGCATAAGATGCTTACTAAGGCTTACAAGCTGTTTTTTGCGCTTTTCCGGGTGTTTTTCAAGATACCCCAAAAAGCGAAAGTGCTGTCCGGAGAGCCCGCTAGCCATTAATCCAAGCATAATGCTGGACGGGCCTACCAAAGGAAGCACTTCAATTTGCCAGTTTTGAGCAGCCGCCACCAATTTTTGCCCGGGGTCGGCTACGCCCGGGAGGCCGGCATCGCAGATTAGGCCAACATCTTTTCCGCTCATCAGCACCTTTCTAAAGTCTTGCAGCAGATGCATATCTAGCCCTCCACGTTCCAGCACCCAGTGTTCGGGGTTTCGTATGCCGGTGAGTTTGGCAACTACCGGCAGGCATGGCCCCGGGTTTTCGACTACCCAAAACTCAATGGAAGCAACCAAAGCCAGGTGTTCGGGAGGCATGAGCCCCGGTTCCGGACCTAGGGGGCTGGGAACCAGTATGAGACGTCCGGGATTCATGGCTCTAAATCTTGCAAAAAGGCCTCGCAGGCTCTTTCCAATAGAAAATAGACTTGCTCAAAGCCTTCCTCTCCTCCAAACCAAGGGTCAGGCACCTGGCGGTTTTGATCCGGCCATGCCTCATTCAAAAACATGCGCACCTTTTGCCTTTGCGCCTCGGTTTGCGCCAACTTCAAAACGTTTTGATAGTTGCTGGCATCCATGGTAAAAATTACGTCGAAACGATCTAGGTCCTCCCCTTGAATTTGTCTTGCCCTCAACTGAGAAATATCGTGTCCCCGCATTTCCATTTGCCGCACCGCTCTTTCGTCGGGAGCTTCTCCCCGGTGCCAATCTCCGGTTCCAGCCGAATCAATTTCCAAGTTAATCTCTTTTTGGGCGGCCAAATCTCTAAGCAGTCCCTCTGCCATGGGGGAGCGGCAAATATTGCCCAAGCATACCATCAATACCTTCATAGGACAAATATACAAGCCTTAGCTGCACCTTTCACGCGAATTATGTGCTGACAATTGTCATGATTTCTTATCTTATGGCAAGCTAATTTTGTAAAAAACACTCAGCCATGATTCAAGCACCCATTCTCGTTCCCTTAGATTTCTCTCAAACCGCCGACAAAGCCTTAGATGCTGCCATTTCCATTGCTCAGGCACACAACATGTCCTTGCTCTTGGTGCATGTGGTCCATGTGCCTATGGTGGATGCGGTTGGGCCATTGGGTTATGCCGCCGATGCGCATCAGGTTTTATTTAAAGGAGCTCGGGAGGCCATGGACAAGCGGTTGGCTTTAGTAAAACAACATGGCATAGAGGTAGAAGGCAAAATTTTGGACGGCTTTGTAGCAGATACCTTAGAAGATCAGGTGAAGGAGAGCCAAGCTCAGCTATTGGTAATGGGAACCACCGGAGCCAGCGGGGTTTTGGAACGACTTATTGGATCTAATGCAACCCACTTGCTGCACCGAATCAAGATTCCCATGCTGTTTATACCTGAAAAATCCGGGCCTTTTGACCCCAAACAGGTGCTTTTTGCCACTGAGTTGGAGCGCGACGACCGCAAACCTTTGGCGCATGCCCTCGGTTTGTTGCTTCCCTTTAAGGCTGAGGTGGAATTGCTGCATGTGAATGCGAATTTGCAGCTGGATTTACAGGCCAATACTCCGCTTTTGGAAGCACTTCAGACGGAGTTCCCGCAAACCAATCTGAAGCTGCGCGAAATTACTGCCGATTCGGCCTCCGAAGGGCTGGAGTTGTATTTGCTTGACAATCCCACCGACCTATTGGTAATGGTGCCCCAACGCAAAAATTGGCTCGATCGCCTGTTTGAAGGAAGCACCACCCGAAACTTGGCCATGCAGGCCCGCTTGCCCATGCTTATGGTGCCAGAAGATAGGAATGCTTAATCCTTGGGGGCCTAATCCTGCTGTCCGCACTAATCCTCAGTCCCGAGGCCGGCTTTCGTGCCTCCGGGCGGCGTTCCGCAAAGCTACACACGCCCAAAGGCCGTAAAGCCAAGGCCCCGGTGCTTGCGGGTTAGTTGCCTCCATCAGGGGCCCAACATCTCTTTCAAAAAAAAGCCCGATATCTTCGGGCTTTTGGTATTATACAAAGGTTGTTTACGCACAAGCTTAGTACAGGCTTATTTTCTTTTCCAGGTCGTCTACATAGGCCCTGAACTGCTTGTCGGTTTCCATTAGGTTGTTCACCGTTTTGCAGGCATGCAACACGGTGGCATGGTCTTTTCCGCCGCAGTGCGCACCAATGGTGGCTAAAGAAGACTTGGTAAAAGCTTTGGAAAAGTACATGGCAATTTGTCTGGCTTGCACCACTTCTCGTTTTCTGCTTTTAGATTTCATTAAATCCATGGGCATGTCAAAGTAGTCGCATACCATTTTTTGGATATACTCAATGGAAATTTCTCGCGCATTGTTTTTTACAAACTTGTCAATCATTTTACGCGCCAAATCCAAGGTAATTTCCTTGCGGTTTAAGGAGGATTGAGCGATTAATGAAATAAGTGCACCTTCGAGTTCCCGAACATTGGTGGTGATGGAGTATGCCAAATATTCTACGACCTCTTCGGGCAACTCTATGCCGTCGTTGTACAGTTTCTTTTGCAGAATAGCGATCCGGGTTTCCAGCTCGGGCACTTGTAAATCCGCAGATAGCCCCCATTTAAATCGAGAAAGCAGGCGTTGTTCCATACCCTGCAAGTCAACCGGTGGTTTGTCAGAGGTTAGGATGATTTGTTTTCCACTTTGGTGCAAATGATTAAATATGTGGAAAAATACATCCTGTGTTTTTTCTTTTCCTCCTAAAATATGCACATCGTCCAAAATGAGGACATCAATAAGCTGATAAAAATTTACAAAGTCAGAAGAGGTATTGTTTTTAATAGAATCTACAAACTGGGTAGTAAACTTTTCAGCAGGAACGTAAAGGACGGTTTTGTTTGGGAAATTCTTTTTGATTTCTATTCCAATGGCATGGGATAGGTGGGTTTTACCTAATCCGGTGCCTCCATAAATCAGCAGGGGGTTAAAGGAAGTTCCTCCGGGGTTTTGTGCTACGGCATAGCCGGCAGACCTGGCTAACCTGTTGCAATCGCCTTCAATAAAGTTGTCGAATGCGTAATTGGGATTTAGGTTGGATTCAATATGTACCTTTTTGAGCCCGGGAATTACAAAAGGGTTTTTGATGGGATGGTCGGAACTGAGGTCCAAAGGCATGCTAACCTGAGGGTTACGTACTGCTTTTTGCTCACTGGTAGGCACCTTTATGGTGTAGGGCTTTTGGGCATGGTAGCTGTTTTCCATAATTATGGAATACTCCAGTCTTCCTTCAGGGCCTAATTCTTTTTTTACGGTGTGCTTAAGGAGCGTAATGTAATGTTCTTCTAGCCATTCGAAAAAAAACTGAGAGGGAACTTGAATGGTGAGCACCTGTTTTTCTAACTTAACAGGACGGATGGGCTCAAACCAGGTTTGGTAGCTTTGCGGACTCACATTGTCACGAATAATTTGCAGACACCGCTCCCATACCCCTTTGAGATTTTCAGACATGAACTCTTCGAGTTAGAATTAATATTTTGTTAAAACATATGTGGGGTAGGAATGCGCTCAAATTCCTAAATCCCCCATTGGGTCAAGCTCTTGCAAGCTCTTGAACAAAGATTGGGAGAAAAAAATGTAAAAAAAAATCAACCGGCTATTGTTTTTTTTGAAATTTCATATAAAGTCGTTTTTGTATCCAATAATTGGTTTTCAGGGCTAAAAAATAAGTCAATACGGCCAAGGTGTATACCCGCCCATCCGGTTTGGCCTATTACTAAAGGTTGGCCTTTGAAATCCTTAGTTAAAACGGGCTTGTGTAAAAAGGTGTGGGTGTGTCCTCCTAGGATTATATCTGTATGGTTTAATGAAGCAGCGATGCTTAAGTCGCTAATTTTCCTTGTTTTATATTCAAAGCCCAAATGTGAAAGACAAAGCACTAAGTCGCAGCCGGCCTCGTTGCGCAAAAAACTGGCCGTTCGGTTGGCAGCAACCACCGGGTCCAAATAGCGGACTTCGCCGGTTAAGGCGCTGCTTACCAGTCCGTTTAAGTCAACTCCCAAGCCGTAGATGCCCACCTTCAGTCCGCCTTTTTTTAGGATGACGTGGGGCTTAATATCCTTATGAATAGGCGTGTTTTCTAAGGCATAGTTGCTGTTCACAAAGGGAAATTTGGCCAGAGGCAACATTTTTGCCAAGCCTTCCACTCCGTTGTCAAAATCATGATTTCCTAATGTGGCGGCATCATAGCCCATCTCGCTCATTAATTTAAATTCCAACGCGCCCTTAAATAGGTTGAAATAAGGGGTTCCTTGAAATACATCGCCTGCGTCGACCAGCAGCACCGGGTGTCCTTCCGCACGTATTTGCTTAATAAGGGCTGCTCTTCTGGCCATTCCCCCTTGTCCCGGATATTTAGGGTCGTCTTCCGGAAAGGGTTCAATATGGCTATGCATGTCGTTGGTGTGCAAAATCACCAAGCGCTTGCTCTTTTGAGCGCTAAACAAGCTTTGGGCATGTGCTACACCGCCACTCATTCCTATGCCTAATAGGGCCGATGCACGTAAAAACTCTTTTCTATTCATCGCTCAGTTTAATCAATGTCGTAACGCATTCTACCGTCCAAGGTCGACTCTACGGCTAGGCCCTGCTTATTTTTTTCGCGGATATAAGCTGCAATAACGTCGCGCAGCAGCCAGCCTGTTTCTATGCGTTCCAAAGGTTCGGTTAAGAAGTTCATATGGTCTCCACCTCCGGCCAAAAAGTCTGAGGTAACAATCCAACAGGGCCGCCTAGCTTCTTTATCGTCTTCCCAATCGATGCCGGCAATTTCCATATCGTCCGGATTCCCGTCTTCTATTTCCATGCGTATCCCGGAAATGGGGGTGCCGGGATGTTCGGCCAGGTAGTCGAACAAACGCATCATGTCTTTTTCTGAAAGTTGTACCAAAACCACCAGATTATCAAAGGGCATTAAGCTAAATACATCTTCTAAAAGCACGGGTCCTTTAGCAATGGACGCCCTTAGCCCTCCGGAGTTAAGTAAGCAGGCGTCTATCGGCTGTTCGGGAAGCCTTTCTCGGGCGATTTCCAAGACCAAATCGGCTACAAAATTTCCCAATAGGGTTTCAAGTTCGCCGCGCACCTTAGGCATATCTGTGGCAGCATTGCCCAAGGGTTCTTTCATTTTGGCATCAATCTCCTTTTTGTAGGGGGCAATCATTGCTTCTGCTTCCGGGTCAGGGTTGACCTTTTGCAAAGACTCCAAACCTCCCTCGTGCCTTTGAAGGTGCAAAGGTTGGCTGCATGCCAACAACAAGTAGTACCCAAGTGTTGCAATAAAAAGCTTCCTCATGGCCACTAAGGTAGGGCTGAACAAAAAAAAAACACAGCCTTCAAGGAATTTTCCCTTAAAGGCTGTGTTAAATTATGGAGCCGAGCAGCCTTTTATGCTTATTCTACCTTAGCTTTAGTTTTAGGCGCCGCTTGACGAATCTCCTCGGCCGCTTCTTCGGCAAACATCTCAAAGTTTGCATTAAATTGATTGGCCAATTTTTGAGCGGTGTCTCTGTAGGCATGTTTGTCTGCCCAAGTATCTATGGGATTCAAAATTTCATCCGGTACATCGGGACAGCTTTTGGGCATGGCTAAGCCAAAAATGGGATGCTCGTGGTATTCCACTCCATCCAACTTGCCTTCTAAGGCAGCGGTAATCATGGCACGGGTGTACCTAAGCTTAATACGCTCCCCCACACCGTATGGGCCTCCGGACCAACCCGTATTAATCAGCCAAACCCTGACGTTTTGTGCTTTTATTTTGGCGCCCAGCATTTCGGCGTACCGTGCAGGGTGCAAGGGCATAAAAGGAGCTCCAAAACAGGCGGAAAACGTGGTTTGCGGTTCGGTAATTCCTGCCTCGGTACCCGCAACTTTGGCGGTGTAGCCCGAGATGAAATGGTACATGGCCTGCCCCGGAGTGAGTTTTGAAATTGGGGGCAAAATACCGTATGCGTCGCAGGTAAGGTAAAATATGTTTTTGGGTGCCCCTCCATTAGAGCCGGGCTGGATATTGTCGATATGGTTTATGGGATAGGATACTCGGGTATTCTCCGTAATCTCTTTGAATTTGTAATCCGGTACCCGGCTATTGGTTTCAAAGCCGATATTTTCTAGCAAGGCCCCAAACTTAATGGCACGGAAAATATCCGGTTCCTTTTCTTCCGTTAAGTCAATGGTTTTTGCATAACAACCTCCTTCAAAGTTGAACACGCTATCGCCAATCCACCCGTGCTCGTCATCGCCAATGAGTTTTCGATTGGGATCGGCCGATAGGGTTGTTTTTCCGGTACCGGAAAGTCCGAAGAATAAGGCGGTATCGCCTTCCTTTCCCACATTGGCACTACAGTGCATGGGCAATACGCCATGGTGTACCGGAAGCAAAAAGTTAAGTGCGCTAAAAATCCCTTTTTTGATTTCTCCGGTATAGCCGGTGCCACCAATCAAAATGGTTTTGCGCTCAAAGGAAAGAATAGCAAAATTGGATTGCCTGGTGCCGTCCACTGCTGGATTGGCCATAAAGCCTGGGGCATTTATAACCGTCCATTCCGGGGCAAAATCCAAAATTTCTTCTGTGCTGGGTCTTAGAAACATGTTGTAAACAAACATGTTGCTCCAAGGGTATTCGTTTATTACCCGAACACTCATTTTGTAGCTTGGGTCGGCGCAAATAAATGCGTCGCGCACATACACCTCTTTTCCTTCGAAATAAGCTTTTATCTTGGCTTCCAGTGCACTAAATTTTTCCTCATCAAAAGAAAGGTTGTGGTTGCCCCACCAAACTTCGTTTGCGCTGTGTTTGTCTTTTACAATGAACCTGTCTTTTGGGCTTCTTCCGGTAAACGTACCGGTTTCCACCGCCAAGGCACCTGTATGGGAGAGTTTGCCCATGTCCTTGTTAAGGCTGTGCTCCACCAATTCGGCAGGACTGAGGTTCCAGAATGCTTGGGTATAGCCTTTAATTCCATGCTGTTCAAGGCTGCTTTTGGAGGATTTAAATCCTTGCTCGCTCATGAGTTTGGGATTCGATGTTTAATTCCGTGTAAGATTTATACGGTCTTGAATCATCAAAAGTAGGCATTTCCCATGCAATGAAAAATTTATTTGCGCCTCTCTTTGGGTAGGTTTGGAGGCTTATTCCATCCCTTATTTTTGGGCTAAGGCGGGCTTATTCTTTGCCGTCTTCTCTATAATTCATTTGTATTAAATGAGTTAAGGAAGCGAATGCTTGGTTCTAGGGCCATTGGAAATGTTCTTGGAGGGATATTCCAAAGTTGTGCTTCGGCAAAGCCCCGATGAGAAGAAGAAAGATGTTATTTATCGGAAGCAGGCCCGGGCTCCCTGCACGCCTTGTCAGTGTATATATGTAGGTTTTTTCCGGTACTTAACAAGGCTCGAATGGCCTGTATATGTTCGGACTTTTGGGCCTCAGTGAGCGTAGGTGCAAAAAGGCAGTAATCGATTTCACCTTCTCTGCCCCAAGGTCTTTTCTCTACGCTAAGGTCTTGGCCCTTTTCGCTAAGGTAGACATCAAGGGCCGACCGCGCTCCGCTGTCAATGCCATAGGCAATGGAATAAAAGCTAACCACAAGCATAGGCATAGCGTCTATTTCTGCCTGCGTACTTTGCTTGGATTGGGAAGAGGATTCAATTGGGCCGGTGCTTTTGCATGCACCCAAGCCAACCAGTAAGTAAATCAGGGGAATTAGATATTTCATAAGTAAGCTTGGTATTTGGAATCTATATAGTGCAAAAAGCAGTCCACAATTTCTTTAGGATTATTGGGCAGCAATTCCTCGGAGCGAAGCAAAGCCCCATGACAAAATACCTTTTGTTCAAAATGCGCTTTGGCTTTTTGAATGAGCTTGGGCATAGCGTCTGCCTCTTGGAATATTTGGGTTGAAAAGTGGGCGGCTAACAAACTTCCCATAGTATAGGTTGGAAAATAGCCCATGGAGCCGTGTGCCCAATGAATATCCTGCACAAAGCCTTCTGCCGGCTGTGCCGGTACTTGGCCAAAAAAGTCCAAGGCCATATCGTTCCAGGCTGTTTCCACATCTTTGGCTTGCAAGCTGCCTTCTATAAGACCTTTCTCTATGCGGTATCTAAGCAAAATATGCAAATGATAGCTTAGCTCATCGGCGTAAATACGGATTTGACTTCTGGAAACCTTATTGGCATGCTTCCAAATGTGTTCGGCATAGTTTGGGGGCCAGCCCTTTTCGAGGCAAACCACTTGCCAAAACTCCAGATTTCTGCCCATATGGTTTTCCCAAAAGCGGCTTTGGGATTCATGAATGGTTAGGCTTACTGCAGTGGTTAAAGGAGTTCCGGCAGGTTCGGCCTGCAGGCCTTGCTCATAAAGACCGTGTCCGCCTTCGTGCAAAATGGCCCATATAAAAACGCCCGGATTTTTTTCGTTGATTTGGTAGGTGAGTCTAACATCGTAGGGACTCATAGATAAGCAAAAAGGGTGTGGGGCTTTATCCAGCCGCCCTCTCGATAAGTCAAAGCCTATCCATTCCAACAGCTCATGGCCAAGTTCGATTTGCTCGTCCTTAGAAAGCGCTATTGGAAAGGGCGTTTCCGGCATATTTTTTTCCAAAGCAAGAATACGCTTTGGAAGTTCTTTACTTAAATGATCAAATACCCCATCAACCAATTCAGACGATAAGCCTGGGTCGTATTGGTCCAGTAGTCCATCGTATGGATTATCGGCAAAACCCAACAAGGCACATGTTTCTTTTTTTAGTTCAACCAGTTCGCTAAGGCAATCTAAGTAGGCTTCTTTGTTTTTGCCTTCGCGGGCATTATTCCAAGCCAAAAATGCCTTGGATTGAAGCCTAGAGAGCGCGATTACATGACTTTCGGGTATGCGCTTGGTTTTTTCTTGTTCCTTTTCCCAAAAAGCCAAGGCTTTTTGCTCTCGGTCCGAAAGTTTTTCACTTTCATTTTTGGCGGCTTTCAGCAAGTCTTCCCAAGTTCCATCGTGTTGGCGTTGATGGAGCAGGCGCGTCAGGTCTGCCGACTGTTCTGCACGCAAGCCGGCAGCGGGGTAGGGCATACCTGTTTCTTGATCCCATTGCAATAATGCCGCTGTATTTCTCCAGCGTGCAGTGGTTTCTGCATAGGCGCAGAGTGCTTCCCAAGCCTTGCTCATGCGTTTCGGGCTTTAAAAAAGTACCAGGCCAAAAGTCCCCAAGCCACCATAAAACTAAGCCCACCCAAGGGAGTTATGGGACCTAAAAAACTAAGATTCATTCCCCAAACGGGAGCCAATACCAGCGCATAAATGGAAACAGAGAAAAAAAGCCAACCCAAAAGCATGAAGCGCACAGACCACCGAATGAGTCGGTGCGCTTGGGGAATGCCTAAAGCAAACACCACCAGTGCCAGTGCATGCCATTGTTGGTACCAAACGGCAGTTTTAAAGCTGTCTACTTTTTCAGGGGAAACCAAATGTTCCAAACCATGAGCTGCCCAAGCACCAAGCATAATGCCGCTAAGTCCTAAAAGGGCGCCCAAAAGTCCTGTGGTTCTTTTCCATTGCAACATGTACAAATATACATCAACTAGGCCTTTTACAGGGCTATTTGGCATAAGCGGCAAGGGAAAGCCTAAAAATTAACTTCGGTACGGCGTGCATGTTTTGGAAGATGATTTGGGCCAGGGATGGAGCCCTGGAGCGGCGGGCGGCCAAAGGCATGTGCGGCTTAGCCGAGGAGGTGGAGCCTAAGCAAACCACCACAGGCTTAGCCGCACAGCCTTTGGCCGCCCGCCCGGTGGGCGAGAGCCCGTTTGGCCCCCAAATATTCCTTTTACCTCTATCGGGTATTGCGCTTGTTTGGTAAATGCTGCCTAAGTTTGCAGTGCGAGATATGGAACCAAAAAAAATACTGCTGATTGGTGCAGGAAAGTCTGCTACCACGCTTATAGAATATCTGTTAAACCACGCATCCATAGAATCCTGGAAGCTTACGGTGGCCGATATGGATCCCGAACTTGCCCAACAAAAGGTGGGTAGTTCCCCGTTTGCGGAGGCTTGTGCGCTTTCTATCGAAGACGTGCCGCTGAGGCAATCTTTGATTAAAGCACATGACTTGATTGTGAGTATGTTGCCTGCTCATATGCACATAGAGGTAGCCCGTGATTGCGTAGCTTTTGGTAAGCATATGGTCACGGCATCCTATGTGTCGGCTGAGATGGAGGCCTTGCACGAAGAAGCGGAGGCGAAGGACTTGCTTTTGCTCAACGAAATGGGCGTAGATCCGGGAATCGACCATATGACGGCTATGGAGGTGATGGATAAAATCAAGGCAAAGGGTGGCAAAATTATTGGTTTTGAGAGTTTTACCGGAGGGTTGATGGCGCCCGGGTCAGAAGAAGGGCCTTGGAAATATAAATTTACCTGGAACCCTAGAAATATTGTGTTGGCCGCTTCCGGTGGGGCCGTGAAATTTTTGCATGGCGGCAAGTTTAAATACATTCCCTACCACAAGGTGTTTAGGCGCACAGAATTGATTGACCTTGGTGCTTACGGTGAGTTTGAAGCCTATGGAAACAGGGACTCTTTGCGCTACCAAAGCATGTATGGACTGGAGGGGGTGGATACCCTGTACCGTGGTACCTTACGCCGCCCCGGATTTTGTCAATCTTGGGATGTTTTTGTGCAACTTGGAGCCACCGACGATAGCTATTTGATGGAAGGGGTAGATGAGATGACCCACAGAGCGTTTATCAACAGCTTTCTTTATTATAGCCCCTCCGATAGCGTGGAGCTTAAATTGGCGCACATGCTGCGGTTGGATTTGAATAGCGAGCCCATGCGCAGGCTTAAGTGGCTGGGCATGTTCGAAGATGAGCCGGTTGGGCTCTCCGGTAAAGCTTCCCCGGCCATGGTATTGCAACATATTTTGCAAAAGAAGTGGAGTTTGGCACCGCAAGATCGAGATATGATAGTAATGGTGCATCTTTTCGATTATGAATGCGAAGGAGAACATAGCCTGTTGCGCAGCCATTTGGTGGTTGAAGGGGACGATGCTCAGTCTACAGCTATGGCCAAAACCGTAGGGCTACCTATGGGTATTGCCATTCGAAATATTTTAAATGGCACCATAGCCATGCGGGGCGTTCGAATCCCTGTGCATAAAGAAATCTATGCTCCTGTATTGGCCGAGTTGTCCGTACACGGCATAGGAATGCAGGAAACCTTTCTCAAGGGCGGTTTACCACCGCATTAAGGCTCCTCCCCAAGTAAATCCGCTGCCAAAGGCCGCCATTTGAATCCAATCGCCTTGCTTTAGGCGTCCTTCTTCCCAAGCTTCGGTGAGCGCTATGGGAATAGATGCTGCCGTGGTATTTCCATACCGTTGAATGTTGTTGTATACCTGGGTTTCGGCCAGTCCCAACTGTTTCCTTAGAAACTCTGAAATCCTTAAGTTGGCTTGGTGTGGAATGAGAAGGTTTAGCTCTTCGAGCCCAATGCCGGCCTGTTTTAGGTTGGCTCGGATGACTTCTTCAAAGCGAATTACTGCATGCTTGAATACGGCATTGCCGTTCATGACCGGCAAAAGGCTGCCATCTTGCAGCATTTCGCTGCTAAGTCTAGGCCTTAAACGGGTTCCCGGGTGCGGTTGGTAGAGCATTTCGGCATGTTGCCCTTCGCTGTGGATTTGTACGTCGGCTATGCCTCGGTCGTCCGTGCAGGCTTCTAAAACTGCTGCGCCGGCACCGTCTCCAAAAATAACGGCCACATTGCGTCCTCGGTTGCTCAACTCCATTAAGGTCGACTGCGCTTCGCTGCATACCAACAGAATCCGCTTAGCCATACCTGATTTGATGTAGGCTTGAGCCACCGACAAGCCATAAATAAAACCACTGCATTGTGCTCTAAGGTCTATGCAGCCAATATTTTTGAGTCCCAGCATCTCTTGCAACAAAACGCCACAGCCCGGGAAATAATAGTCCGGACTTAAGGTGGAAAACAGCAACAAGTCTATGTCTTCGGGGCGGCGGCCGGCGCGTTCCAGCGCTTGTTTGGCAGCTTCGGCGCCCATGGTAGCTGTACTTTCCTTGCCTGGAGTAAAGAATCTGCGCTCTTGAATACCGGTTCGTTCCCGAATCCAAGCATCGGTAGTGTCCATAAGCTTTTCCAAGTCTGCATTGCTTACTTTTTCCTCCGGCAAGTATTTCCCAAGCCCGGTGATGTATGCTTTATGCTCCATAGTGCAATTTTCGGTCTAATTTTTGGATTTTTGTTTTTAATAACCAAATGCTTTGGCCTATGCGTCGCTTTTTTCTTGGTCTTATAGGTGTGTTAACCGCCGTGCAGTGGCAATGTTCGGATGGGTTCAATTTGTTTACCCTGCAAGACGATATAAGCTTAGGCAGGCAATTGCGCGATGAGGTGTTGGCCAATCCACAAGAATATCCGGTAATGGATCCCAATCTGTACGGTTCGGCCTACAGCTATGTGGAGCGTATTCGCGATCGGATTTTGGCTTCCGGTGAGGTGAAATATGCTCAAGCATTCGATTGGGAAATTTATTTGCTCAAAGACGACGCTACCCTCAACGCCTTTTGTGCTCCGGGTGGATACATTTTTGTATACACGGGACTTATTAAATTTTTGGACAGCGAGGATCAACTGGCCGGAGTCATTGGTCACGAAATGGCCCACGCCGATAAGCGGCATTCCACCAGTCAGCTAACTAAGGCCTATGGCTTGCAGTTTTTGTTGGATGTGGTGTTGGGCGAGAACCAAGGGGCCATAAGCGGCATAGCAGCCGGACTCGTTGGACTGGAATTTAGCCGCTCCGACGAGCGTCAAGCCGATGAGTTTAGCGTCCGTTACCTTTGCCCTACGGTGTACCAAGCCGACGGCGCCTCCGACTTTTTTGCGCTGTTGATTGCCCAGGGCCAAGCAGGCCAAACGCCTTCTTTTTTGAGCACCCATCCCGATCCGGGCAACCGAGTGGAGGACATTCGTTCCTTAGACCAAAGCCTTGGCTGTTCGGGTACAGAAACCTTTCAATCGGCCTACCAACTGTTTAAAAACAGCCTGTAAGCAATAGCGTTTTTTGATTTTTGGGCGCCCGGGCGGGTGCTCCCTGCTACTCCCAAGCCTTCAGAGGGGGGCGTCTAGGCAAGTCCGGAGTTCCGCAAAGCTACACTCGGCCTGGCCTGTCGCCCCAACCTCTGCAGGCTTGGGGGTATCCGTGCCGCCCCCTGGCGCAGGTCTTCCAAAAAAAGAGTGCTTTAGGAAGGAGGTTCAGTATTTAGACGAAGCGTTGCGAATCACAAAATATCCACTGAATTCGTCCAAATCCAGATAATCTACTTTTCGGACCTCGGGTTTGTATTCTTTCCATTCGGCGGTGGGTTCGAGTTTTATCCAGCCTTCACTGTTTACATTTACAAAAACGGGCATTTTAAAATCCTTCATTACGTTTTCCCAACGAAAACGAACCACAGGACCGCCGGCTGCATCGTTGTCGTAACTGTATACAAAAACGGGCACTCCGCTAATTTTTAGGTATTGGTAAAAGAACCAGCTGTAATCTTGGTGCAGGTACTTGCCAATAAAGTCTACAAACTCCTCGGTAGTAACGGTTTGGTGTTTGAATTCGGTTTGGATGGCTTGGAGTAGGCCAATCCATTTAGGTTCGTCTTGGATGAGGTTTCTTAGGGTGTGGAGCATAAAGGCTCCTTTGTAGTATACATCGGTAGAAGGGTGGTCGTTTAAGCCGCGTTTGCCCATCATGGGTTTGTCGTTTTTGATTCTTCCCCTCCAGGTATCGATGTATTCGTAGGCAATGTCTTTGCCATATTTGCACTCGACATACATGGCTTCCATGTAGGTAGCAAAGGCTTCGTGAATCCACATATCGGCGGGGTCGGCGCCGCTTACGCTGTTTCCCCAATACTCGTGGGCCGTTTCGTGAATAATGATAAAGTCGAATTCAAGGCCGAGTTCGGTGGCATCGTACCCGGCATAACCAATAAGGTAATCGTTGCCGTAAGCAATGGCAGATTGGTGCTCCATGCCTAAATAGGGGGCTTCCACTAGTTTGTAGCCATCTTCATAAAAGGGGTATGGACCAAGAAACTGGTCGTAGCAAGAAAACATGCCCTTTACTTGCTCAAAGTGCTTTTTGGCTTTTCTTTCGTTGTATTCCAACACATAATAGTCCAAGTCCAGCGGCCTTCCTGCTCCGGGATAAATGTCAGAGAAATGTGCAAACTTGCCTATGTATAGGGTTACATTGTAATGATTAATAGGTTTGGATACGAACCATTCGAAGCGGGATTTTCCGTTAATGGCATCTTGCTTTCTTAAACGCCCGTTAGATACGGCAGTAAGGCCTGTTGGTACGGTAATTCTTACAGTAATGGAGTCGGGTTCATCGAGCCATTGGTCTTTGCAAGGCCACCAGAGGGAGGCGCCTTCTTTTTGATTGGCTACGCCCACCCAAGGATTCCCATTGGCGTCGTTTTCCCAGACAAAGCCTCCGTCCCAGGGGGCATCTTTGGCCATGGCAGGGTGTCCGGCGAATTTAAGTTTTATGGTGTGTCTGGTGCTTTCGTAAAGGGTGTCTGGGAAATATAGGAAATAGGCTCCTTCCTCTCGTTTTACAGGTACTTTTTTCCCGTTCCAATCTACGTTGATAAGCCCCATGCCTTGGCCAAGGTCAATTTGCAAAACTTTGGCGTTTTCTACCATTACAAATTCCATGGTATTGGTACCCTCAATGAATTTACGGTTCATGTGGACCTCAAAATCCAGGAAGTAATGCCGGACATTGTAACAACTTCTGGGGCTTGCGTTCCAGCCCTTGAGGGTGTCGGCGCGTGAAAATAGGGGGCCTTTTTTCCCTTGAGCCTGAGCATTAGAGAGGGAGAAAAGGAACATGCTGAGTAGGAGTACTGCCTGTTTCATGTAGTGAAAATAAAAAAAGCCGTTTGAAACAAACGGCTTTACAAATAGATATTTAGCAAGAATTAATCCAAGTAACCTTTCACTTTGGCTCTTTTCATAGCTTCTTGAATGCCCACTTTATTGATGATGCGCAGACCTTTGGCGGATACCTTGAGTACTATCCAACGGTCCTCTTCGGGCAAATAGAATTTCTTTTTGAACAGGTTGGGGCGAAATACCCTGCGGGTTTTTCGGTTGGAGTGGGAAACATTGTTTCCTGTGATGGTCTTTTTTCCTGTAATTTGACAAACGCGCGCCATGGTAATAATTGCTTGTTTCTTCTAAGGGAGGGGCAAAGATAATCGGGTCAGGCTAAATTCCCAAGAAAAAGTGCCTCATTGTGGAGGAAAAACTTCAGAGGCCATGCTCCAAGCTTCTTCAAAAGCTTGTTTGTCTAAGCTTATGTCTGCATTTTTTTCTTCTAAAAAGGCGATCAAAGCTTCAGTAGGTAAATTACCTGTTAGCTTATCCTTGGCCATAGGGCAACCACCAAAGCCCCGCAGGGCGCCATCAAATTGCCTGCAGCCGGAAACCCAGGCAGCTTCCAAGTTGGACTTTAGATTATCGGGTCGGGTATGCAAATGAGCTCCGGCTTGCACGTCCGGGAAATGTACATTTAGCTGGTTCCAAAGGTACTTTATTTGGTTAGGCTGGGCTTCTCCAATGGTATCCGATAAGCTGACCCAAAACAGTTCTTCGGCCTTTAGCTTTTCCACCCATTCAAGCACTAAGTCTTCGTGGTATGGGTCTCCATAGGGGTTCCCAAAAGCCATAGAGATATAAACCTGTACCTTTTTTTCGTTTTTATGCGCCAAATCCCTAATGCTAAGCAGTCGGTGCCAAGAATCGTTAAGATTGGATTGAATGTTTCGTTCCAAAAAAGTATTGGAAATAGAAAACGGAAACCCCAGCCAGGTAATGTGCTTAAAGGGAAGTGAACGTTTGACGCCTTTTAGGTTTCCAACAATAGCCAATAGCTCGGGATGGTCTACGCCTTCCAATGCTTGGGCCACCTTTTCTGTATCGGCCATTTGCGGAATGGCTTTGGGCTGCACAAAGCTTCCAAAGTCAATACGGTTAAACCCACATTGGCAAAGGGTCTTTATGTATTTGATTTTTTGCTCGGTAGGAATGAATGTAGGGATGCCCTGCATGGCATCGCGTGGACATTCGGTTATGCGCACCTGGTTCATTGGGGTACAAAGGTACCTAAACCTTTGGCTAATTTTTGAATGAGGTCGGGACCTTGGTATATAAAGCCGGTGTAGACCTGAACCAAACTTGCCCCTGCCTGCCGCATTAGTTGTGCTTTTTTAAGGCTGTCAATACCGCCACATGCAATGATGGGGAGCTCACCCTTGGTTTTGTGTTGAATAAATTGCACACGCTCTAAGGCGCGCTTAAAAATAGGAGCGCCGCTTATGCCCCCCTTAGTTGAGATTGCCCTTTGGCTCATATTGCTTGACCTGTGACTAGAGGTGTTGGTGGCAATTACACCGTCTATTTTAAGTTCCATTAAAACCTGCAAAACCTCATCCAGCTGCTCAAAAGACATGTCGGGATCTAATTTTACGAACAAGGGTCTGCGGGGTTCAAGTGCTTGATTTAATTCCATTAAGGGAAGCAGCAATCGGCGAAGCGCTTGCGGGGCTTGCAGGTCTCTTAGTTCGGGGGTATTGGGGGAGCTCACATTTATTGTAAAGTAATCTACGTAGGGATGCAGCGAATCCAACCCTTTAAGGTAATCGTTTTGTGCCTCCTGATTTGGGGTTTGTTTATTTTTCCCAATATTCCCGCCAATTAAGCAACCGTTTCGCTTGCGCTTTTGAAGTTTACGGGACACTGTTTCAAGTCCTGCGTTATTGAATCCCATTCGGTTGATGATGGCCCTTTCTTTTTTGAGCCTAAACAGACGTGGTTTGGGGTTCCCTCTTTGGGGCAATGGAGTTACCGTACCAATCTCGGCAAAGCCAAAGCCAAAATGACTCCAGTATTCTGCAAATTCTGCGTTTTTATCCAAGCCTGCCGCAAGGCCAACCCGGTTTGGGAAAACTAAACCGGCAATTTCAATAGGTGCCAAACAATTTTTGGGAATTCGTGGCTTAATAAGACCTAGAGCTTTTCCTAGGCCCAACAATCGAAACACCAAACGGTGAGCAAACTCTGCCGGCAAAAGGAACAGAATCTTGGTTGCCTCTTTGTACCACATTTAGAGCATGTTTAGAAGGTGAGCCAAAAGCAAAATTAAGCCTCCTACTAGCGCAATAGAGCCTAATACCCAAAAGAGCCAAGTTAAGATAAAGCCATTGCCCGCTCCAAGAATCCCGGCCAAAAGGAGCAAAATAAGACCAACACCACACAGCAACAGGCCCCACCACAACAAACTGTCCTTGGCCAACTGCTTTGCTTCCAAAGCTGAAACCTGTTGTTCCTTTAGGCTTTGCAGTGCCACATCCATTGGGTTTGTAATGCGGTGCGGCTGAAGGCCATGTAAGCTCCTTGTTGGGGCAGAAATAGCCGGGCGCTTTACTGTGGCCAAAGATTCGGGAGGCGTTTCAATTATATCGGATGTTTTAGGGGCATGACTGGCAGCATTCGGCTGGCGAGCACCCTTTGGTTCGATAAAGCTTTCTGAACTTGGGTCTTGAAGTCTTACAGGAGCTGCTTTTGCTTCTGCGCTGTGTTTGTGAGGATACTTTCCTTTCCAACGGTAGTGCGCATATTCTCTATTGCCTGCGCAGCCCAACAAAAGCATGACTAACAGCAAAGCCGAAAGAACCCTTGCCGAGGCTCTTTGAATAGAGGAGGACTGCATAGCTGCTGTTGTTTGGGTTATTTGCTAAACCGGTAGTTCGCTCCAAAGCTTAAGAGGATTCCATAATTTTGAGGGCCTCCAAAAAACATTGGCGCCTTAACGCTTAAATCAAGCAACCAATGGTCGGTGAGCATGGCGCGTGTTCCGATTTGAGGTTGAAGGTAGAACCCTTCGCGTTGAAATATGGAGCCTCCGATGTCTGTTCCCACGTAAGGTAGCAAATTGCCAAGGGGGTGCTGGTATTCTACATATGCACTTATGAGAAGGCTTTGGAGTGGTTCCAATACATTACCGCTCCCGAAATTGCGCAATTCTTGGTTGTATACGTGCGCAATACGTCCTCCCACACCTAGTTTGTTCCAAAAATGGTAGTTGTATTCGCCCGTTGTGGCTAGGTAAGTTGTTCCTCCTCTTTGCAGGGACGGCCCTACCGCAAAGTTTAAACCAACGGCGTGTTGGGCATTGGATTTGTTGCTAAATCCGATAGCAAAAAAAAAGACCAAGAATAAAATATATCTTTTCATGGGTTCCAATCGGGTAATGATTCTGCAAAAATGAGACATTTGCATGGAATTCCATAAATTAAAGAACAAAGAAGTATCCAATAATTATCAGTATGGCCTATACCTGTATTTTATTAAGGCACGGACAAAGCCAATGGAATCTTGAGAATCGATTTACCGGCTGGGTAAATGTTCCTCTAAGCCCTCAAGGAATTGCTGAAGCTGCTACTGCAGGCAAAATGTTGAAGGAGGCGGGGCTCATCCCCAAAGCAGCATTCACTTCTTACCTGCAGAGAGCTATTAAAACTTTGTGGCTTGCTCTGGAGGAGGCTGAATGCATGCATATTCCGGTTGAAAAGTCTTGGAGACTAAACGAAAAGCACTATGGCGCTTTGCAAGGTTTAGATAAATCTGAGACAGCAGCAAAATATGGCGAAGAACAAGTGCTACTATGGCGAAGAGGTTATGATGTCCAATCGCCGGCTTTAGATGCTAAAGACCCTCAACATCCTGCGAATCAAGAAATGTATCGGGGCATAGACCCCGCTTTGTTGCCTGCTACAGAGTCATTAAAAGATACATTGCATCGCTTGTTGCCTTTTTGGGAACACCACATAGTTCCCTCCCTCAAGGAACATAAAACCATTGTAGTTGCTGCGCATGGAAATAGTCTTAGAGCCATTGTGCAACATGTAAAAGGCTTAAGTAACGATGAAATTCTTAAGCTGAATATCCCTACCGGAGTCCCTTACGTTTTTGAGCTAAACGAGGAGGGGAAATATTTGAGGGATCGATATCTTTTAGATGAGCAGGAGCTTGAGGCTAGGCTTCAGGAAGTGGCCAACCAAGGAAAAGCACGTTCATGAGCCAAAAGCATTGGGCCATAGGGGATGTGCATGGTTGTGGAAAAACCTTGGAAGCCCTTGTTAACCAAATACAGCCGGGTAAAGAGGATCGGATTACCTTTTTGGGCGATCTAATCGACCGAGGTTCTACACACCTTCGCTTGTTTTCTTTGCTGGAGGAGCTTATGGAAACCTGCAGCATTGATGTTATTCGTGGCAACCACGAACAAGCTTATTTGGAAGCACTGCTCGAAATACCCAGGAAAAACTGGTTCGGAAAAGTAAAGCGCCCTCTATTGGAGGTGTGGAAAAGCTATGGAGGAGAAACGCTACTCAAAGAGTTTGGTTGTGCGCTGCCGGAGGAACTGCCCGAGTTTTTTGTTGAACTTGTTAAGCAATCTGTGGCTTACCGCGAAGTCCCTGAAGCCTTTTTGGTGCATGCCGGATTTGACTTCCGCTCCCCAAATCCTTTCGAAGATACCCATGCCATGATGTGGATCCGAGATTTTGAAGTAGATTTAGAAATCACAGGCGGAAAACGGGTAGTCCATGGCCACGTGCCGGTGTCTTTGGAGCTTATAGAGCAAAGCTTGAACCATCCAAAGTATGGATTTGTAGATATTGATAATGGTTGCGTATACCGCGACCAACCCGGAATGGGAAACCTAATTGCCCTGGAATTATCCTCCTTTTCTATGGTGGTGCAGGCCAACCAAGAACCGTATTATTCATGAAGCCAATAGTGTTAACAGGTCCTCCGGGCTCAGGGAAGACCTCCCTTATTTCTGCTTTAGAAGCCGATGGCTTTCCGGTTTTTCATGAAATTTCAAGAGAAATCATAGCGCGCGAAAAAGAAAGAGATGGAGACCTCTTGCCATGGAAGGACCACGAGGGGTTCCACCGGGAAGTGGTGAGAGGCCGAAAGCAACAGTTAAAGGAAGCGTTATCCCTTAAAGGTCCTGTTTTTCTGGATCGGGGAGTCCCCGATGGCTTTGGATACTTATTGGCTGAGGGCTCCGTATTGACCCAGGATACCCTAAGTAACCTGAAGGGCCTGCCTTACCACAACCAGGTTTTTTTTACACCACCTTGGGAGGCCATTTTTACTAAAGATGCTCAGCGCTGGGAAGATTTTGAGCATGCCGAAGCCATACACCGGGGACTGGTAGCTATTTATGAGCGCTTAGACTTCGAAATACACTTATTGCCCTTAGTTTCTGTTCAGGAGCGTATGGAGCATATTTTATCCGTTTTAAAAACGGATAATACCTAAGGCAATACGTAAATTAGAGCATGCAAGAACCGCAAGCACTCCTCAAACATTACTGGGGCTACGAGTCCTTTAGGCCTTTGCAAGAAGATATTGTTCGGCATGCCGCAGAAGGAAATGACACTTTGGCATTGCTGCCCACGGGAGGTGGTAAAAGCATTTGCTTTCAAGTTCCGGGCCTTATGCGCCCCGGTCTGTGCTTGGTGATTTCGCCCTTGATTGCCTTGATGCAAGACCAGGTTCAGAACTTAAAGGAAAGAGGAATTGCAGCCGCTACCTTAAGCAGTCATCAAAGCCGCGCGGCCGCTGAACAGTGGATGAGTCAGGCGGCTGATGGCAGTCTAAAGTTTTTGTACGTTTCTCCGGAGCGCCTTCAAAATCCTTATTTTTTGGAATGGATAGAAAAGGTGCCGGTTGGGCTAATTGCCGTAGATGAGGCCCACTGTATTTCTCAATGGGGCTATGACTTTAGGCCAAGTTACCTGCATATTGCCAAACTCAGGGAGTGGCTACCTAAAGTTCCGGTGCTGGCCTTAACCGCTACGGCTACTCCGGAAGTGGTGCAAGACATGCAAGAAAAACTGGCCTTTGGAAAGGAGGCCAGGGTGTTCAGTAAGAGTTTTGAGCGTCCTAACTTGTGCTATGCTGTAGTACGCTCCGATAACAAGCTTGAGCGTTTGGAGGTTTTTTTAACTCGAACTCCCGGTAGCGCCGTAGTTTATTTAAGAAACAGAAAAAAGACCGAGTGGGTGGCCGAATGGCTTAATCGACGCGGCATTTCGGCCTCTTTTTATCATGGGGGACTAGACCCTCAGCAACGAAGCGAACGGCAAGCTTCTTGGATTAAAGGAAATACCCGCGTAATGGCGGCTACCAATGCCTTTGGAATGGGCATCGACAAGCCGGATGTACGGGCAGTGGCGCACTTGGATTTGCCGGATTCTTTAGAGGCTTATTTTCAAGAAGCAGGTAGGGCAGGAAGAGACGAGGCCCCCGCCAGGGCACTGGCTATAGTGAACTCAGAAGACCGCCATCGTCTGTTGGAACATCTGAACCAACGCTTTCCTCCACTGGTTTTGATTCGAAAGGTGGTGCAACGCATCATGCATAGGCATCATTTGGTCGAAGGCACGGCGCCAGGACGTTGGATGGAGCTAAAGCTTTCCGGTTTGGCCCAGGATTGCGGCTGCAGTTCCCAAGAATGTATGGCCGTTCTTAAGCTTATGGAACAAGCCGGCTATTGGGAACTCCCCGAACTCAAAACAGATTGCTATTACTTAAAGCTGAATGGAAGCCCCCAAGCCCTCCGATCTATGAACATTTCTGAGGAGGCCTTGGATTTGGCCGAAAAGCTCATGCGGAGATCGGTAGGAATTATGGAAAGCCGAATGCCCGTTAAAAAAGAAAGGCTGCAAAAATGGTGCAGTGGCTATCGGCAGAAGCAAGCAGAAGTGTTGCTAAAGGAGTTGGAGAAATTTAAGGCATTGCACATTTTAGACCCCGGAAAAGGAACGCTTTGGCTTAAAACACGGAATGAACTCCCCTCGGCCAAAAATCTTGTTTTGCCTCCCGAAATTTATTCGGAAAGGAAACAAATACTCAAAAAAAAGGTGCAAGCCGTTTTGGACTATGCCTTTCAGGAAAATTGTTGCCGCTCTGTGGCGCTTATACGGTATTTTGGGCAAGAAGCGCCTAAGCCCTGTGGGGTTTGTGATGTGTGCTTAAGACTTAAGAAAGCAGCCCCCCCTCAACATTTGTTAAGTCAGGTGAAAAATGAAAAGCGGCATTGGAGAATGGAAGAGTTGTTGTTTAAATATCCAAGTTTGGCTGAGGGGCAAAGGCATGTATTGGAAGACTGGGTGGCTAAAGGATATGTGAAACATACCGGTGGAGGGTCTTTGGAATTTGAAAGCTAATAATTTGGCTTAGCTCAAGAAGCTAAATGTAACGAAGGCCCTGGGGAGGAGCCAAAAAGCCCGGAGCACCAAGCCTTAGGGAGGCAGGGACTGAGGATGCGGCGCGCAGCAAGCACCCGGAAGCCTTGCCTCCCTTAGGCTTTGGGCGAGGACTTGGAGGCGGATACCCGTGCAAAATCCTTTTTGTTGAGCAACGCACTTGGGGCCCCAAATACCCTTAAGCCAAGCAAGCAATTCAATAAACAAAAGAAGGCAAGTAAACAGGCAATAAAGAAGCGGGGGCAACTTATGCCTTTTAACACCAGGCCTGTGGCCGCTTAGTCGCGCGCCGCCCAGCCGGCTTTTTTAGGTAAATACTGCCGTTTTTGACCCCTTCAATAGGAATTTCAGGTTTGGATGCTCTTTGGCATGGCCATGGCTTAAATCTTTGATTTTTTTGATGAAACAAAGCTGAGTCTGCAGGGTATGTAAGTGATAAGCTACCGATGCAAGTGGTAAACTTTCTTAACAAAATGGGGGATTAGCTTAAATATACAGACCTTTGAATTTACATGAAATCAACGACTTGGTTTGCAACCATATGCTTTGTTTTATTGGCGTTTGGATCAGTAAGAGGTCAATGGCCATCGGACCCGGGTGGTTTTGAGTGCCGGTCGGGTGCAGAGTTGCTTGCCGGCGGGGAAGGGCCTTGGCGCAGTTCCCAAAGTTTGGTGCGTTGGTCCTCGGGTAGCGAACGATTGGACATTTGGGTAAGAACCCTTGCTTTTGGAGCGGATGCCAATCGTTCTGAAGCTTGGGCTCCACAAACCGGTTCGGTTTTTGAAGACAGTCTTTTGTTGCATGTGGAGGCGCAGGTACCAAGAGCCATTATAGATAAATTGCTTCAGGGAGCATGGGTAATGCAGCAGGAGTATCCTTGCCAAATACATTACCGGGGACTTAGCTTGGGAAGTTTACTTCGCTTGGGAGAAGCCATGGCTGGATCTCGGCAGGCGCCCGGTTCGGTTCCCATGATGCTATCTACGTATTGGACGCTGCCCATGGGCGAGCCTGTATATTTGGGAACCGGGTTAAGGCTTCATCAAGACTGGACGCTAACGCTTTCTCGGGCTTGCGTAAATTTGCAGGAGTGAATCTAACCCATCATTACGATGCCTTGGTAGTAGGCGGAGGTTTGGCAGGATTAAGCTCAGCCATTGGTATGGCCCAAATGGGCCTTAAGGTATTGGTGCTCGAAAAAGGAAATTTGCCGCGTCATAAGGTGTGCGGCGAGTTTATTAGTGGTGAAGTCCTACCTTTTTTAAAAAGCTTGGACGTAGATTTTGAGTCCTTGAATCCGGCGCGCATCAAAAAACTATGGTTAAGTGCTCCATCTGGCCGTGCCTTGCAGGCCAATTTAGATCAAGAAAGTTTAGGCTTAAGCCGCTGGGCTATGGATTACTATTTGTATCAAAAAGCCGAAGCTGCAGGGGTTCGAGTGGCTCTTCAAGAGCCCTATTTGGGCTTTGAATTGGAGAAAGAGGGGTATGTGGTTCGAAGCAAAAATGGGACCTACAGCGCCAATTGGCTCATTATGGCCTATGGAAAACTTGGACAGCCTGATCGGCAACTTAACCGCTCTTTTTTGCGTGAAGGCACCTTGTATTCCGGAATTAAGTGGCATTTGGAAGCCGATTGGTCAACCGATTTGGTGGCCTTGCATAATTTTAAAGGGGGCTATGCCGGGGTTTCCCAAACCGAGACAGGTTTGGTGAACTTATGTTATTTAGTCCGTACCTCAACCGTAAAGAAAGCCGGTGGGGTGGAAGCATTGGAACAAAATGTGTTGAGTCAAAATCCGCATTTGGAACAATTGCTAAGAAAGAGTAAAAAAGTTTGGGAAAAGCCGCAAGCCATATCAGGAGTGCGTTTCAGTGCCAGAGGAGCCATAACTCAAGGGCTTCCCATGCTTGGCGATTCTGCCGGGCTTATTGCTCCATTAAGTGGCAACGGCATGGCCCTGGCCATTCGGAGTGCCCGTTTATGGTTGGAGGCCCTTCGCTCGGTTGAGGCAAAGCCGCAGCTTAGGAAAGCAGCTCTTAGCCATTATCAATCTGCTTGGAATGCCCAGATTCAGGGTCGATTGCGCTTTGGAAAAACCATGCAAGGGCTTTTTGGTGGAACGCTGCTCACCGAACTGGCCTTAGGTACAGCT
Organism: uncultured Candidatus Competibacteraceae bacterium; assembly: GCA_964545365.1. Lineage (GTDB taxonomy): Bacteria > Bacteroidota > Bacteroidia > CAIKAF01 > CAIKAF01 > CAIKAF01. The sequence continues at coordinate 30,453 of CAZJFM010000005.1, read as the reverse complement.
GCGGTTTTGCCTCCCATTACACACCAACTTATCAAACAGAGCCATGGAAAGCCTCTTGCCCCATTCACCTGATTTTGGAAGCAGGCACCCGGGCCCCGAATGGATGGACCTCGGACTTTCCGAAAGCCAAAAGCGACTCAATTACCAAGAAATAGATCGTATCAATCGCTTTATGGGCGTTTATGAAACCCTTTTTCAAACCCTAGTTCGTGTTTCCAAGGAGCATGCCCATAAACCATTGCGTATTTTAGAATGCGGAAGTGGCTCAGGGGCATCTATGGTTGCCATTTTGAAAAAGGCGCAAAAACATCATTTGTCATGGGAGTGGACGGCCGTGGATGTAGATCCTTTGGCCTGTGCTTTGGCAAAAGAAAAGCTGGCTAAAGCCGGACTAAGCAATCAAGCCCGGGTGGTGCAAGATAAAGCAGAACGGGTACTCGCCGCCCAAGGTCCCTTTGATGTTTTGGTGGGAAGCCTGTTTTTGCACCATTTGAGGAACTCCGAAATCCTTGAGCTTTGGACATGTGCACGAAGTCATTTGCGCCTTGGGATGATTTGGGACGATTTGGAGCGACGTCCCCTAAGCTTCTATGGCTTCCGATTGCTTAGCTTTGTGCTGGGCCTATCTGAGGTTTCCCGGCACGATGGGGCACTGTCCATTTTGCGTTCTTTTAAAAGAAATGACTGGATTTTCATGGCCGAAAATTCCGGTTGGAACTCTTGGGAATTAAAAAAGAAAGCCCTGCCCGGCCGAATGATTTTTTCAGCAACTACCCAACACCTATGATGTATCCACACATACTTGCTACCTCTATAACTCTGCCTCCTTATTCAGAGCCATTGCCTGTGATTATGGAGTATGTGGAGTCGTGGATGCAAGGGCGGAGTGAGCGAGACCTCCAAAAGGCACGCCGTATATTTAGAAATGCAGGGGTAGATGCCCGCTATTCTATTATGCCTGCCCACGAAGTGTTTCAAAGAGAAAGTTTCGCCAAAAGAAACGACCGGTTTATGGAAAAGATGATTCCATTAGCCGAAGCCAATTTAGAAACACTCTTTAAGAATGCGCAGCTCAAAGCCAATCAGGTAGATTACTTCATTACCACCTCCTGCACCGGGCTTATGATCCCATCCTTGGATGCCTACTTGGTCAATGCCTTAGGTTTTAAAGGCGATGTAATTCGAATGCCCATAACAGAAATGGGCTGTGCAGGCGGGACTTCAGGTTTGATGTATGCCAGAGAGCTGTTGGCCAACCAACCCGGTAAACGTGCCGTGGTTTTAGCCTTTGAGTCCCCAACGTCTACCTTTCAGTACGACGACTACAGCTTTACCAATATTGTGTCGGCAGCTATTTTTGGCGATGGCTTGGCAAGTGCCTTAGTTTCTACGCACCCCGACGACCAAAGACCGGGGGTGCCGACTTTGGTAGATTCCGCCATGTACCACTTTTTTAACGAAACCCGTATGATGGGTTTCGACTTAAAAGAGTCGGGCCTGCATATTGTGTTAGACCCGGAGGTCCCCACAACCATAGAAAAGCACTTTCCCAATATCTTGCCTCCTTTTTTGGCCAAACATGGACTCAGCATAGAAGAAATAGACCACTTTGTGTTTCATCCGGGAGGGAAAAAAATCATTCAAATGGTAGAGGCGCTCATTGAACCTTTTGGCAAGGACATGCGCTTTACCCGTGAGGTTCTAAAAACCTACGGCAACATGTCTTCGGCTACGGTTCTTTTTGTTTTGCATGCTTGTCAGCAAAGCCAACCTGCTGCCGGAGATACAGGACTCATGCTGAGCTTTGGTCCGGGTTTCTCTGCTCAAAATATTTTGTTGAGATGGACATAAATGCCCCACAAGAAAAGCACGCCCTGATACTTGGGGCTTCTTCCGGTTTGGGAAGGGCCTCGGCCGAAAAGCTGGCCTCTAAGGGTTGGAAGGTTTGGGCGGTGTACCGAGAAAGGCGCGCGCCCCATAGAGCACTTGTAGACGAATGGAAGGAAACTTTTGGTGCGCAATTGGTGCCCATAAATACCAATGCCCTTAGTGCAGAAACCCGTCCGGAGATTTGGGAAGCTATGCAGGAAGCCAAAGGAAAGCTTGGTCTGTTGCTGCATTCGATTTCGCGAGGCACTCCGGGTATACTATGGGCCGAAGGTCAAGGGAAAGAGCTTTCGGCCAAGGACCTAAGCCTAACCTGGGAGGCCATGGCTCTAAACTGGCTGGAATGGAGCCGTGAGGCCCTTCAACTGGGGTTCTTCGCCCCTCAAGCGGCTAATTTGGCCTTTACAAGCATGGGAAGCAGTCGAAGTCTGCCCGGCTATGCAGCTATTGGCATGGCCAAAGCTTCCCTAGAAAGCTTAGGCAGGTACATGGCCGCTGAATTTTTTAAATATGGGCTTAGAACTAACCTTATTCAGGCAGGTATCACACCTACTCCGGCCCTTAAGGTGTTGCCGGGCATCGATCAAAAAATAGAAGAAGTACGTAAATTGCATCCAGTACAACGACTCACCACACCGGAGGATGTAGCGAATGTTGTATATTTGCTTTCCCGCCAAGAGGCCAATTGGATCAATGGTGCGATAATCCCAGTGGACGGTGGTGAAACGCTTATCTGAAGAACTATATAAATCTCCCGACGAAACGCTGGCCGGAAATATTCTAGCTTGCATTCCGCAACAAAGCCCTTTTCGTTTTATCGATCGCATCTTGTCTATCGATGAAAACCATGTGGTGGGTACCTACACCTACAAATCCAACGAAAGTTTTTACCAAGGACATTTTCCTGATTTTCCGGTTACACCGGGGGTAATTCTTACCGAAACCATGGCCCAAATCGGACTGGTTTCTTTAGGGGTTTATTTGTGTGGCGCCGACCCCTTGGTCCTAAAATCAGCACGCATATTCTTTACCTCCTCCAACGTTCAATTCCATAAAATGGTGCGACCCGGTGATCAAGTCTGGGTCGAGTCTCAAAAAGAATATTTTCGCTTGCGTAAACTGCAATGCAAGGTGGCCATGTTTAATCAAGACGGAAAAAAAATATGCGCCGGCACCCTCTCCGGCATGTTCTCTAACCCATGAGTCAAAGAATTGTCGTTACCGGCATGGGCGTAGTTGCTCCCAACGCCATTGGTTGCTCTGATTTTGACCAAGCCCTCCGTGCAGGTAGGTCCGGCGTACGTCCGGATTCGCGACTGGTTGACTTGGGCTTTGCTTGCCAAATAAGCGCAGTTCCGCCTATTCAAGAGGATTTACTCCAAGCGGAATTTGATCCCCTAACCCGTAGATTCTTAACCAGCTCAGGCCTGGTATATGGTCTTTTGGCTGCCAGAGAAGCCTGGAGAATGGCCGGCTTGCCTTTCCCCGAAGTTGGGCAAGCGCCCTGGGCCGATGCCGGAACACAGTTTGGAACCGGTCTTTCCGGAGTTGAACCCCTTCGAGAAGCCATTTATAAAGTCGATGAGGGGAAAGTCCGCAAACTTGGCTCACGGGTCGTAGAACAAACCATGGCCTCCGGTATTTCGGCTTGGCTTTGCGGTATGTTTGGCCTGGGAAACCAATGCTCCACCAACTCTTCGGCCTGCGCTACCGGCACAGAATCCATCATTTTGGCTGCCGAACGCATCCGCCAAGGCAAAGCAAAGGTCATGCTGGCCGGCAGTTGCGACTCCGAAGGCCCCTATGTTTGGGGAGGCTTTGACAGCATGCGCGTTTTGGTCCGTCAGGCAAATGGTCATCCCGAAGAAGCTTCCGCACCCCTTTCTTCCAGGGCAGCAGGCTTTGTGCCCGGAGCGGGCGCAGGCGCCCTGGTGCTTGAATCCCTCGAACATGCCCAATCCAGAGGCGCTACCATCTTGGGAGAATATTTGGGAGGAGCCATCAACTCCGGTGGCCAACTCCAAGGTGGAACCATGACGGCCTCAAACTCCGAAGCCGTCGTAAGGGCCATGCAAATGGCACTCCAAGATGCCCAAATTACCGGAGACAAGGTAGACGCCATCAACGGACACCTTACCGCAACCATGGGCGACCCCAAAGAAGTTAAGAACTGGCAAAAAGCACTCAACATAGCTCAGGGAAGCTTCCCCTATATCAACAGCACCAAAAGCATGATTGGCCATTGCTTGGGCGCTGCCGGATCCATCGAGGCCGTGGCCTGCCTCTTACAACTTCGTGGAGGCTATATCCATCCAAGCCTTAATGCCATGCCACTGCACCCCGATATTGCCGATATCCTTCCCGAAAAGGCCGTACCCAAAACCGCTGTTAAGGTTCCAAATCTTAAGATTATTGCAAAATCCGGCTTTGGCTTCGGCGACGTAAATGCGGTACTGCTTTTGCGCAAATGGGAAGAGAAGCGCTAATCTTTCCCTATTTTTGTGCTATGGAAAGAAGTGCCGTAGCAGAAAAACTGGTCGAAATTGTAAGGCCTTACGTACCCGAAGCCGAATTGCTTACTCAATTGGACGAAGGTTCCGATTTTCTCAAAGACCTTAAAATCAACTCCGCCCACATGATTGACGTGGTTTTGGATGTGGAAGAAGCGTTTGATATAGAAATCAGCGACGAAGCGGCGGAGGCCCTGCAAACCGTTGGGCAAGCCATCGACCTCATTTTGTCCCAAGCCGGTGCTTCGTCCGGCCATTGATTTTTTACCCGCCGCAGGTCCCTACCTGTCTTGGTTCCTGCCCAATACAGCACAGCTTGCCCGCGTGCTTCCCGAAAAACCAGCAGCTACTACCGGCCGCCTAAACGCCGCTTTGGTATTTGTAGCAAAAGAAGCCGCTTGGAAAGCCTTGCCCGAAACCCTTCAAACGGCAACCTTCCACCCGGCACAGTTTGTTTTGCAAAAAGCCAATGGGCCAAGCGTTCACTTGCTGCACAAAGCAACCGAAACAGCCTTGCTCGCCCAGGTGTGGAGTACTCCTTTCGCTGCTATTGCTACAGTACAGGCAGCTGGACTGAACCTTTGGTTGGGCCCCGAAAAGTTGCACCGTCCCTTGCCCAATTGCTTGAGCAAAAGCCACGAATACGGCTTGCAAATGCGGCTCCACCTACCCTCAGAAAAACTCCCCTCTCCGTTTTTTACTTTGGCTTTGGGGGCCTGAGATTTCGCTTTGGTCCCTACACCAATGGAGGTTCTTTGGCTACACCATCGGTATTGAAACTAAAGAAACTTTGTTTTGTCTAGCACAAGGGCCTCCCCTCCAAGTCCTCGCCCCAAAGCTAAGGGCCATAAGCCTTCCGGGTGCTTGCTGCGCGCCGCATCCTCAGTGCCTATGTCCCTAAGCTTTGCTGCTCCGGGCTTTTCGGCTCAGCCCCAAGGCCCGGTGCTAACTCTATGGATTTATTTCCCCAAGGTATAGGCGGCTCCAACTTCCAGGCTTATCACTCCAAAGGATTCTCTAGAAACTCCCGAACCTGTTGGAACACTCTCTTGCACTGTTCCGTCTGAAAAGGTCTTGTAGGCTACCGTTTGATTAAAGGTCCTCGTACTGGTCAAAAACTGAAACCCAAAGCGCAACTGCCATTTGCGGGTCAAAAAATACCGGCCGGTTACTGCAGCCCCAAACATAACCGAAGGACTGGACTCTCGTTCTACCTTTAAGTTAAATGATTCTCCCGATGCAGTACCTTCGGCTTCTATAACCGGGTAACTGGAAAACAGGGCACCTACAATCCACCTGGAGTCCAACATAAAGCGTTCCGACTCATAATAATACCCCAAAGCCCCTGCTACAAAACTATGCTGCCAAACGCCTTCGGAAAGAGAGCTCACCGAAGCGGTAGAGTCACTAGGGCTAAAAAAGGAGTTGCTAATTTGATCCCTATAGGGTTGATTGTTGCTGGGGTTTAAAATATACCCACCCATGGCCGAAAAACCCATGCCACGATACAAATAATAGGTGGCTTCTCCCATTATTTGCCAGCCGGCCGTGGCAAAACCCGGTGGAAGTCCTGAAAACTGAGTTTCTCCAAAAGAAGCTATGGGCAAGGCTACTCCTGTGGCTACCGAAACAAAATGCGGGTTCAAATAGTCAAAGTTCTTTGGATTGCTTTCTTCTTTTCCCGGGTTTATGTATTCCACTTGCCCTTCGCCCCATTCAATTCGGGCAATTTTGCTGTTGGGAATATACTCGGCAGGTGCTCCATCCAAAGATTTAGGAATGAAGGTAATGCCAAATCGTTTTTTTTCTACCACCTCCCCAATAAGTACTTCTCCATTGGTTAGCACCACTTTGTCCGGTTGGTCTTTGCTCTGTTTGCCGTTGGGGTAGGGGCCTTCTACCGGAGCCGTATTTTCAAAAGATTGCTCTAAACCATTTTCAAACACAATGCGCTTGACCTCTCCAATAGGAATAATTACCTTGCTACCCACCGAATTCCCCTCGGTCGGTTCATAAATGATGTCTGTGGCGCTAACTTCTGTTACATAACAAGGAATAATTTCACCTCGAATGGTGTATAGCGCATCTTGGGCGGATAATTGCCGGGCGGAACCAAACACCAACAACAAACACAGCCAAAAAAGGAATTTTCCCATATACTTAAGATAACGAATTCAATGGCTCAGGGTTTCGTCTTTTGAGCAAATAGTGCAAAAACACAAAGGAACAAAGCAAGAGCCCAAATCCATAAATCCATTCAGCTATCCAAATTACTTCACTTTTAGGGGAGTCACTAAAGACCACCAGCAGAGCCGTGTAACCTACGTACAGTACCAAGCAGATGCCCTCGGCCCACAAAGCTCGTATGGTTTTTCCAGTACCGGAAAGGCCATTGAACCAAATTTGACCAATAGAAAAGCCAATAAGTCCTAAATAAATGACCCATAAACTCGGTGTAGACATCCGAATCAAAGCATTGGAGGGGGTAAACAGCCCGGTAATAGCGGTTGAAAAAACCGGCATGAGCCAACCTGTGCCCACCGAAAGAAAGAGCGCTAAGAGGCTTCCTTTCTTCAAGATACCGGGTATTTTGGACCAATTGCCTGCCCCAACGGCCTGACTTACCAAACTGTTGCAAGCTGCCCCTAAGGCAATACCCCCGATCATAAATACGCCATAGATACTTCGTAAAATGATGGACAGTTGAAAATTCAAAGCTCCGGTACGCTCAATAAGCGTGAAAAAAGCAAACCACGAAGCCATGGACAAGGCGTTCTGCAAAACCAAAGGAGCCGCCGTGGTAAATAGTGGTGTCAGGTTGCCGCCATAGCGCCCTTTAAATAATCCCTTGTGCTTTTTGTTGATTTGAACAAAATACAATACGTATAAAGCCAAAACCCCGAAATCTGCAATAGCCGAAGCTAAACCTGCACCACGGATGCCCAGTTCAGAAAACACGCCAACCCCAAAAATTAAAAAATAATCTAAGGAAACATTTAAAAGGGCACCCAATACGTAGGCAAGCCCCACCGGCTTAGAGTCGTTTGAGGAAACGGCTAAAGCATAAAAACCCAAAGAGGGAAGCGAACACAATACTCCGGGTGACCTCCATAGCAAATACTCCGAAGTGGCCCGAGCTAAGGCTGCATTGTTTGTTAGGGCATACAGTATGGGGTAGGAGGCAAAAGCAAAAAAACAAAACCAAAGGGCGGCATATAAAGCCAACAGGCGCATTCCTTGTCGGAAATACTCAAGTGCCTTTTGTGGCTTCGCTGCCCCAAATGCCTGGCCCATGCGTATTTGAAGTCCTAATGCAAAGCCAAAGCCTACTACATAAACCACCAGAATGCAGAGCGCTCCGTAACCACCTGCCTGCTGTTCTAAGGCTCCATAGCTCCCCAGCATTGCGGTGTCTGCAATGCCAATGATGTTTTGCGCCAATAATCCGGCATAAATAGGACCCGCCAAAGCCAACAAGGTCCCGAACGCTTGGAGCTTATTTTTCCACATACAGCAACAAGCCCTTTAAGTATGAGGCTTCTGAATGGAATAGATCCACCGGGTGGTCGCCGGGTTGCCCAAGCTTTTCTACAACCCTAACCCGCACCCCTGCATCTAAGGCTCCTGCAAAAACCGCTTGCCGAAACATCCCTTCATCTACCACTCCTGAACAAGAAAAGGTCATTAAAAAGCCTCCGGATTTTACCCGTTTAAACCCTAAGGCATTTAACCTTCTGTAAGCTTGAATCGCTTGGTGCCGACTGTTTCTTTTTTTTGCAAAGGCGGGTGGATCCAATATCACTAAATCAAAGTCTTGTTCTTGCTGTCTGAGCCAAGGGGGTACGTCGGTAGTAATACCGGTATGCTTTTGTTCCTCTATTCCGTTAAGCTTTAGGTTGTTTTCCAGCAGCTGCATGGCACCGGAGCTAATATCCAAGCTGGTAACATGCTCGGCACCTCCTTTTAAACAGGCTAAGCTAAACCCACCACTGTAGGCATAAGCGTTTAAGACCTGTTTCCCTTGCGCTAGCCTAGCCGCAAGCTTTCGGTGCTCTCTTTGGTCAATAAAGGTGCCGGTTTTTTGGCCGGAACACCAATTGACCTCCATTTGAATTCCGTATTCTTGAACAATACAAGATTCTGTGTTCCCCCATAAAAATCGGTTTTGGGCTTCCTGACCCTGCCAAACAGGCTGGTAATATAGAGTGTCAGGGGCATATACTTGTTGTATAGCCTCTATAATTACATCCAAATAGCGGTCAATGCCTTCATGGTGTCCTTGCAAAACAAAGTGGTTTTGGTAACTGTCCAGTATTAGGCCCGGTATGCCATCGCCTTCGCCATGAAACCTGCGCACTGCTGTGCAATCTTGTGTTTGCAGGCTGGAAAGCTGCCGACGATATGCCGTGGCGTTTTTAAACAAGTCTGCAAAAACTGAAACTTCCGGTAATATTTTATCAAATCCCACCAAACGAATGGCTATAGAGCCCCTGCCGTAAAAACCGCTACCCAGTATGTTATGGTTGGAATTTTCCAGCCATACCCATTGTCCCGGGGCCGGTTGTACTGCAATGCTTTTTAAGGCCCCCGAAAACACCCAGCGGTGGCGCCTCAAAACACTTGCTTCTTTAGTTTCTTTAAGGCTTAATATAGGAATGGGGCTTGCCGTATTCATACGGCGAAAATACAGAAGCTATGCGGGTATAAATCTAAGAATGAACAATTTTTCATTTCATTTTTTCTTACTGTATGGTGCAAGCATTTTAATTGTACCTACAATTAATTATCTTTGTCAAAAATCAATGATTATGTACACACAAACTCTTTCTGCTTTAAGCCTTGGTTTATTGCTTACCGCCTGCGGTGGTGGCGCCAACACCGAAGCTACCGATGCTCAAGCCGCTGCTGAAGCTACGGCCTTAAGCAAAACTTATGCGGTAAATGTTGAAGCTACCACCTTAGGATGGATGGGCTCAAAAGTTACCGGTTCTAGCCATAACGGTACCATTCAGATTTCCGAAGGAAGTTTAAGCGTGGAGAACGATACCTTAACGGCGGGTTCATTTAGTATTGACATGAACAGCATTTCCAATTTGGATTTGGAAGATCAAGAGTCCAACCAAAAGTTGGTAGGCCACCTAACCAGCCCGGACTTTTTTGACGTGGCTACGCACCCAGTGAGTTCTTTTGAAATTACAAGTGCTGAACCCATGGAGCAAGCAGATGCCGATGGAAACAACTACAACGTTTCCGGTAATCTTACCATTAAAGGCATTGAAAAGAACATTTCTTTTCCGGCTCAATTTACAGCTACCGAAGACCAGGCCAATTTAACGGCTTCCTTTAGTATTGACCGTACCGAATGGGACATCCGTTACGGATCTGATAAGTTTTTTGATGACTTAAAGGACAATGTAATCAGCGATATTATTGAATACGATTTGTCGCTTACAGCAAATCCAAAGCAATAATACAGTAGATTGTTTTGCACAAAAATGCCCTGCGCCAGCGCAGGGCATTTTTTTTGCGAACAAATCAAACCTCACGTTAAAGCCAGGCACGCCCGCATGAAAAGGTATGCGGCATATATAAGAGAGCGAAGAGTGCGGGCGTGACTGGCTTTCTGCAGGCAAAGTGCACTGCAGAAAAGCCTAAACCAACCAACCAAGCTTTTGAGATGTAAGGAAAGAAGGCCCCACAGATCCCCTGCAGGGCACTTCTTCGTCCCCCACCCAAGTTAAACTTCTGCTGCCTCGGTAGATTTGTCCTTGCGGCCTATGGCCATCATTTCCCGGACCACTACCTCGGTATAGTATTTCTTTTGACCGTCTTTACCGGTATAACTGCTGTGAACCAATTTGCCTTCTACAGCGACCTCACTACCTTTGCCCAACAATTTTTCCGAAAGTTCGGCCATTTTGTTCCAGGCAGTTACTTGGTGCCACTGTGTTTCACTTACCCGTTCTCCCGACGGGTTTCGGTAGATTTCTGAGGTGGCTACAGAAAAACGGGCTACACGGCTGCCGTTTTCTAGTTCTTTGATTTCCGGGTCGGCTCCTAACCTTCCCATCAAGCGTACTGAATTACTTAGATTTTTCATGCGTCTTTTGGTTTTTGCGTTTTAGCTTCGAACAACGAACAGTACAAAGGTGCAACCCCCTATTGGCTCTAGTCGTTTATTAAACGTTTACAAACGTTTATTCTTTGGCTCTTTATTGTTAACTATTTGAAAATCAAAATGAAATATCTGAAATCGGAACTCCTGAAACAAGCCATGACCTCTTCGGAATACCGGAAGTTAGTGCAAGATTGTATCGCCAACGGCAAAACTACGGGCGCGGTTCAATCTAAAGCGCTAATCCATTACACCAAATTAAATGCCGCCCGCTCTCGTCGTATATATAAGCAATGGACGCCCCAGTCTCATTTGTTGGATGCCCTTATGTCTATCAATGAACCCATGCTATGGCTCTGCATTACCGAAGCATGGTGTGGTGATGCTGCCTATTATATTCCTATGCTTCAAAAGTTGGAAGAGGCTTCAGATAAAATCGAGCTTCATTTGCTGCTCCGCGATGCAAACCCTAGGCTTATGGATGCATTTTTGACCAATGGTGCCAAGTCTATTCCTAAACTTATACTACTGCGAAGAGCTAGTCTTGAGGTCCTGGGGGTCTGGGGGCCACGAACTCAAAAAGCTATGGAGTATAGAACCCAATTGGTAGGCCAGGGTTTGGAGCCCACGGACATTGCAGAGGGCATGCAGCGGTGGTACTTGCAAGATATGGGAAAGAGTTTTGATCAGGAGTTTGCCCACTTTTTAACATCTATCCCGGATCAGCCTCACAACTAACACCAAACTGTTAATAAAAAGTAAACTTTTTTAAGTCACGCTAATAACAACCAAAAAACATTTTTGTAAATTTATGATGCAATTTTGCTTAACTTTTAAACCATCTAAATTATGTGCCAGAAAAATTGCATGGATTGCGGCGCTGCTATTCAGGGGAGGGTAGATAAGAAGTTTTGCGACGACAGTTGCCGCACCAATTTTCACAATCAAAAGTATAAGGCTCACCAGGCCGGTTTTCGTAAGATTGAGTCTATTTTAAGAAGTAACCGCAAGATTTTAGCGCAGTTCCTTCAAGAAGGAGTTCAGACGCCCTCTAAGGAAATGCTCGAACAGGCAGGTTTTAATTTTGACTATTTTACACATAGAGATAACAAAAACCCTCATCACTTTTTCGTTTACGATGTGGGCTTTTCCGCAGAGGCTACCGAAAATTATATACTTCTGAAACTGGTGAAGAAACAGAAGGGATGATCCGCCTCTTACTTAAAGTAGTTGTTTGTGTAGTGTAAGTAGAGCGTTTTGGCAACAAGGCATTGGGCTCCACTAGTGTACACAACCCGTAAACGGGCTCGCTTTGGTTTATGTACGTCTAAGCCTGGGATCCAAGCTTTGATGCACGCTATCGGTAAGTCCCTGCAAGGCACTAAATAATGCAGCAATGGTAACAATACAACCCATCAATATAGGGTAATCCATGCCTGTTAACGATTGAATCAAAAGCTGTCCAAGCCCTTTCCATCCAAAAATATATTCTACAAATACCGCCCCTGCCAACAAATTACCCAACCATCCGCTCAAGCTTGTCCAAACCGGCCCTAGTGCATTGCGCAATACATGCTTAAATAATACCCCTTGCTTGCTTAAGCCTTTTGCAGTTGCTGTGCGCACATGCGGTAAATGCTGCGCTTCCTCTAAACTGTTTTTGGTCATTTGCATCAATACCGCTAACGGTCGCACCGCGAGGGTTAGTGTGGGGAGTAATACGTTGCTCCAAACCAAACGGGATGCTCCTGTCCAGTCGTCTATTTCATATAAATTGCCCCATGGGTAAAGTCCCGTATAGCTGTGCCAAACATAGCCAAAGAGCCAGCTTATGAGCACTGCCGAAAAAAAACTCGGCAAGGCCATACCTGTCGACGCCAAGGTGAGCAAAAGTCGTTCCAGCCAACCTACCTTAAAACGATGACTTAAAACGCCTAATCCAATGCCTCCGACGGCCGCAAAAAACAAAGAGCTTAAGGCGAGTATTACTGTCTGAGGAATAGCCTCCCAAATGTAATGGTGCACCGCCCGGTTGCTTTGATAACTCCTCCCAAACCAAGGCTGTTTTAAAACCAACTGCACCGTGCCAACGGAAAAACCAAGGTGTGGCACTTGTGGTACTTCATTTTTATAAAGCGATATGGGGCTTAAGTCGTTTAAGTAACCGGCTACTTGCATGGGCATAGGCTCATCCAGCCTATACATAGCTCGAATGCCTGCTATGGTACTGCTGTCGGTTTGTTGACCCGCCATTTCGTATACCGCTGCTTGATCTTTATTTAGCAAGCCAAAAAATAAAACAGCCAACAGCGTGGCACTGCCATACACAAACAGCAGGGTGCGGGCTAGTATACTTAAGCCGCTTTTCATGCGCCCAACTGGGCTTTTAACTCATCTACGGTGGGCAAGGTGCGTGCAGACCACTTGTTCATCACAATGCCATTTTTTAAAAGCACCAGACCTCCATTACTCCTTAATATGGTTTTAAGTGCTTTTTCGTCGTTGAACACTACAGGCGCTTGAATTTGGTATTGCTGCCTGAATTCCAATAAGGTTTCATCGTTTTCCGGGGCCGCAACCATGCAAAAAACACCCTTTTCAGCGGCAAAGGCTGCAATACGTGCAATTTCCTCTGCCACACTAGGCTTTATCTCATCCAAATAGTTTACTACCGAAAGCAGGGCATAGCCTTGTTCTGCAAAAAGGCTGTCGCCCATAGATGTGCCGGTATAAGGATCAAACATACTTATATCCTTAATCTTGGCTTGTTGGCCTTCTTCCAAAACTTTGTTTTCTTGTTTCCAAAACAAATGCGTTTGGTCAAATTCCTCGGTCATCCAACTCCAATCGGTACCATTGGCATCTTTCGCAATAACCTCACAATCGCTTTTCCGAATGTACAGCAAGTTGGTTTGAATCCGATCCGGGCTAGATGCTGCTTCGGTCCGAATGTTTTTGCCTACTGCCCATGGCCGATAGTCTTTTAAGGGCTCTGTTCGGGCGGTCCAAATGCTGAACACCGCAGAGGCTACCGTAGTAATAAGGGCAGTGTAAGTAGCGGTTTGCTTGCTAAACCACAAGCCGCTAAGCCAACGCACAGAATGTGCCAATCCGATAAATAAAATGGGGAAATACCACTTAAACTGAAGGATGCATAGCAAGGCCATCAGCACCACCGAAGCAATCATTAAAGCAGCATGACTTTGGTCGGGTGCGCCTTGGCTTTGGATGCGCTTTCTCGAAAAGAATATGGGCAAAATAAAGACCAACAGAAATACGTCCTTTCCAAAGGACTGCCAAGGCGTCAACTTTAGGGCATCGCCGAAGCATCCGCAATCGGTCACTTTTTCGAAGTATGCCGAATAAAAGGTAAGGAAGGTAAAGAACAATATCATGAGCAGCAGCAGCCAGCTTACCAAGGGTACCTTAAATCCATAAAGCACGGCCAAGCCCAATAGAATTTCCAACACACAAATAAATATGGCAAGCCCCAGCGATTTTTCTCCAAACCAGGAAAACAGGCTCACGAAGGTTTTGGTAAAAAAGCCTTGCTCGCTTTCCGGAATTTCTGTTTCAATTTTTTCTTTGTGGTTTTCCAGGATAAGATGGGCACAGGCTTGACCTTCTAAGGCCTTACCTTCTTCCGTTAGTTCGTAGTGAACTTCCGTACTCAGGTCCTTGGAAAATACATCAAAGTATTCCTGAAGCTTGTAGGAAAAACCATGCGGATCGTTGGCTTTTACCAAGCCCGATAGAATAAAAATGGTGCCTACCAGCAAACGGGAAATCCATACCAAAGTTTTCATGCGCAATCTGTATTTATATTCCTTTGCTCAAACCCGAGTTTGGCTAAGTTGCATCTGTTTTTGCTTTTGCTTGCCCACTAGGCTTGCTTCATAGCAAAAATACGCAGGCCGCAGGGAAAGCGAAGCCTAGTTTGCAAAAAAGCTGTTAAATAAATTCCAAAGAAAGCGGTCTAAAGTTTAGAATTGGCGCAGGGATTGAAGGCGGGAGCGGCCAAAAGCTTGGCTTAAGCAGGCTTGGCCGAGGAAGTGGAGCTTTGCGGAACTACCGGAGGCTTAGCCTGCCTTTGCCAAGCGTTTGGCCCGAAGCCTGAAAGCCCGCCCGGCGCCCCAAATCAAAAAAAATCAGAAAAGGGAGCCGAACTAAGCTACTTCGAGCCGAATGAGGGCAAAAAGGGCATAGTTGATAAGGTCTAAATAGTTGGCATCCAGTCCTTCACTTACTTTGGTTTTGCCTTGGTTGTCCTCAATTTGCTTGATTCGGTAAATCCGGTTCAGCACCATGTCGGTGAGGGAACTGATGCGCATGTCGCGCCAGGCTTCGCCGTAATCGGTGTTTTTGGCAATCATGAGTGCACGTGCGGTTTCTGCTACTTCGTCGTACCAAACTTCAATAGGTTCCGGCTCGGTGGCAGGGGCGTCGAGCCAGCCTTTTTCCAATTGAATGATGGACATAATGGCGTAGTTGACTAGTCCAATAAACTCAGGTTCAATACCTTCGTCCACCTGGCGTGCTCCCGTAGTTTCTAAGGTTCTAATGCGCCTGGCTTTTATAAGCAGCTGGTCGGTAAGCGATTCCGGACGCAAAATGCGCCAGTTGCTTCCGTAGTCTTGCAGTTTTAGCGTAAACAGGCTTTTGCATACCTTTAAGGCCGCATCATAAGTACGCCGTGTTTCTTCCATGGCACAATCGGTTCTCCGTTCATGCAAAGCTACCATATTCGTTTAAATCGGGAACTCTACAGCCTTCAAAAGCCTAAACTAATGGCTATTTTGAATGTTACTCCCGATTCCTTTTACCGCCAAAGCAGGGCTACCGAAGAGGCCGCCCTTGATGCAGCCCTTGGCCTGGCCGTGGATGGTGGCGCGGATATACTCGACCTTGGAGGCATGTCCAGCCGGCCCGGTGCCGAGGTGTTGCCCGAAGAAGTGGAGTGGGAGCGCTTGCGTTTGGTGCTGCAAAGGGTTCAAACCTTGGGCATAGGTTTGCCCTTATCGGTCGATACTTGGCGGCTGAATGTAGCTCAACGTGCCGTGGAAATGGGAGCGCACATCATTAATGATATTTCAGGAGGTTTGGCCGACCCTCGCTTGCCGGAATGGGCTGCAACCCAAGCCTTGCCCTATGTGGTTATGCATCGTCAGGGGGATTCCAAAACCATGCAAAAAAATCCGGTGTATGGCCATGTGCTTGTGGAAGTTACCGAGTGGCTTAGCCGTAGACTGCATCATTTGCATAGCTTGGGCTTGCACGATACCATTGTTGACCCCGGTTTTGGTTTTGGGAAAACCTTGGCGCACAATTTGGCCTTATTTAACGGATTGGCTCATATCAAAGAAATGTGTGAAAGGCCTCTTTTGGTGGGGATTTCGCGCAAGCGCATGGTGCAACAAGCCAGTGGCGTAGATGCGCCCGAACAGGCTTTGGCAGGCAGCTTGGCCGGTGCCGTACTGGCCCTGGAACAAGGAGCCGATGTGCTGCGCGTGCACGATGTGGCCGAAACCCGCCAAGCCATTGACTTTTGGTGGGCTTGCCACCAACAAAAACAAGCAGAACCATGAGTTTTTTGCAGTTTATTCAGTGGCAATGGGTCGATTTGGTCGACATCCTGCTGGTGGCCGTGCTTTTTTACCAGGTCTATGTGCTCATTCGAGGCACACAAGCTTTGCGGATTTTTGCCGGAATGCTCATTATTTATGTGGTTTACCTTACCGTCGACGCCCTGCAAATGCGTTTGCTTAGTCAAATTTTGGGGCAGTTCATTGGTGTTGGGGTCATTGCCCTTATCATTGTGTTTCAGCAAGAAATTCGCCGCTTTTTGCTCTTGCTCGGCAACACAGGCAAACACAACCGCCGCCGCTTTGTGCGCGCTATGTTCAGCGGGCGCTGGGCTTGGACCAATCGGTCCAATTTAGATTTTAAGGAGCTGGCAGCTGCCTTAAAGGCCTTGTCTCAGTCGCGCACCGGAGCCTTGCTGGTCTTTATCCGCGAAAACGGCTTAGGATTTTATTTGAAGTCCGGGCAAACCCTGGAAGCACGATTTTCGAGCCTGCTGGTGCAGCAAATTTTTTACAACAACACCCCTTTGCACGACGGGGCGGTACTCATTAAAGGCAACACGCTTCGTGCAGCCAAATGTATTTTGCCCATTACCGAAAAGGTTGATTTTCCCGATCATTTGGGCTTGCGTCACCGTGCCGCGGCAGGCATTACCGAAGTTTCCGACGCTTTGGCTTTGGTGGTTTCCGAACAGACCGGACAAATCAGTTGGAGCCAAGGTGGGATGTTGGAAGAGGACGTAACCATAGAAGAAGCCATAGATAAGCTACGGCAACTACTTAAAAGTCCCGGTAAAGAGGCCGAGTCGGGAGCTTAGTCGCGCCCTTTGAGTTTTCGAACCGCAGGCAAAAAGTGGCCGTGCATGCCGTCGAACAGCTCTTTTACCTTTTCTAAAAACGCCTCATCTACCAATCCTCGAATATCTGCGGGCCCTTCTGCCATATCCGGGGTGAATTTATACACTTGCTCGTAAGGGCCGGCCTCCACACGCAACAAATGCTTGTCGTTCATTTTCATAATGGTTATCCGAAACACCGGATGCTCAATTTGATCAATGGTTCTCATGGCAAAATGCACTTAATGTGGCATACACAGCCTGCGTGGGCAGACCCATAATATTGTAAAAACAGCCTTCGATTTTTTCTACGCCGGCCATCCCTATAAATTCCTGAATTCCATAAGCCCCGGCTTTGTCCAATGGCCTAAACCGACTTACGTAATAATGAATGAGTTTCTCCGACAGCGCGCACATATGCACTACCGACCGAACCGATTGGCACCTTTGTTGCTCTCCCCAAGACAAAGCAAAGCCGGTAACCACCTCGTGTTGGCGACCACTTAAACGCCGCAGCATTTCCTTGGCTTCTTCCTCGTCCGCGGGCTTAGCCAGCAACTTTCCATCGATAGAAACTACCGTATCCGCGGTAAGCAGCAAAAGCTCGGCCGAATCTTGCAAGTCTTGGTAAAAAGGAACAGCCTTTTGAGCCGCCAACGATTCGGCCGCCGCACCGGCTTCCATATTTTCCGGAACTTCCTCATCCACAGGTCGAACCTCCACAGAAAACTTCAAGCCCAGGCCCTCCAGCAACTCCTTGCGTCGCGGCGACCCAGAACCCAAGACCAAACGGTAGGGAAGTGCCATTGAGTATTGCATGGGGCAAAGATAGTAAGTCCTTAATGGCTTTGGGCGGCTTTTCCGTCTCTGCCTGCAACTCCTACTTTGGGCAGCACGCCCGGCTAGGGCCTGCGTGGGCTTCGTTCCTCAGCCTCCGCTGCCCAAGCCGAGGCGGCTGCCCAAACTGCGGGGTTTCCGGCGCCGCCGGGCCGCGTCTATCTAAGTCAATTTTCTACCTTTGGCCATGGCTGATCTTAGGGCAGAACCCAGAAAAGGAGCACG
>CAZJFM010000005.1:0-12361 GCA_964545365.1 uncultured Candidatus Competibacteraceae bacterium | reverse complement strand
TTGGCCAATGACCCACATTTTGGAGTAAGAGAAGTGGCCTGGATGGCGTTTCGTCCCTACGTTTCTGCGCAACCTAGGGAAGCACTAAAGGCGCTTGAAGCTTGGTTTGCTTCTCCAAAGGAGAATTTGCGCCGTTTCGCCTCTGAGGTAAGCCGACCCAGAGGAGTTTGGTGCGCCCACATTGCATTTTTTAAAGAGGACCCCACGCCTGCCTTTCCTTTGCTGGAACAACTCAAGTCCGACCCCTCCAAGTACGTGCGCGATAGCCTCGCCAACTGGTTGAACGATGCCGGAAAAACCGCCCCGGAACAGGTTGTGAAACTTTGCCGTAGCTGGGCCAAAGAACCCAAGGACGCTAATTTGACCTATGTATTAAAAAGAGCACTTAGAAACCTGGGAGGCTTGGAGCGTTTAGATTAACAAGATTCCCATTAAGCCATAGAGCATGTAAACCTTTAGAACCAGAGCGCTTTGTTTTGCAGAAAGTTTCCAAAGGGCAACAACCGAAAGGAATGCTCCCAACCAAACCCCCCAAAGCCAAAAGTTTGCCGGAGCGTTTTCCATACTTTCGAATCCATAACTCGGAGCCAGGGCAATGACTAGCGCAGCACTTGCGGCTATGCGCAGCTGCAGGTCGGTTAAAAGCGCTCCGGTATTGCGTTTAAACAACATATCCCCCTTACGATCTTGAATGGTTTTTATCCACTCTCGGGCCAAAGTGGTCCAAAAGGCCAGGTTAATGAACAAAAAGTAGTCGGTTCTTTGGTTGAGGTCAGGCCTTAAGGCCATCCATACGGTAAGGGCAATCAAAACAGCAATGCTTAGGTTTCCAAGCAAGGGTATATGTTGGAGTTTTTTGTTGTAGGCAAAGGTGAGTGCAAGCATTACGGGAAGTAGTTTCGCCGGAAGGAACTGCCACCAAACCAAAGACAGAACCATGGTACCTATCCAGGGACTGAGGATAAGCAAAAAGGCTACCCGCCCCGTTTTATTGAGCAATGGATTGGTTCCGGGGCGGTTTATGGCATCGGCTTGTTTGTCGCACCAGTCGTTGTGCCAGTTTCCGCCCAGCATGCCCGAGAGTAAGGCCAGGCACAACTCTAGTGCACCGGCTTGCTCAGCCCCAAAAGCAAACAGCAAAACCACCATAAGCAAATTGGGCATGCGCAAACTCCGAAACCATGCCCAAATACCGATGGACGACGAAACTTGTTCCTCGCCGGAAGGCCCGAATTCAGTATCTTTGTGGTAATGCACTTCCGTCTTTGCTTTATTGCTCTTTTTAGCTTCAGCTGCACATGGTTAGGAGCTCAACGCTCCAATGGGCAGCCTTTGCCAATATCCAAAAGTGCGATTTCTTTTCCGCTTAATCGGTATGCCATGCCTGCTGAAGCATTATCTCTAGATGGGTCGGAAAAAGAATGGAGCTTCGGCCGTCTCTTAAACCTTGAACAGCCCGACTTATCCTGGCAACTAGTAGACAGCAGTTTAAGCCTATATGCTTGCGGATTTAAGGTAAACGATGCCGAAGGGTTAGGCATAAATTTCAATCATTTGCCTCAGAACCAAGGAACCCTTTGGGTAGCAAGTGCAAGCGAAATTCTTGGAGGGTTTGATGCCGCTTGTCGCCCCAAGCATGGAGCTTTTGCCGTAAGACCTCTTAAGGGAAATAGCCTCGTTTTGTGGTGGCAGGGAGCTTCGCCGCCTAGTGTTGAGGCGCAAGCAGTAGTTGTGCCCTCCTGGAAAAAGCTGGAAGGTTTTGGCGATGCCGGCGACTGCCTTCCCGATGCGGCGTGTCCCGAAGCCCTGGGTTGGGAAGATCCAAGACGCTCTGTAGTTCTAATGCTTACCAACAACAACACGCGTTTTTGTACGGGAACTTTAGTAAACAATACGCAAGAAAATGGCCGTCCCTTGCTGCTTACCGGCAGGCATTGCAATGCTCAAGCCAACTCCATTGTGTGGTTCGGCTACGAAAGCCCGTTTTGCGAGGGTGGGGACGGCCCCAACCAAAAGAGCCTCCAAGGGCTTATTCCCCTGGCAGAGCGTGCTCAAAGCGATATGGAGCTCTTTGAGTTGGCTCAACAACCCTTGCCGCAGTGGCAAGTTTATTTTGCCGGGTGGTCCAGAGATAGCCTTGCGCCCCCTGAAACCCATTGCTTGCAACATCCCCGTGGAGATGTAATGAAATATGCACGAGACAACCAAGCCCCGGGCCGTTCTGTTTATGTTGGACCTGATTTAGGTACAGGCCCTTATTGGCGCGTGAACGACTGGGATGTTGGAACTACAGAGCCCGGTTCCTCGGGTGCGGCTCTTTTTAATCCAAACAAACAAGTGATTGGCACCTTGCATGGAGGCTTTGCCTCTTGCTCCAACGATTTAGAAGATTATTTTGGTGGCTTGTATGCCTCATGGGATGGACCTGCCGATACCTTGAGGTTGAGGGATTGGTTGGATCCTTTCTCGACCCAAACCATGGCTTTGAATGGAAGGTACATTCCGGTGCCGGCCCTTCAACGGGATTTGGGCCTTAAATTTCCTTTTCCGGACTCCATACTTAGATGTAACTCAGGCCCAGTTCAGGTTTTGTGCACCAATTATGGTATGCAAATGGCCCAAAACCTCCAGCTTTTTGTTCGGGTGAATGGCCAAGAGCAAACCATGCTTTTGAATAGGCCGCTTGATTCTGGGGACTCCCTTTATGTAAATTTGCGGCCATGGCTTCCTTCGGATCCTGAATTTTTGGATGTGGAGGTAGAATTGGTAGGCATTTTCTCCGCTGGACAGGAGGAGTATCCGGTAGATAATACTTCCACGCTTCACCTTGTACAAAGGGAGGGCACTCAGGTAGGAATAGAATACCGCACCGATGAACAGCCTGGGGAGAGTTTGTTTCTGCTTAAAGACCGTAACGCAACGTTGGTTTACGCTTTAGCAGACACGGCAGCCAACAGCATGTTGGAGCAAAACATTTGCGTTCTTCCCGAATGCTACTTATGGATAGCCATGGACGCAGGTGGGGATGGGATTTGTTGCGGTGAGGGCCAAGGCTCCTTTTCTTGGTCATGGGGAAGCCAAGCCGAGATTTGGGAGGGTTTTCAAGATTTTGGCAGTTTGGATACGGTAGGTTTCTGTGTACCTCAGAGCTATGCCGGTCCCAATTTAATGGGTATATATCCCAATCCGGCATTTCGGTCATTCCGTTTCTTTTTTCCGGCTGAACTGCTTGATGAGCCTGTGGAACTTCGTTTTTATGATGTTTCCGGAAGGCTTGCTTATACCTGGGTTCCCAAAAAACTCATTTGGGAAGAAGTTATTCCCGAGGCGCTGGCTCCCGGTGTGTATATGTTGGTTTTGGTAGACCTTCAAGGGAACATTATCTCCAAAGCCCGTTTGGTGTGGTCGAGCGATTTGTAGTGCCATCTTTATTTGCAAGGTCTTGGCTTGCAATAATTCCTATTTTTGGCGTTTACCCTTGGCAACGCATGCATAAGTTAAGTATCCAGGTACGGTTCATTTGCTTGTTTTTGTTGGCCCTGTTTGCTCATTTTTCTGCACAGGCTCAGCAGAAAGGGGTTGTCTATGGCGTAGTTCAAGACAGTTTGGGAGCTCCGGTTCCTTATGCACTTATTAGCGACACTTCCAGAAAGTTTTTGGTTGAAACCGACCAGCAAGGCCGTTACATGTTGGAGTTGCCGGCGAATCAAGCATGGCTTATTTCCGTAAGGGTACTTAATTACAAAGAGGCTAAGTTTCAAGTTACGCTTAAGCCGGGACAACGGTTGCAAAGAGATATTTTGATGCGGCAAAATCAGCTCGAGGATTTTACCATTATAGAGCGCGGCAATCAGGATTTAAGCGTTATTGAAATATCGACCGAGGGTTACCAACAACTGCCTGTACCCGGAGATGCCATTACCGCACTTATTCGGGCCGAGGGCATTGGGGTGGCGGCAGGCAACGAGCTCAGCTCCGGCTACAGTGTGCGCGGAGGGAATTTTGACGAAAATCTAACCTACGTAAATGGGATGGAAATTTACCGACCTTTTCTTGCGCGTGCCGGGCAACAAGAAGGACTAAGTTTCATTAATCCCGATATGGTGGAGTCCATAGAGTTCTCCGCAGGAGGCTTTGAGGCAAGGTTCGGTGATAAAATGAGCTCTGTCCTCAACGTGCGCTACCGAAAACCATCCCAGTTTAGCGCCAATGCCTCCCTTAGTTTTTTAGGGGGAACTGCGCATGTTGAAGATGCCATTTTTAAAAATAGGCTTAAGTACAATATTGCCTACCGCTATAAATCCAACAACTACTTGCTTTCAGGTTTGGATACCCGCGGAGACTATCAACCCGTTTTTCAAGATGTTCAAGCCTATGTGGCTTATGACCCCCACGAGGATTGGGAGTTCAGTTTTTTGGGCTCTTTTTCCGACAATAATTTTATTCAAATTCCCCAAGACCGTGAAACCCAGTTTGGGCATGTACAAGAGGCCAAGCAGCTTCGTGTCTTTTTTGATGGACAGGAGTTAACGCGTTTTCAGGTGGCCAGTGGGGCAGGGGCCGTAACCTGGAGCCCCGGAGATTGGGAGCATAAGGTCTACGCCAATGTATATCGCACCGTAGAAACCGAAGAGTTTGACGTGCAAGGACAATACTTTTTGGGTGAAGTAGAATCCGATTTAGCCGATCCCAATTTTGGGGAAGTAGTAAATACCACCGGCTTTGGAACCTTTTTGAACCACGCCAGAAACCGTATGGACGGAGTCGTTGCTGCTTTCGGTTATCAAGGGCAATGGGAAAGGCCGCAGTTGCTGTTTAACCCTCGAACAGACATTCAGTTTCAGTGGGGGGCAGAATACAAACGAGAACAAATAAACGATCGACTTAAAGAATGGGGGCTTTTAGACTCCTCAGGCTATCTATTGCCTTACGAAGGCCCTGCTGATTTGGGAACAATGGAGTTGGAAGAAGTGCGCAATTCTACTGCAAATTTGAATAGCCAAAGAATTCAAGCCTTTTTCCAATCCCGTTTTCAATGGAAATCCGCCGAAGGACATCGCTGGTACCTTAATGCCGGAGGAAGAGCTCATTATTGGGATTTAAATGAGCAACTCTTACTCAGCCCTAGAGTACAAATGGGAGTTCAACCCTTCTGGAACCGAAGATTTTCGTTTCGACTTGCTTCTGGTATCTACTATCAAGCTCCTTTTTATCGAGAGCTGCGCGATTTTCAAGGAAACTTAAATACCAAAGTTAAGGCACAACAGGCCATTCATGTAGTGGCAGGAATGGACTACGATTTTAAATGGTGGAATCGCCCCTTCCGACTTACAGCTGAGGCGTATTACAAGCAACTCAACGACCTCAATCCCTATAAAATCGATAATGTGCGCATCCGTTATGAGGCAAACAACAATGCCCAAGGATATGCGGCGGGTTTTGATGTAAAACTCAACGGGCAATTCATTCCCGGCTTGGAGTCTTATGTGACCTTAGGGATTTTACAAACGATGGAAGATATTGACGGGGATACCCAAACCTTGCCCGATGGCACAGTGTCCGAAATTGGGTTTATTCCTCGGCCAACCGACCAAAGATTCAATGTAGGCTTGTTTTTTCAGGATAATTTGCCCAATCTGGAACAGTGTAGGGTACATTTGAGCCTTTTGTTTGGGACGCAACTGCCTTTTGGCCCGCCCGGAACTCAAAGGGCTGCCGATACCCTTCGCTCGCCCATGTATCGTAGAGTGGACATTGGTTTTTCCTATGTGTTTATTTCTCCCAATAAAAAGGAAGAAGCTTTGTGGAGAAAAGGAAAAGTAGGAAAGCACATTAAATCGTTTTGGGCCTCTCTAGAGTTTTTTAACTTGCTCGACATCAACAATACCATCTCCTATCTTTGGATTCGAGACGTGAGCGGTAGGCGATATGCCGTTCCAAACTACCTTACCCCTCGTTTGATAAATTTAAAATTGGTTTTGGAGCTGAACTGATATGGCTAGTCTGCTATCTTGCCCAATAATGTACTTTTTTAGGCCTGCCTTTTGGTGTTTCCTCCTGATTTCCCAAATGGGCTATGGGCAAAGCAATAGCTTTACCTTTCAAGGGCCTGATTTTACCATAAGCTTTAATGCTCCTGTAGATACTTCAAAATTCATTATTCAGGGAGATACCTTGGTTCAGCATGTAACCAAAGAAAGTATCTTCCGTTTTGGCTGCGCTTATGTTCCTTTACCCAACCGAAAAAACCAGAGGGAGATTATTCGCTCTTGGGCAGAGGCCATCCATGCCGACGTTTCCGAATGGTATGCTTTTGAACGGAGAATGGCAACCGAGACCGGAAAAAAGAAAAAGGTAAACGGTCTTAAAATCATCATGAATTTTTTTGACGAACGAAAAACCTTAGCTGCCGCTACTTTTATTCGTAATAATTATTGGTATGCTTTTTTTGTGATAGGGCCAAGGAGCATTACGACAGAATTTGTAGGCTTTTCAAGAATTCGCAGTGTTACCTGGAAAGAGTGAGGCCGGTGACGCCTTGTGTTTTCAAGCATCTTGTCCTGAACGTAACGTCAGAGTTTTAATCCTGACCGAAGCGTCAGGGTTTATAATATTGCCTAAGGCGTCTGGGTTTATAACCCTGACCGAAGCGTCAGGGACGAATTAAGCCACGGTCAAACAAAAGGCCTATCCATCTAAACTCAGTGGTTCAATCCAAGCCTGCTTTAGTAAAGCACCATAATGCTTCCTGATTTCTGTCCTTCTTGTCCCAAGCAATCCAGATAGTCAACCACAACAAAATAAGTACCTTGGGGAACAACCCCTCCAGTTGGAGCTGTTCCGTCCCAACCGTTTAGCAGGGTAGATGTAGAAAACATTAAGGTGCCCCAACGGTTGTAAATACTCAAGGTGAAGTTTTCAGCATTAGCCAGTTGAGCAATAAAATAGGTGTCGTTAATTCCATCTCCATTTGGAGTAAACACATTAGGCATATCAAAGGGTGGAATTCCATCGATAAGACTCACTGTAACGGTGTCAAAGCCGGGGCCACATTCGTTGGT
Organism: uncultured Candidatus Competibacteraceae bacterium; assembly: GCA_964545365.1. Lineage (GTDB taxonomy): Bacteria > Bacteroidota > Bacteroidia > CAIKAF01 > CAIKAF01 > CAIKAF01. The sequence continues at coordinate 5,300 of CAZJFM010000005.1, read as the reverse complement.
AATGCTTAATGTTAGGCTGGTATCGCTGCTAATGGGCAGAATGTTGGCGGTGCTTCCGGTTCCCCAAAGGACATTCCCTAAACTGTCCGGAGCCACTAGTATGGCAGTATCTCCAACACAAATTTCTTGGTCTGCTACATCAAAGACCGGAATATTTTTTGCCACCGCAAAAGCCGAATCCCAAACCGTACAATTATTGTCGTCGGTAACCTCTACCCGATACCATCCGGGTTCGGTTACGGTCCAGGTTTGACTCGCAGGGCCGTTTTCCCATTGATAGGCCACAAAGCCTCCACCCGCGTTTAAGGTTAAATCTCCGTTTTCACAAATGACCAGTGTGTCTCCGTTTAAATTTGGATTTGGGCGTGGGAAAACGGTTATGGTGGCTGAGTCCCTTCGGCACGTTACTCCTGCGGAATCCACGCCCAAACGTATGGTTATGGTTTGATTTCCGGGGCCATCGTGCCCATAATTGAAAGAGGGCGTTGGTATTTGGAAATCATCCAGCAAACTATCCGGGTTCCAGGTGTAATTGAAGTCATTTAACAATTGACTTGGAGTAAGTAAAAGCGACTCATCCGAACAAACTTCATAATCCTCAATGCTAACATTGGGCCTTGGGAACACCTTAATAGACAGCGTATCCGTAAGGGTAGTGTCTAAGCATTCGTCATAAATCGAAACCACATAATCGCGATTTACCGGCGTTTGTACCACATAAGGAGGGCTTAGTACATTTCCGTTGAGCGACCAGTCGATATTGAAAAAGCCGGAGCCTCCAACCGTGTCAAATGCCAATGGGACTACTTGACCAATGCAAATATTGGTGTCCGTTGCAGCCACTTGCAGGTCAGATACATCTTGAATAAGCAGGGTCACTTGACTTACAACAGGCTGGTTGCAAACGGTGTCCGTAATAGTTACGGTTACGGTCTCTCCGGGGTCAGCAATCCCATCTGAAAAAGGAGTGATGTTGAGGGTAACAGTATCTATGCCCGGGGGGAAAATGATAAAATTCGGCAGATTGTTGTAATCCGAACCCATGGTTGCCGAGCCGGAAACTTGAAAAAATACCGTATCGCTGTTGGTGCTCTCGCTTGTGCGAACAAACTTTAATGCGGCATCCGAACATCCTTCATACAATATGGTATCGTTGGTTGGAGAAGATCCGGTTTGATTAAAGTCGATGTCGGAAGAAACCTGAACCAAGCCCGAAGAAAAAGAGTTGGCGCGCAAAAATACCGCAGAGTTTAGTGCACCATCAAAGACATCTGCCACCCCAAGGCGTAAGGTGTAGGTAGTGCATGGTACAACAGGAGCTTTGGCGGTAAGTACCGTAGTAAATCCACCAAACACCACCGAAGTCGGGTTGCAATTATCTACAAAATATTGACAGTTATTGCATGGTCCTGCTGCACAACCGGAAGATTGACCGTTATTGACGTTATTAATGGTCACCGGAAGATTGGTATTTGGAATCAGGGCAATGTTTTGATTCACATATTGGCCACCGGCAGGATTGGGGCCGCTCAAAAAGAACCCAAAAACATCGTTAAAATTGGAGTTTACATAGAAATTGTACTCCATAGAAGCGAATACGTAATCGAACTGAATGGTATCGCCGCCCGGAATAAAATCAAATTGAATGATTCCGGCATTATTGGTTGTAAATCCCCCGGCAAGCTGAGAGAGTGCCGGATCTCCAGGAGTACCTGCGCCGGCAGGGAAGCCCCCATTCGCTAAGCCCAAACTAGGGGCAATATCGCAAGTTGCAATTACCGCCCCGCTATTCATTCCTAAATTGGAGTTGGCTCCATTAAAAGTTCCAAATTGAATGGCCGCCCCTTGGCTTGTAATATTGCTCACATTGAGACCGTTACCAACCAATACGTTGTTTATTAGGTTGGCCGGGGTTTCGTATTGAGTGGTTAATTGAGCTTGAACTTGAAAGCTACCGCTTAAAATGATTCCTAGGGCGGAGCTTAAGAATCCTATCTTTGAGAACTTATGGCGCATAAATGAAAATAACCTGACGAGTAAGTTATGACAAAGCTAAGGAAAAAACAAGCAGGCGGATTTGTTTACTCCACATTTGGAAGCCAACAAGAACCTGAAAGCCAGCCCCAAGCCTTTCATCCTACGGACTGGGAGTTGGGAGTAAGACGCGAAAAAAAAGGGCGCGCCGGCAAAACCGTAACCTTGGTCATTCTTCCCGACGATTTTCCGGGAAATCAAGCGCCCGATTTGGCACAACAGATGAAAAAGCACTGTGGAACCGGTGGAAGCGTTACTCCTCAAGGACTTGTAATTCAAGGTGATTTTGTAGAAAAAGTCATAGATTTTCTAAAAAAAGCGGGCTATGCGGCAAAAAAAATTGGGGGATAAATCAACTTTTGCACGGTATTTGGATAAGAAAGAACAAAGCTTCTTGTTATGGCACTAAATACTACCATTTCTCGCATCTTTCCCTTGGTTTTGTTGCTGATACTAAGTGCTTGCAGCGCGTCTAGCCAATTGGTAAAGCGTGCCCAAACTCTGGAGGCTGAAAAAAATTACCGAGACGCCGTAAACGTTTACAACGAAGCCCTCATAAGAAAACCCAACAACCGAGATGCCCGGGCAGGACTTCAAAGAACCGGACAAATTGTGCTCGACGATATGCTTTCGGAGTTCTGGCAACACTACAATTTGGAAGAATACGAAACGGCGATAAAAAAATACGAAGAAGCACGTGCCTTTGAACGCCAAGTATCGCTTCACCAAATTCGTTTAGAATGGGCTCCTCATTACAATCAATATTTTAAAACGGCTCAAGAAAACCAATTGAAAAATTGGTTCCAGGATGCCGCCAAAGCCATCGATAACCAAGATTACCGAAAGGCCGAGTCCCTCCTGCGTAGAATCGAAAGGCAAAACCCAAATTACCAGGGGCTGGATCAAATGCGCCAAGCCATTGAAATAGACCCTTTGTATCAAAAAGCGCTTACGGCTTACAGTATAGGTAGTACCGGCGAAGCCGTTTCTTTTTTTAGTCAGGTAGCTGCCGTCAATCCCGATTATCGGGATACCCGTGAAATTCTGGCCAAGCTTAAAGCAAACAGCTCCCTTAGTATTGCCATTCTTCCAATAGAAGATAAGTCAGGAACCCCGAACGTAGCCTCTGAACTAAGCACCGAAATTGTGAATCAATTGCTTGCCCTTCGTAATCCGCTCATTCGTTTGATTGACCGGGAGTACATGAATAAAATTCTGGAAGAACAAAAACTCGGATTGTCCGGACTTATTGATGAATCATCCGCGGCTCGCGCAGGACGCCTTATGGGTGGAAACGCTGTCCTCGTAGGTACAGTAACTGAAATTAAAATCGATAATAGAGCACCTCAAAAGGAATCTCGAACAGCATTTACTAGAGAACGGGTGTATTACCGCGACTCCTGGTCCGGCTCGCAAATGTCCCAATTTCAGTATCGGGAGCAAACCTATTATGAGGTAACTCAAGAACGAAAGGTGACCCTTACCTTTAAATACCGATTAATCGACGTAGAGTCCGGTACCATTTTAGACTCCGACGTTATTACCCGGTCGGCCATCAATACGGTGCGTTATGCTGAATCCAGAACCAGTCCGGATCAGCTGTACCCACGTGCCGGAAATGTTTCTCAGTCCGATCTCACCCGATGGAGACAACGTTTCTTTGCCGATAAATCCATGAAGTCTTCCGCCCAACTGCTCAATTTGGTGGAAGAAGATGTATCTCGCGAAGTGGCGCGTAAAGTAAATGCCAACGGATTTTTGCAACTACGATGAACAGGGCCCTTTGGATTATAGCATTGGTTTGGTGGATTTTGCCGGCTTGCAAAAGCACAAAGCAGCGCATGCCCGACAAATCATCAAGCGCTTCTTCTTCTGCCTTCGAGAATGGAGGGCTGCCCTCTTGGGTCAAGTCTCGTCCTAAGGATGGTGGTCATTACTATGGCGTCGGCTCTGCCATTATCATTCCCGGATCTTCTGCCCATTTTGATGAGGCCAGAAACCAAGCGCTTAATCAGATTGCAGGTGAAATCCAAACCAAAATTGAATCCAAAAGCTTGCTTACCCGTTTTGAGTCTGACACCCGGCTCAGAGAAAATTATTTTACCGAAATCAAAGCCAAGGTCAATGTGCAGGTAGAAGCCTACGAAAAAGTGGACGATGCCACCTCTGGTAGTCGCTACTACGTGCTGTATCGGTTAAGCCGTGCCGAGTATTGGAGAAAAATTGAAGAAGCCAGAATGGCAGCTATTCAAAGAGCAGCCTCCTTGGTTAAACACGGCGAAGAACTACTCAATCAAGGCCTTTTGCTTCCCGGAATGGAATCTTTGTTCCGTGCCCTCAAATTGCTTGAGCCTTATGCCGACAAACAGATGACGGTTCAAGTAAACGGTCAAAGCAAAGATTTGGCCGAATGGATTTCCGGCACCATGTCAAAAATGCTTACCGGACTTTCTTTAGAGCTAAGCCCAAAAGTCTTAGAACTCTCGGTGGCTTCAGAAGAACAAGACGCCCTTCTTTCCCTAAATGCCCAATCGAATGGAGTTGGGGTGGCAAACCTTCCTATTTCTTGGAGGCTTTCTTTTTCCGGCACAAATACAACGCGCGAAGTGCCGGGGGAGCCCACCACCAATGCTTCCGGACTTGCACAATTGAGGCTGCCCGAAATTTCTGGAGCGTCAGCCTTGGTAGTTTCCGCTCAAACCAGTCCTTTGGATTGGTTTCATGACAGCATTATACCCGCCTACACCAAAAATTATTTAATGGGTTTTACTCGGTCAGCTACCGCTCGAGTAACCATGCGAAAGCCTCGTATTTTTTTGCAAGTGGCCGAATCCAACTTGGGTCAATCGCCCGATTATCCCATTGTACAGCTCATGGTTCAAGAGTACTTGGAAAAACACGGTTTTGTCTTGGTTTCCGATGCCAATAAGGCCGAAGTGAACATGGAAGTAGAATCCACTACAGAGTCCGGAACTCAGCAAGGCGGTATTTACATTGCCTATGCCACCCTAACATTTAGAGCAGTACGGATTCAGGACAACACACCGCTTTTCAATAAAGTGATTGAAAGGCTCAAAGGCGCAGACCTTTCTTTCCAAGCCGCCGGCCGACGAGCAATCTCCTCTAACCGTGAGCAAATATTAAAGGCCTTGGACGGCATTTTTGGCCTTTGATTCTTACATGGTTTTTTTTGAGTGTTTGTTTTGGGTGGGGTTTCCCTTGTTTTTAGCCAACTGCACTTGTCTTAACTTTTTGACAATGCTCTA
>CAZJFM010000004.1:42017-88755 GCA_964545365.1 uncultured Candidatus Competibacteraceae bacterium | reverse complement strand
AGAATGGCCCCCCGGCTTGAGCGGAAGGCCCCGTCTTTGGCAAGGCCATGCTGCCCCGTGAAGACTTGTGGAGCTTTGCGGAACACAGGCTGAACGGCCGGCAGCAGGAGCCTTGCCAAGGACGAGACTGCAGCGGAAGCCGAAATGGAACTAAGCTGTCCTTTGGAACCGGGGCCCTAAACCCAAGGAGACCAGGTAGGTACCCCTTTTCCGATGGCATATCTGTACCGAGGCTGCGGGCTAATCCTGCGTGCTGACGCTATGTAATACGGAGGAAACATGCGTAAACAAAAAAAATGCACAATAATTTATGTGCGCCAAAGTCAACTTGGTGTAAAAAATGTGGCGCCAAAGCCTAGCTTTAGACGCATATATTTAACCTGTACGTAAATAGTGCTAAAAACTAAAAGGCCGGATCGGACGTCAATAACAAAAATATGCTTGTTTCTGTTAAAAATCTATTAAATTCATACACGTATTTGTTCTTTTTCCACCATCTATTGTTCAAATTTTAATAAAGAGCCTATGCCTCACCGCTACCTTAGACTAAACATACCGGCTTTTCCATACCAACAAGCTTTAGGAGAGCTGGCGTTGCAGCGTTTGAGTCAATTGGGTGCCAAGGTGCATCAAATGGATGATGGCTTATTGGATATGGAAACCCACCAGCCGGACATCCAACGGCATTTGTTTCAATTGCGCAGTGGACGGACCGATGCTTTGCTGATTTCTGCCAGACACCTTCCTTTGCAGCTGCCTGCTGACTTGTGCATGGCCGGGACCATTCCCGGAAATTCCAGGTATCTGGCGGCTCTGGGAACCTCTGCCAACCCTACCTTTTTTGCAGCTTCGGATTCGGTTTCCGGGCTTGCTTACCAAGAAAGACACCCCGACTGTCTTCGGGTTCACCCTCTGCCTTCCCCTGCAGGATTCCCCACAGCGGTCGGCGATGGTTTTGGCACAAAAGTGCGCATTGCCGCTGTTTCTGAACTGGATTTGGTGCAAACCCCAAAGCCTTTGTACCGTATTTTGCCATCCTTAGTTGGAGCGCCGGGAACCGGCCATTGGGCCGTGGTCCGACGGGCAGAAAAGGAACCCTGCTCTTGGATGTTGGATGCCATTGTAGACCCCGTGACTAGCTTCTTGGTGCAGATGGAACGGCGTTTGGCCCATGATGTTTCTAAACTTTCCGGAAAAAAGGCTGGAGTACGCATCTCCTGCATGCAAAAACAAAAGCTCAAGATAGAACTTTGGATGCCCGGGAGCCCCATTGCCTCGGCTATTGCTTACCGTGAAACCATTTCTTATACAAGCACAGACTTGGTTCTTGGGCAAGTCATGCGTGAGCTGCACAAGAAAGGCCTACCCACCGGCCTGGCTTCCGAAGTGTTGTGAAATTTATATTAAGCCCTGTTTTTCGTCAATCCCTAAGCTACCTTTGAGGGGTGAATCCACGTACCCTTGCCATAGTAGCTTTGGCTATTGTCAACGTACTTTATGGCCTAAATTACACCATTGCGCAAGGCATTATGCCCGTCTATATGCATGCTCCCGGGCTCATTACGTTAAGAGCTGCAGGAGCAGTGGCTGTTTTTTGGCTGCTTTTGGTGGGGCAAAAGTTGGAGCGCATAGATCGCAAGGACTGGTTTCGGATGGCCGTCTGCGGTCTTTTTGGCGTAGCACTCAATCAAACCCTGTTTTTTTGGGGGCTGAGCCTAAGCACGCCCATCAATTCCGCCGTAATGATGACCAGCAATCCCATCATGGTTTTGTTGCTTTCGGCTTTGCTTGGGCTTGAAGCACTCAATTTAAGGAAATTTGCAGGGATACTCTTGGGTGCCTCCGGGGCCTTATGGCTCATATTGTCGGCACCCGGCGCCGAGGGTTTTGAGGCCCAAGCCTCTCTCGGAAATACCTTAGTCTTGTTAAACGCCGCATCCTACGCTATTTACCTTGTGTTGTCCAAGCCGCTCATGCGCAAATACAAACCCATAACCGTCATCCGTTATGTATTTACTTTTGGCTTGCCTATGACTTTGGTGTTTGGGCTTCCGGATCTTTTAAACACCGAGCTAAGCATTATACCCCTTGAGGTTTGGGGGCGGGTTGCCTACGTTATTGTTGGGGTAACTATTCTTGCCTATTTTCTCAATTTGTTTGCCTTGCAGCATGTGAATGCCAGTTTGGTAAGCATGTTTATTTACGGTCAGCCGCTGGTAGCCGGACTTTACAGCATATCTGTTGGAAAAGATCATTTGACTTGGATTACCTTAGCTTGTGCAAGCCTTATTTTTGTTGGGGTATATTTGGTCGCCTTTAAAACCGCAAAAAGTCAAACCAAGAACCTTAGCTAAGTGCCGCTAGGCTCTTGTTATGTATTTTTACTCCTATGATTCCAGCCGATACGGTACAAGCCATACGCGATGCCGCCCGAATTGAAGAGGTGGTGGGCGACTATGTGCGGCTGCGTCGACGTGGAACCAACCTATTTGGGCTTTGTCCCTTCCACGACGAAAAGACGCCCAGTTTTTCGGTGGCTCCTGCCAAAGGAATCTATAAGTGTTTTGGATGTGGTGCTGCCGGTGACTCGGTGCGCTTTCTTATGGAGCTCGAACACTTTACCTATCCCGAAGCCTTAAGAAACCTTGCCAAGCGCTACGGCATTGAGATTCAAGAAAAGGAGCCCGATCCGGAGGAAAAGGCAGCTTACGATCACCGAGAGTCACTCTTTGCCATTAATGAGTTTGCTGCCAAATGGTTTCACAGCCAACTTTGGGAAAGCGAAGAGGGCAAAATAGCCGGCCTTAGCTATCTGCGCGAACGAGGTTTCACCGATGAACTCATTCGGGAATTTCGCTTGGGCTATGCCCCAAAAGACTGGCATAGCTTTGCCGAAGCTGCCACAAAGGAAGGCTATAAGGTAGATTATTTGAAAGAGCTGGGCTTATTAACCAAAAACGATAAGCCCACCGACATGTTTCGGGAACGGGTTATGTTTCCTATCCTTAGCGCTTCCGGCAGAACCTTGGCTTTTGGCGGACGCTTTTTGGTTAAAAAGGAAAGAAGCCCCAAATACATCAATAGTCCGGAATCGCTTATTTATTCCAAGCGTGAGGTGCTCTACGGTCTGTTTCAAGCCAAGCAGGCCATGATAAAGGAAGACCGCTGCTATCTGGTGGAGGGCTATACCGACGTGCTTGCGCTCCATCAGTCCGGGGTTAAAAACGTGGTGGCCTCCTCCGGAACCAGCCTCACCACCGGTCAAATTCGGCTGATTCGCCGATTTACACCTCAAGTGACCTTGCTTTACGACGGCGACCCGGCCGGCATTAAGGCCAGCTTTAGAGGAATTGACATGCTGTTGGAGGAGGGAATGCAAGTGCGTGTGGTGCTGTTTCCGGAAGGGGAGGACCCGGACTCTTTTGCTAAGAACAAAAGCAGCGAGGAGCTAAAGGCCTTTCTTTCCGAAAACGAGCAAGGATTTATTGCCTTCAAGACCCAATTGTTGGTTCAAGATGCCGGAAAAGATCCTCTAAAAAAAGCCGAAGTGCTCAAAGAACTGGTGCAAAGCATTGCCTTGGTGCCGGACAAACTTACGCGCACGCTGCTCATTACCGACTGTGCCTCCCGCATGGGCATGGACGAGGGAAGCCTAATGAGCGAACTTAACGGCATGCTCCGTAGGCGTTTTAAGAAAAAACAAGAGGCTCAGGAAAAGGAAGCCCAAAAGGCAGAAGCTAGTCCTCAAGCCCCTTTTCCGCCGTCGCCTATGCAGGAAGTGGACGACTCAAAGCCACAGGCTCCTGAGGAACCATCCGGCACCTCGGACCAACTGAGCCTGCGCCACAGGCAAGAGCGAGAATTGCTGCGTCTGATGCTGCTTTACGGCAACGAAAAAGTGCTCGCTCACGAGGCAGGCGAAGGAGGGGAAGAGCCAAATCCGGAGCTGATCTCTGTCACCACATTTATTCTCGACGAAATCCACGCAGATGACCTTGGCTTTAGCCATCCTACCTTTTTACGTGCGCTGGAAGAGATTGAGGCCTTAGAACAAGAGCAACGCGAAGCCGATATCACCCCCTTGTTTTTGAGGCACAGCCATGCAGAGATTCGAGGGATAGCCATTGATTTGGTGAGTGATCGCCATAATTTGAGCGAGAACTGGGAGAAGCGTTACAACATTGCTACGGAAAAAGAAGAAGATGTATTGCGCCGCAACGTACTACAGTCCATCTTTAGATTTAAACTGGAAGTGGTGAGAGGGCTTGCCGAAAAAGCGCGGAACGAGCTGAAGGAACTCAGCGGCTCCGGGGCAGAGTTCAACGACCAGGAGGTAATGCAAAGGCTTCGTGAAATTCAAAACTACGTCGATTTGACCCAGCATTTCAGCAGGGAGCTGAATCGAGTGGTGCTGAACGCCTCGAGGTAAACCTTAGGTATTGCGCTCCGTATTTTGGTGTGTTTCTACCCGTTGAACATTTATTTAAGATGAATATTTGGGCGCCTTATCCACCTCCGCCTTCAAGTCCTCGCCTCCGGCCTAAGGGCAGTCGGGCTTCCGGGGGCCTCCCTTCTGATTGAGGGAGGCCTCCTCAGCTCCGGCTGCCCTAAGGCCCGCTGCTCCGGGCTTTCCGGCTGCGTTGGGGCGCGGGTTTATTTAACTTATAGGGTAGGGCAGTAAGAACGCGTTATTCTTTCTTACGCAGTTACCAGGTATAGGCGTAGAAGCCCCGTTATGCCCCATTGCCCATCATTTTTCTTCCCCAGAATTATAATCCCACCGAAAATAGAACCCAGGATTGACTTCATGGCCAAGCAAGCGTGTCATGGAAAGAATTTCTTTTCAATAAAGTGTAATGACTTCCTTTTTTAACGGCTGCCTGGTATGGAGCAGGAAATGGGTCGGAATTTTTGATTAAGAAATAAGGGTGAAGCCTATCGCAATCCAAACTTACGTATCCTATCCTTGAAAAATAGGCGTGTAAACCCCAATCCTTCCATAATTCCGGAGAGCAACTTACTATTGCTCCTTTGCCTACGGTTTGCGACACCCAAGTTACATCCTTTATTTTAGCCTGATCTCTTGAGAAACTTCCAAATCTAAAGGTTGAGTACGAAATTATTAAAGCAATTGCGATAAACAGGGATATTTTTATCCGAGAAATCCAAGGCTTAGGGAGCCTAAGGTTCAATTTTTCCGAATATTTTAACATTAGGCAGGCAAAAGCCAATGCAAAAAATGGAAAGGATGGAATCAGATAAAAGTTTCGCTGCTTTAAAGAAATCATAAGGGGGATGGAAGCGCTTAACGCGGTAAGGAAGAATAGCCAAAAGGGCTGATTCCAGGTGTTATTTGTGGAGGGTTTTCGTTTAAGTCGGAGCAGGATTATCAAAAAACTTAGGCCGAGCATTGGAGCTATTCCTAAAAAAAGATGTCCCAATATGGTGAAGCGGTAAGCCGTAGTGGTTTCTCCTTTGCCGTTTAATGCGGGAATCATCTGAGTTTCCATATACCTCGATAGGTTGTGAAAAAGCTCAGGGAAAAGGCAAAGTGCAGCGAGGCTAATCATGGCAGTGGTCGCTGCCAGAACCACAACATATAGCCAAGCGGTTTGGTGTTTTTTGTAAATCACGCCAAAAATTAGGGGGACAGCCAATGGAAATAAACCTACAAAACCTTTGGATAGAAAAGCAAAACAAATCATAAGCGCGCCGATTCCCAGCCAATACCATTGGTCGTACTTGCATGCTTTAAGTAAAAAATAAACCGAGAACGTGCTGAATACTCCCATGGTATTCTCCAGCATATTGTTTTTATAGGACCAAGCCACCAGGGGGATCGAAAGCCAAAGCAATAGAGGCAGCCAGGCTTTATTGTTGGAGTGGGAGGGATTGTTTGTGATTTTCCAACAGTATACTATGCCCCAAGCCGTAAGGAGGGCTGTAAATAGACTATACAGTTTTTCGGTAAAAAAGTGATTGCCAAAAATCCTAAAGAAAAAGGACTGTAAAATAAATGCGAGCGGAGGATGTCCGGAAAAAGTCGGTTCTATGGTTTGGGTGTAGTGGGGTTCCCAGAAAGTGCCTAAACCCGAGGCTAAGTTATTAGAAATAGCTGCGTAGGTAACTCCGTCCAAAAACATGCCTTGTTGCCATATGTTTGGTAAGAATAAGAATAGCCCTAGGGTTAAGAGCAAAAGATTTACTGAGGAAATGTTACTTTTTGAATTAAGTTGCAAAGCGAGTTTCTTTATAACAAACTGCAATTTAGCTAAAGGCTTTTGTATTTAAGTATGAGGCTTTATTGGGGCTGTCGTTTAATAGGCATGATCCTCATGTTTAAGAGATTAAGAGGTAAAGGTTAGTATACCGTAATAAACCTACCGTTGACCGACCTATCCGGCATTTTAGACCGTTGATGCGCTGGCAATCCTAAACAGACAGTTTGTACCGATGCTTCCTCGTACTGAGGCTAAATTAAGCATTTGGTATTCAGGAACTTGGGCTCTGAAACTTGAGCCAGGGTTTAAAACTTAAAAACACAAAGCGTCATCGCTCTAAAACGCTTTTTGATGTCGTCTAAGTGCTATACAGGTTTAGTAATTCCCCGCCCCTGATGAAAGCAGGTCGCTGCCCCGGCTAGGGCCCCGGCGAGGAGGCTGAGGAACGAAGACCTATGAGCGGACACATACCCGGCCAACGATTTAAATCGTGGGCCGCTGAGAGCAGGTTTAGGCGGCCAAAAACCAATCATTCATCATTCAGAGACGGGAAATGTCCCGTCTTTACCTCATTATCCATCATTCAGAGACGGGAGATATCCCGTCTTTACCTCATCATCCATCATTCAGAGACGGGAGGTCATTGCCCATCATTCATCATTCATCATTCCAAATTCCGGAGCCATACGGTGCAGATCGGCAAGAAAGCGTAGGCCCATTTTCCAGTAGTTGGGTGAGGTCGATATCCAAATAATTAGGTCGCGCGATTCCAGGTAAGCGCGACGTTCTTTTGGGCTTAGGGCAAGTAGGTCAGAGGATCCTTCTTTAGGCTTGGGAAATCGACTTCCATAGTAATACCAAAACTCGTGTTCTGCAAACATTTTGGGAGGATGTCCTGCATTGAAAATTCCCCAGTAAAAGCTGTCGGAAATGACTAGTACTTTGGCTTCCGGGGAGGTGCTTCCTTGTTTTAAAACAGGCGTTGGATAAGCAAGCGTTTCGTCCTTCCGATTGAAAATAAGGTTCATCCCTTTTTCCAGGTCGTCGTCTCGAAAGCGTGCCCAATGGCTGGTGTCCATGCCTTTGAATTGAAGCTCCGGTAATCCTTTCAATCCTAAGGATTCCATTCGCTTCAACAGAGAGTCTAGGAAAAGTTGTTCTCCATAATACGACCAATGGATGCCGTGTTTTGGGATTAAGGGATACTTGGCTGTGTCGGCAGCTTGGTCAAACCAGCTTTGAACGTCCAAGACATGTTTGTTGGCCTGCGGCGCATGGGTTTTAAGCCAATGGTAATTGGCATTTGGCTGGCTGAGATTGGGAAGGTTTTCCGGTCGGTGAATGGCTTTGCTGGGGGCTGGAATAAAAAGCATTTTTGTACCGTTTTGCTCTAGACGGTTCCACCACCGGGTCCATATTTGGAGGCTGTCCATGGCCGCTTGGTGGTTTTTGGGTTGGTATATGCCTAGCGCATCTTTCCAATAGGCATTTTCGTAGAGTTCGCCATGGTAGCCGGTTTTTACGCCTCCGGCCCGGGCGAGATCGTAAGCAAGGTACATGAATTCATTGTTGAGACGCAGCATTGGGCCACGTCCTCCGGCATAATGTTTGAGCCAGGCTTCGGTTTGATGTTGCATGCTTCCTTGATGCCAAGCTTGCAGGCTTATTTTAGGCACAGGAGGCGGATAAATGGCTCCTTGGAGGCGATGCAAATGGCCAAAGCGAAAAAGATGCAGAAGCAAAGGCAAGAACAATGCCGTCAAGATCCATACATCAGGCCTTAGAACATATGTTTTTATGGATTTGCGCATTAAAACCTAAAATAAATAAAGGGGTTGAAATCGGTGGCCGAAAGAACCGCATAGGCAATGCAAAGCATGAGTATGCTAAATAAAGCGCGGGTTTTTAGTTGGCCTTTGGTCAAAAAAACGGGTTCAAAGATGCGCAGTTCCAAGCGTTTGAGGCTAGGAATGGCACTCCAAAAGGAAAAGCACAAGGCCAAGACAAAGGAGGACCAAAACCAGGGTTCCGGATGCATAAACGGCTCTTCTGCCAACTCTTGTCCCAACAATACGCGCAGCACCTTAAGGCTTTGTGAGCCATCGGTGGAGGCAAACGGAATCCAAGCCAAACAAGCCCATATAAAGGTCCATAGCCAACCCATGGCAGGCATTTTGGCAAGGAATTTGGCCAGGCCAAGGCGTTCCACTACCAAAAGTGCTCCATGGATAGCGCCCCAGAGTACAAAATTCCAAGAGGCACCATGCCAAAAACCCGAAATAAGAAAGACCAAAGAAAGGTTGGCGTAAAGTCTCAGCGGAGATTTTACTCGATTGCCGCCTAACGGGATGTAAAGGTAGTCGCGCATCCAAGCGCTAAGCGTCATATGCCATCGTCTCCAAAATTCTGTGATGGAGGTAGAAATATAGGGACTGTTAAAATTTTCGGGAAAATGGAAGCCCATGAAACGCCCTAAGCCTATGGCCATATCGGAATAGGCAGAAAAGTCAAAGTATATTTGGAAAGCATAGGCAAGTATGGCGAGGGCGGCTGTTTCTTGGCCAAAAAAGAGCGTTTCTCCGGAGAATATGCCCTGGGCATATGCTCCCAGATTATTGGCAATAAGCAACTTTTTAAGCAGTCCGATGCCAAATCGAAACAGGCCTTGAACACGGTTTTCAACGGTAAAGCTTCGGCTTTGAATTTCAAGAGCTATGGTTTGATAACGAACTATGGGGCCTGCAATGAGCTGAGGAAAACAAAGGATGTAAAGAAGATAATCGCGAAAGCTGCGAACGGGTTGGGCATCCTTACGGCGAATGTCTACGAGGTAGCTTATTTTTTGAAAAGTGTAAAAGGATATGCCAATAGGCAGCGCTACTTCTTTCCATGAACCTAAGTCGCTTCCCAAGGTTTGAAAAGCCAATTGGAGGTTTTCGTAAAAGAAGTTGGCGTATTTAAAATAGAGAAGCAGCCCAATGTTGGGCAAGAGCGTAGCAAGCCACCATAGTTTTTTTGTTTTGGGGCTTAGGGCTTTCTCTCTTGCTTTAAGCAGTAGATGGTCTATGCCGCAAGAAAGCAGCAATAAATAGACAAAGACGGGTGCGCCCCATGCATAAAAAAGAAGGCTGGCACCAACCAGCACATTATTGCGATGTTTGGCTGGTAAAAGGGAATATATGCCTAGGAAAACCGGGAGGAAATAAAACAAAAAAGCGATAGAAGAAAAGGTCATATCCCGGATAAAAAATTGCAGCTAAAATTAAGCAAATGCTTGGGTTTCATGGAGCATAAAATGGAGGAGCTGGCCACTGGCTATTTCGCTAAGATGTCAAAAAGAAAAGTCAAAAATTCCAATCGTGAGCTAATTAAGGGGTGGTTCCCCGGCTTTGAACGATTCTTGGAGCGGTGCCTAAAATCCTACGGTACCGACTTTAGCCTTGGTGTAGGTTGCGGTACGCCAAATTCAAACGGCTCCAAGAACGCTCCGGCCTAAGCCTAAGCTTGGAGTCGGTACCAACGGGCATGTTGCTAATATAGCAGTGTGCAAAAGGTCTCAGCATAAGAGGGTGGTAATGGTTTAAAAGAGGCTTTGAGGGGTGAGTGCATTTGGAAATGAGAAAAAAAGGCAATAACTTTTATATCTAATTTTATTACCTATGCCCGTAGAAACCATTGCAAAAGAGCAAGTATCGCAGCTCAGTTTTTCCCGTGAGGACGTTTTATTGCGCGAAGAAGACCGCAAGGCACGTTACCATATGCTCACCAAGGCCCTTATGTTAGGTAACAATTACCACTCCAAAGTGCGCATAACTTTTCATACCAAAGAAGGCCCCAGGATGGTAATTACCACGGTGTGGCAGCTTTCGCCCCACTATGTTACCCTTAAGAGCGGGGTTAATATCCCTATTCATTCAATCAGTGAAATTGGTTTGGAGTAAGCTCTAGTTCAACTCACGAATAAGGCTATGGGCTTTTTCATTCGCCCAAGTTTTAGCTTTGCCGCTGTGGTCCAAATAAATTAAATATACGCCGGTTTCGGAATGCTTTTGGGACCATTGGCGTGCTTTAGCCGGACCCATAACCATCAATGCGGTTGCGAAACCGTCGGCCATAGCGCAAGAAGGGTGCATGACCGAAACGCTTAACAACTGATGGGAAACCGGTCTTCCGGTAGCCGGGTCAAGCACATGACTGAACCTTTTGCCATCTCTTTCGTAATACTTTCGATAGCCACCTGATGTAGCTATGGAGTTGTTTTGAAGGGCAACCACGGCCTGTAGTGGACGGTCCTCAGATACCCCATCCTTTGGTTGGTCAATCCCGATTTGCCAATCGTTTCCCAATGGGTTTTTGCCCTTGGCACGAACTTCACCACCCAACTCTATCATGTAATCCAAGACTCCATTCCGATCCATTAAAAAGGCCAAAAGGTCGACCGAATAACCTTGAGCAAGACCATTTAAATCCAGCAAAGTTCCTTTGCATGTTCTTTGGACTGCAGGTAAGCTGTCTAAGTTTATGCAGCGATTAAAGCCTATCATTTTTTGTATGGAATCAATGTGCTCAGGACGCACAAGGCCGGGAGCTTCAAAAAGGCTGTCCCCAAAACCCCAAAACCGGGAAAGCGGAAGCATGGTTGGGTCATAGGCACCTTCCGTAGCATCAAAAACCTCGCGGGCTAAACCTAGACACTCTGAGGCATACAGCGGACTGCTTAGGTTTTCGCCTCGATTCCACCGGCTAATCCAAGAGCTGTCTTGCCATAAAGAAAGAGCCTGGTCTACCTCTTCCAGAACAAAGTGAATGGAATCCAAAAACTCGCCGGAACCACTATGTTGAATGGTAAACGTAGTTCCTTGTGCATATCCTTGGTATTGGGTATAAGGGCTCATTTGCTTTTGTCCACCACCACAGGAGCAAAAGGATACAAGCAACAGTAAAGCAAATGCGAAGATTCTCATAAGACAAAAGTGCTACATTTTTTGTTTGCGGGTATGGAATGGTATTGGATAAATAATAACCTAGGAGATGACTTATTTCATGTCTTTTTCAGGTTTAAAAATAAACAACCTTGCTTCGTACTGGTTGCATTATCCATCTTGGAAAGCAGCATTAGCCCAAAGCATATGGCTCAATTTGCTAAGCCTAAGTCAGCTTTTTGAAACTTGGCGGTGTGGCATTTTTTTCTTAACTTCATACCATGAAGACCTGTTTGCAAGGGCTTCTTCTGTGGGTTTGCCTAGCAGGAGGGTTCTTTAAAACAGTCTCCCCCCAAGCAGTTTTTGTAAGTTGTGGTTCCGCAGGCCTTGTCATGGACACCTCCCTGGTTTGGCATATGCATGGTTTGGACTGGAGAAACGAGGCCTTTGACCCGTTTCCAGGAGGTACGGCCAGAATGCACATTACCGGTCGTCACCCCATGGTTTGGCAGGGCAATGAAGTCCATTTGTCGGGACTTTTTGTGGAAACCTCGCATGCTTTAATCTTTCAAAACCCACAAATTGTTGTAAATGATTTTCTGGATTTGCGCTCAGGTAAAGTAGATGTCTCGGAGTTAAGTCGCTTCCGATTGGGGCCGTCTTTGTGGTACGATGAACCAAAACTTGATGTTAGTGAGGCGCAAATAGAAGGATGGTTTGGTTGGTATTGGGAGCGGTCCGACAGCAGTGCAAGGCTATATCCTTTAGGTGGTTTAGCGCCTGCTCCCTTGGTTTTGAGGGCTCAGCAGGCACCAGATTTGGGTGGGTATCTCGACCTTCGCTTTGTAAACAGTCCGGTGCCCAATCCCACAGTGCTACCTCTAATCGATTCTACAGGCCCCATCCATAGTATGGTCGTTGATTTTCTAGAACCCGGATATTGGGAGTATCCGGCCCAACTCGACCCATTGAGTTGTTTGGGAGGAAAATGGCAATTGCAGGCGAAGCACCCAATGGATCCGAACCTTCCTGTGCATCAACTTAGGCTTTTGGGTTGGAACGACGCGCAGGGGTGGTTTGTTTGGCCACATGGCCAATACCAAGAAGGCGACAGCGCTTTTTGGGTAATGGACCCAACCTCCCTTTCAAATACCGACTCCTCATCGTTCCAAATAAAAACAAAGTTGGGTATTGGTATTAAGGACCCGGACCAACCTTTGCACCCTTGGCTGGATAATTTCAGCTATGATTGCATCAATGGCTTGTGTGGGTCGCTATTGAGCTGGGCTGGAGCAGCGTATTTGGTGTTTGAGCAAAGCAAAGATTTGATAAACTGGCAAAAAATTAAATCTTGGTATCCGCCTTACACGGACTTTTGCTATGCAGAGAAACTAACAAATCAAGAAGGCTACGTTCGATTGGTGCTGGTATTTCCTAATGGATCCATTGAAAAATTATGGATTCAGGAATTGCCTTGCAAAGGTATTGAAAAACCTTGTATCCCTTGGTTTAAAGGTAATGTGCTTCAGGTTCCGTGCGGTCAACAGGCGTATACACTTTTTGACATGCAAGGACGGGAGCTATATTCCGGGAATCTTAATCAGGTAGCACTCCCTTCCCTTCCTTCGGGCGTATATGTGTGGCGGTCAAACCACTCAGAGGCTCCGGCATGGCGGTTGCTAAAACCATAGGCAAGGGACGCTATTTGCTTTAAGGGATTAGTTTACAGAGCCACGCCGGAGCACGAATCGGCAGAAAGCATAGGGTACTGTTGGGGGCGTAAAAAATACCTACCTTTGACATCCAAAATCCAACAGTATGTACGGAGCCATTAAAACGCACTTACAAAAGGAGCTAAAGGAAATTGAAGAGGCCGGTCTTTATAAGCGAGAGCGCATCATAACAGGGCCACAGGATGCAGAAATACAACTGGCAAACGGGAGCAAAGTGTTGAATTTTTGCGCCAATAATTACTTAGGTCTTTCTTCGCATCCCAAAGTTCTAGAAGCGGCTCATGCTGCCCTGGAAAGTCATGGTTTTGGGATGTCTTCCGTTCGTTTTATTTGCGGAACTCAAGACATTCATAAAACCTTGGAACAAAAGATTGCCAAGTTCTTAGGGACGGAAGACACTATACTGTATGCTGCGGCTTTTGATGCCAATGGGGGCATTTTTGAACCTCTTTTTTCCGAAGAGGACGCCATTATTTCGGATGCCCTGAATCATGCCTCAATTATTGACGGTGTTCGCTTATGCAAAGCCAAAAGGTACCGATATGCTCACTCAGATATGGAGGCTTTGGAGCAATGCCTAAAAGATGCTCAAGCGCAACGGTACCGCATTATTGTTACCGATGGCGTATTTAGCATGGACGGAGATATTGCCTTGTTGGATAAAATTTGCGATTTGGCAGATGCCTACGATGCCTTGGTGATGGTAGATGAATGCCATGCCACTGGATTTATTGGAAAAACCGGAAGAGGCACCCACGAGTACCATGGTGTCATGGGGAGGGTAGATATCATCACCGGAACCTTGGGTAAGTCTTTAGGTGGTGCAATGGGTGGTTTTACTACTGGTCCCAAAGAAATTATAGATCTATTGAGGCAACGCAGCCGCCCTTACTTATTCTCCAATAGTCTGGCACCTAACATTGTTGGTGCTAGTATTGCCGTGTTCGACATGCTAAGTGAAACTACCGAATTAAGGGATCGGCTAATGGAAAATACCGCCTATTTGCGCAGAAACCTCGAATCCGCAGGTTTTGATATCAAGCCTGGAGATGCTGCTATCGTTCCCATAATGCTGTACGATGCTCCGCTTAGTCAAAAGTTTGCAGAAGCTCTGTTGGAAGAAGGAATATATGTGATTGGATTTTACTACCCTGTTGTCCCTAAAGGTCAAGCGCGCATCCGCGTCCAGCTCAGTGCAGCACATACCAAAGAACAACTCGATAAAGCCATTGCTGCTTTCATAAAGATTGGTCAATCACTTCAAGTAATTAACTGAGCCGGAATGATTTACTCAATGACCGGTTTTGGAAAAGCTACAGCTAGCTTACCAAATTTTAAGGTTTCCATAGAATTACGCAGCTTAAACAGCAAAAACCTTGATTTCGTATTTAAGGCTCCGCCTGCTATGCGGGATAAGGAAGCCGATGTTCGACAAAGGATAGGAAAACGGTTGGAGCGTGGTAAAATCGATTGTTGGATTCATTTGGAGCTTTCTTCTTCCGGCCATGGTCAACGAATCAATAAGGAATTGGTAGGTATCTACCTGACACAGCTGCAAGAGCTTGGTAAGTTGCATCAAATCCAAAGCAATGACTTTTTAGCAATTGCCATGCGTATGCCTGATGTGGTAGAAAGTGTGGAAGAAAGCTTGTCAGAAGAACAGTGGAATGCGGTTTCCGCGGCACTGGATGAAGCAATGGATGCTCTAATGAATCACCGTAGAGCCGAAGGTAAGGTGTTGGAAAATACATTTTTAGAACTGGTAAATGCCATTAGCAGTAAATTGAATGGTATTACTCCTTTGGAGCAAGAACGGAAACAACGCACGCGAGTTCGACTTTTGAAAGCCCTAAATGAATTGGGACTGGAAACCCCGGTTGATCAGAATCGTTTTGAGCAGGAACTGATCTATTATTTAGAAAAGCTCGACATAACCGAAGAAAAAGTTCGGCTAGCCAACCATTGCAGTTATTTTTTGGAAACTATGGCTAGCGAAGAAGCCTCCGGAAAAAAACTCAACTTTATCGCCCAAGAAATGGGAAGGGAAATAAATACCCTGGGAGCCAAAGCCAATGAAGCCAACATACAACGGGTGGTGGTGGAAATGAAAGACGATTTGGAAAAAATTAAAGAGCAAGTGCTCAATACCCTTTGAAAGGTCGAATAGTCATATTTGCAGCCCCCTCCGGTGCAGGAAAAACCACCATTTCCCGGCACGCGCTCTCGGTGTTTAATAACCTGGAATTTAGCGTTTCTGCAACTACCAGGCCGGCTAGGTCTCACGAAGTACAGGGTAAGGACTATTATTTTATTTCTCGTAAGGAGTTTCAAGCATACGTGCATCAAAATGCTTTTGTAGAATGGGAAGAAGTTTATCCGGATCATTTTTACGGCACTTTAAAGTCTGAAGTAGACCGTATTTGGGCTAAAGGACATCATGTAGTTTTTGACGTTGATGTAAAAGGAGCCTTGAATTTAAAACGGATATACGGAGACCAAGCGCTTTCAATCTTTGTTATGCCGCCCAGCATTGATGTATTGGAGAAAAGACTGCGGCAAAGAAAAACCGACGGAGAGGCTGCTATTTTAACCCGGGTTTCAAAAGCCTTTCAGGAAATAGAAGCATATCGATTTTTCGATGGGATTGTGGTGAACGATAGACTTCCAAAGGCAAAAGAAGACGTAGAACGCTTGATTCATAATTTTTTGAAGCCCTAATTGCCTTAAAAACGATTGGCATGATTTCGTATTTTTGAGGGCGATTACGCATAGAACGAACGGTATGGCAGATCAGAAACCACTTAGCACAGAAGAAAAGCGCGAACTACTTAAAAAAATGCTGCGCGAAAAGGCCGAAAAAGCAGCTGCTGCAGCCCAGACGCAAGGTCAAACCGGTACCTCAACCAAGGACTTTGGCCAGTTTGCAGACTTTTCTAAGTTCCCTGAAGTGCAAACCTTGGACGCCCAATTTCAAACCTTGGGGATGCTCCATGTCGAAAATCCATATTTTAGAGTTAACGAAACTATTGTAAATAACCGAACCCAAATTGGAGGTAGAGACCTCATAAGTTTTTCCTCCTACAATTACCTTGGACTTTCCGGTGACCCCAGGGTCTCAAAAGCCGCTCAAGAGGCGGTTCAAGACTATGGTACTTCTGTTTCGGCTTCCCGAATTGCTACCGGGGAAAAACCGCTGCACCAACAACTGGAACAAGCCCTGGCCAAGCTCATTGGCACCGAAGATGCCATTACTCTGGTCAGTGGACACGCCACCAATGTTACGGTAATCGGACATATGATGCGCCAAGGCAAGGACCTCATTGTATATGACGAACTGTCTCACAATTGCATTATTGAAGGTGCCGTTCTCTCCGGTGCCCGGCGCATTGCTTTTCCTCATGAAGACTGGGAGGCCCTCGATAAAATTTTAGAAGACAATAGAGCCGATTACGAACGCGTGCTTATTGCTATTGAAGGGGTATATAGCATGGACGGCGATATTGCAGATGTGCCCAAATTCATCGAGATTAAGAAAAAACACCAAGCCTTGTTGTTGGTTGATGAAGCACACAGCATGGGAGTTATAGGCCCCAATGGGTTAGGCGTCAGAGAGCATTTCAATATCGACCCCAACGATGTCGACTTGTGGATGGGAACATTTAGTAAGAGTTTTGCTTCTTGCGGCGGCTATATTGCGGGTAGGCACTCGTTGGTGCGATTCCTTAAGTACAATACACCCGGCTTTGTGTATTCTGTCGGCATAAGCCCTGCCAATGCCGCGGCAGCTCTAGCTACCACGCGTATCATGATGGAGGAGCCCTGGAGAGCACATGCCTGTCAAGCCAATTCCAAACTCTTTCTTGAAGGAGCCAAAGCCCGAGGCCTGGATACAGGGCCCAGCAATGGAACAGCCGTAGTGCCTATCATTACCGGCAACTCAGCCCATGCTTTGCTGCTGGCCGATGCCCTGTTTAAGGAAGGTATAAATGTGCAACCTATTTTGTATCCGGCTGTCCCTGATGAGGCGGCGCGTTTGCGCTTTTTCATTACCAGCGACCATACCGAGGAGGAAATTCAGTTTACCCTCGACAAAACGGCCGAGCATTTGCAACGCATTCGCACAGAGCACAAGGATTTGACTTTCCCAAAAGCCATGATTGGATAAGGCAATTATCGCTGCTGTCTATTCCTGAAGCCACTTTGTTTGGTACTTTATCCATTTCAATACCAAGTATAATAACGCAGATGCCAGAGCTGCATAAGCCCAGGCGTTGAGTGGGTTCAACCAATTTCCTGCAAATAGGCTGGACTGAACATAAAGAAACAGCCAAAACAACAGCAATAAGGCAAAAAGCCCGTTTTTCTCCTTTTTGAGCACTCTTTTCCATGAAAAACCATGCTTAGGACGGCTCCATGTTAAAGTCTTTGGCACAAATGCAGGTGTTTTTTGAGCCCAATCTAAATACACAGAGCCGAACTTGCGCCTTAAAAACTGCTCTTCGGCATACATGATACGCTCGTAATACAACCAAAAGGCCGCAATAAAGCACAAACTAAACCAAAAAGACCCAACCAAAAGACAGATGCTTAACCACATTAAAAAGTTGCCTACATACAAAGGATGCCTAACCATCCCATACAAACCTTTGGTATTTAAGGAGTCTGCAATTTGGCCTTCCGCAGTGTTTCTCCCCGACGTGTTGGGTGCTGCATAACCTACAGCAAGTATTCTAAGAAATTGACCCAAAAGGCCTATTGAAAGTGCTGAAAAGATTAGCAACGGAGGGAGATCCATAGGAAACAGCAGCACCGTAGCTATTCCTGATATCAAAAATACCAAGGGTAAATAACTGCGCCAGCGAAATAAAAACGCCCCTTGGACTTCAAGCTCCTCTTGCAACGCCATAAAACAAAAGTAAGGCAAAGCTTCGGTTATACAGCCCTTTCTTTTTTTGATTTTTGGACAAGCCTAACAGCATTGGAGCAGCAACGCATTAAAGCACTCCTTTTCCAATGAAAAAGGTAAATTTATCTTATGCATAATAAGCTTCTATTGCTCTTTTTGCTTTCGGCATGCTTGGGCTGGGCTTGTAAATCCAAACAAACCGCCGCACCTTTCGACTGGCCTTTTGTTCTCTCAAATGCCGAGTATAACGGCCTGCTTAATAAGGCTGGGGCATGGCTGGGTGTACCCTATAAATACGGTGGAACCAGCTCCAAAGGAGTCGATTGCAGTGGGCTTGTATTGGCAATTACCTCAGCCGGTAGCCTGCCTAGAACCTCCAAAGAGATGTACAAGGCCTGCACTTCTATTTCCGAAAAGAAGCTTCTTCCTGGAGATTTAATCTTTTTCTCCATCAATGCTAAGCAGGTCAATCACGTAGGCATCGTATTACAATCCCCTTGGTTTATTCACGCCAGCTCCTCTTCCGGTGTGGTATTAAACCGCTGGACTGAACCTTATTACACAAAGTGGTTTGTAGGCTTCGGAAGAATACCAAACTAGTTTGACCCTTGTCGCCTTGCTATGCTGGCAGCGAGCCTTTTCTCACGCTTCGGTCTGCATCTTTGAGTCAGGAGTATAAACCCCGATGATTCGGTCAGGAACTTCGTCTTGAAAACACAACCCATCAGTGGTCTCCGCCTCTTTAGTAGCCCAAGACAGGCATCAACCATTGCTCCATCCGCTCCAGAGCCATTTTTTTGCGTTTTGCCAAGTCGGCCACTTGATCTTTTTTGATTTTTCCCAAGCCAAAATACCGGCTGTCGGGGTGAGCAAAATACCAGCCGCTTACGCTGGAAGCCGGATCCATGGCCATGCTTTCTGTTAAATGAATGCCGGCACGCTCAGGAGCCTCAAGCAAATCAAACAGCGTGATTTTCTCCGTATGGTCCGGGCAAGCAGGATACCCCGGTGCCGGACGAATGCCTTGGTATTTCTCGCGTATTAGAGATTCATTGTCTAAGCGCTCCTCCGAAGCATAGCCCCAGTATTCCATCCGTACTTTTTGGTGCAACCGCTCGGCAAAAGCCTCTGCCAAACGATCCGCCAAGGCCTTAAACATAATGCTTTGGTAGTCGTCGTGCTCCGCCTTAAACCGCTCCAAATGTGGCTCCATGCCATGGCCGGTACTTACCGCAAAGCCACCAATCCAGTCGGCCACACCGCTATTTACCGGAGCAATCCAATCGGCCAAACAGAAATTGGGCTGTCCGGCTGCTTTTTTGTTTTGCTGACGCGAAAAGTGGAAACGACAACGCTCTTCTGATCGACCTTCGTCGGTGTAGACAATAACATCGTCGCCTACAGCATTGGCAGGGAATAGACCAAATACCGCCTTGGCTTGAACCCATTTTTCTTTGATGATGCGGTCCAGCATTTCGCGCGCATCTTTATACAGCTCTTTGGCTTGGCTGCCCACTACCTTATCTTCCAAAATGGCAGGGTAGCGTCCGGCCAATTCCCAGGTTTGGAAAAATGGAGTCCAATCGATGTACCTCGCCAGCTCTTCCAAATCGTAGCTCTCTAGTTGGAAAACTCCCTTTTGCTTTGGCTCCTTTACTTCTTCAGGACCAAAACTCCCTTTGGCGGCATTAGCTCTGGCGCTTTCTAAATCAATTAGGTTGCGGTTTTCTTGTTGGTTGGCAAATCGCTCTCGAACCTCATCGTATTCGGTTTTGAGCCGTGCCAAAAAGTCGGGTTTTTTATCGCCCAACATGGCCTCAACCACCGGAACCGAACGCGAAGCATCCAATACATGAATTACTTGGCCTGAGGGATAAGCTGGCTCAATTTTAACCGCCGTATGGGCTTTGGAGGTTGTGGCTCCTCCAATCAAAAGCGGTATGGTAAACCCTTGCCGTTCCATTTCCCGAGCCACATGCACCATTTCATCCAAACTGGGTGTAATTAAGCCACTAAGGCCCACTACATCCACTTCTTCTTGCTTGGCTCGTTCCAAAATTTTATCGGCAGGCACCATTACGCCCATGTCAATTACCTCGTAATTGTTGCAGCCCAAAACCACACCCACAATATTTTTACCAATATCGTGCACATCGCCTTTTACGGTGGCCATGAGCACTCTTCCTTGTTTTTTACTGGCTTCGGTTTTTTCGGCTTCGATGTAGGGCAAAAGAACGGCTACCGCTTTTTTCATAACCCGGGCCGACTTCACCACCTGGGGCAAAAACATCTTTCCGGCGCCAAACAGGTCGCCCACCACATTCATGCCGTCCATCAGCGGACCTTCAATCACTTGAATGGGACGCTCGTACATTTGTCGAGCCTCTTCTACATCGGCATCAATAAAATCAATGATGCCCTTTACCAAGGCATGACTCAAACGCTCCTGAACCGTTCCGCTGCGCCAAGCCTCGGCTTCGACTTCTTTTACGCTGTCGTCGCGGTAGCTTTCTGCTTTGTCCAACAAGCGTTCGGTGGCGTCTTGTTTGCGGTTTAGGAGTACGTCTTCAACCAGCTCCAACAAATCCTTGGGGATTTCGTCGTACACTTCCAGCTGGCTTGGGTTCACAATGCCCATATCCATTCCGGCTTTTATGCCATGGTAAAGGAAGGACGAGTGCATAGCCTCCCGCACCCGGTTGTTGCCTCTAAACGAAAAAGATACGTTGCTCACTCCGCCCGACACTTTGGCATGCGGCAAATTGGCTTTAATCCAACGCGTGGCCTCAAAAAAGTCTACGGCGTAGTTGTTGTGCGCATCAATGCCGGTAGCTACCGGAAATATATTGGGGTCAAAAATGATGTCCCAAGCGGGAAAGTTCAATTTTTCTGTGAGAAGTTTATAGGCACGAGCACAAATTTCAATGCGGCGTTCCAGGGTGTCTGCCTGCCCTTCTTCGTCAAAAGCCATGACCACCGTTGCAGCGCCAAAGCGCTTAATTTCGCGGGCTTGTTCCAAAAACTCTTCTTCACCGGCCTTCATCGAAATGGAGTTTACAATGCCCTTGCCTTGCAAACATTTTAAACCGGCCAAAATAATTTCCCATTTGGAAGAGTCTATCATGACAGGAATCCGCGCAATTTCAGGCTCTGAAGCAATTAGGTTCAAAAAACGAACCATAGCTTCTTTGCCATCGAGCATGCCCTCGTCCATGTTCACATCCAGCACCTGCGCACCGCCACGCACTTGCTCTAAGGCAATACCCACGGCCTGTTCAAAATCGCCCTCTTTAATGAGGCGCAAAAATTTCCGGCTGCCGGTAACGTTACAGCGTTCACCAATATTCACAAAATTGGTTTCCGGAGTCAGATTCAAGGGCTCCAATCCGGACAATCGAAGATAAGGTGCAATAAGTTTACTCACAGCCACAAAAATACAGCCTTCTATGGAATGAGGTTTACCTTTTTTGGAGGAATAATTTGGGCGGCTTATCCTGCCCTTCCTATTACGCGCCCTTGGCTAAGCCTTTGCTGTCAGCCTTGCCGGAGCGCTTGCTAAAGCTCCGCGTCCGCCAAGCCGTCAGCATTAGGCTTAGTCAAGGGCGGGTAGCCGGTCGGTCAGGGCCGCAAAATCGCGGGTTATTTTTTGTCCAAAAAGCCTTCTTTTTTAACCCAAGCTAAAGTCGGTTCTAGAATTTCACGGGCCGAACGAAACTCTACGCCCAATTCTTTTTTGGCTTTGCTGTTGTCTATAAACCAATATTTTACCGCATAAGGAATAACCGCAGGCTCAAAACCCATGTTTATTTTAAGGGTTTTAGACAGCCAAGCCAAGTTCAACAGCATTTTTCTGGAAATCATTTTAATCTTAACCGGTTGTCCCAAAATTTCCAAACTAAGCTTGGCCAATTCTTTAAAGCTTAAATTTTCGCCTCCCAAAATGTAGCGTTCTCCGGGTTTTCCCTTTTGGAGCGCGGCCACGATTCCATTGGCTACATCGTCTACATGTACAATGCTGGTGCCTCCTTCGGCAAGCTGCACGGTTTTGGTTTTGGCAAAATCAATAAGGTTGCCCGCAGTCGTTAGATCCCAGTCCTCCGGGCCATATACCTCGGTGGGGTTTACAATGCAAACCGGTAATCCCTTTTGTGCATATGCCTTGCACATTTCTTCCACTTCCTTTTTGGCATGGGCATATACGTAGTCTTTTTTGTGCTTTGGCAAAGTAAGTGGACTGTCTTCGTTTAAGATCTTTAAGTCGTCCGTGCCATCTACTGCGGTAGAAGAAGAAACATATACCATAGGTAAATTGCCATTGGCCACAGCGGCATCAAGCACGTAGGCAGATCCATCAACCACCACCCGACGCATTTTGGGGCTATGGATGTCTTTCCAGTTGGAGAGAGAAGCCAGGTGAATTACCCCTGTGCAGCCTTTCATGCCCTCCTGCAGGCTTTCTGGCCGGGTGAGGTCACCCAAAAAAGGTTCGTAGTTTAATCCTTCAATTCGCCTTGTATTGGTGGTTTCGCGCAACAAACAGCGCACTTCGTAGCCCTCTTTAAGCAAGGCACGAACTACTCTGCTTCCAATAAACCCGGCACCGCCGGTCACAAAAATTTTGCCTTGGGCCATGATGTTTCTAGTTAATGTTCAACAACAAAAGAGGTGCCATGTTGGCGCCTCTAGCTCTCCGAAAATTAGAAAAATAATCGAAAAAAAAAGGCGCAATTGCTTGCGCCTTTTATAATTACTTCACCTCCTCGTAGTCGACGTCGGTAACATCATCGCCACCGGCTTGACCTTGGTCGTTTGGGTTGGGAGGGCCATCAGCACCTTCGGCACCGCCTTCTTGTTGGTACATGGCTTGACCTATTTCGGAGAATATCCGATTTAGGTTTTCCATAGCACCGTCGATTTCTTCCATGTTTTGCTCCTGGTGCGCCTTTTTTAGGGCATCTACGGCAGGTGTGATTTCGGCTTTCTTGTCTTCCGGCACTTTGTCCCCGTTTTCTTTGAGGAACTTTTCTACCTGGAAAACCAAGCCATCAGCCGCATTGAGCTTTTCAACCTTCTCGCGCGCTTCCTTATCTGCTTCGGCATTGGCTTCGGCTTCTTTGCGCATGCGTTCGATTTCTTCTTGGCTTAAGCCGGAAGAGGCTTCAATCCGTATGCTTTGTTCTTTGCCCGTAGCCTGATCTTTAGCTGAAACATTCAAAATACCGTTGGCATCTATATCAAAGGTTACTTCAATTTTTGGAATGCCTCTAGGTGCCGGTGGAATATCGCTCAGCACGAACTTACCAATGGTTTTGTTTTGGTTGGCCATGGGGCGTTCGCCTTGCAAAACGTGAATTTCTACCGAAGGTTGATTGTCTGATGCGGTGCTGAATACCTCAGATTTTTTGGTTGGGATGGTGGTATTGGCTTCGATGAGTTTGGTCATTACACCGCCCATGGTTTCAATACCTAGGCTGAGTGGGGTAACGTCTACCAATAACACGTCTTTCACGTCTCCGGAAAGTACTCCTCCCTGAATAGCGGCTCCAATGGCTACTACTTCGTCCGGGTTCACTCCCTTGGAGGGAGATTTGCCAAAGAACTTTTCAACGGCGGCTTGCACTGCCGGAATTCGAGTGGAACCACCCACCAAGATTACCTCGTCAATATCGGAAGCCGACATGTTGGCGTTTTTAAGTGCCGAACGACAAGGCTCAATGGTGCGCTGAATAAGATCGTCGCAGAGTTGTTCGAATTTAGAGCGAGAAAGCTTGCGCACCAAGTGTTTTGGAATGCCGTCAACGGGCATGATGTAAGGCAAGTTAATCTCGGTTTCGGTGGAGCTGCTCAGCTCAATTTTGGCTTTTTCTGCCGCTTCCTTGAGGCGTTGAAGTGCCATGGCGTCTTTGCGAAGATCTACCCCTTCGTCGTTTTGGAACTCGTCAGCCAACCAATCGATGATTTTTTGATCGAAGTCGTCCCCGCCTAAGTGGGTATCTCCATCGGTAGATTTTACCTCAAAAACTCCATCGCCAAGCTCCAAAATGGATACGTCATGCGTACCACCACCGCAGTCAAAGACCACCACATTCATGTCTTTGTCTTGCTTATCGAGTCCGTAAGCTAGAGCTGCGGCTGTGGGTTCGTTGATGATTCGGCGTACCTTAAGTCCTGCTACCTCGCCGGCTTCTTTGGTGGCCTGACGCTGGGCATCGTTAAAATATGCCGGAACGGTAATTACGGCTTCGGTAACCGATTGTCCCAGGTAGTCCTCGGCGGTTTGCTTCATTTTCTGAAGCACCATGGCCGAAATTTCTTGGGGGCTGTATTTGCGGTCGTCGATTTGAACCCTTGGGGTGTCGTTGTCGCCTTTTACTACTTTGTAGGGCACGCGAGCCACTTCCTTAGAGAGGTCGCTAAAACTGGAACCCATGAATCGTTTAATGGAGAAAATGGTTTTGTAAGGGTTGGTGATGGCCTGACGTTTTGCGGCATCACCTACCTTACGTTCCCCATTGTCCAGAAAGGCTACGATGGAAGGGGTTGTTCTTTTTCCTTCGCTGTTGGGTATTACCACCGGTTGCTTTCCTTCCATTACGGAAACGCATGAGTTGGTAGTACCTAAGTCAATTCCTATAATTTTTCCCATGATGCTGTTTTGGCAATTTTGGCATAGATGAGCCAAAACCGTTCCAAGGCAATTGAGGGCTACAAATTGGCAGTTTTTTTAACGGAACTCGATAAAGTTGGCAGTTTTACGGCTTTTTGTCTGACAAAATGTCGTTTTGGTGGCTGTTAGATTCCGCATTTTTGAGGAGTGCATCCAACTAGTCTGGCAGTTGTTCCTGAAAGAGAGGTCTCATTTTTTCGAAAAGTTCGGGGGCTAGTTCATCAAGAACCGGCTGCCTACGGAGTGGGATTTTGCGCCCCTGGTGGAGCAGGGTAGCTAAAGGCTCCAAAAGCCGCCGCTGCCGGGCGAGGAGGCGGAACCTACAGGTGAGCCACCGCAGCCCTTGCAGCGGCGTGCTTTTGGTGGCTTTACTACCCGCGACGACAGGATAAGGCGCCCAAAAAACCTAATTGATAAAGTTCAAGGTGTTGGTAAATCTTCCGCTGCGGAGCGAGTCTAAGGTGTTGTCGGCCAGGCGTAAGCCGCTAATGCTCACTTGCGTACGGGAGGCAAAAATGCCTTTTCCATCGGGGATGTTGGTGTAATCGCTGGCTTTTTGCACGATGCTGGTGCTGGGTTTGTTGATGTCGATGTAGCGGTACAATTCCTCGCTGGCGCCGTAAACGCGTAGGTGTATGGCAATGAATTCCCGGCCCAGGTTGGGGTCTTCTGCTATGTTGTTGGCTATGGATGTGTAAAAATCTTCTTTGGAAATGCCAAAACGGATTTCGTTCAGGCCCGGTTGATCGATGAATGGGTTGAACATGCTGTAGGTGTTCACAAAGCGCTTTCGGGTGCGGTTGGAGGTATTGCTTTGAGGGAATTCGTCGTATTCAAAGGTGAATTCAAACTGATAGGCGGTTACATTGTTGGATTTAAGCCACACAAAATCGATGACGGGGTTGGGGTTAAGGGTGGCGTTAAACTCCCAGTTTAATTTTACATTGGTACTGTTGGGGTAGTCGAAAACCGGAGCCCGTGCAATGGGGGTTTCTACCACCATATGGCGCTGGTTGTCGGGGTTGAAGATGTGGAGTCTGTAGTCGAAATTTTGGTTAATGGCTGAGGTGTACCGGAACAAGATGTTGGGGTTGGGAGCAAAAGTGCCATCGTCTTTGAGTATGGCATTTTCGGTGCGTTCGAGGGCAATGGAGTCGACTGGGTCGCCGTCGCTGTTGAGGCGAAGCAGGGCCACCTGTAGGTTGGGGTAGTAAATGGAGTCGGGCGATTGGGCAAAGACAAGCGCGTTGCCATCGCCTAAATAGGCTTTGTTGATTCGAATCCACTGGGTGTCTTGGGTGGCGTCGAGCAGGCCGTATACAACGGGAATGTCTTTGTAATCGGCAGTTAAATCGACTTCGTTGTCGCAGGAAAAAAGGAACAAAAGGGCGAAGCCAAAAGGAATCCAGCGTTTCATGGTACAAAAGTAATGGAAAAGCGGCATTATTGTGCATACAAAAATAAAGGCTTATCGGTGTCAAAGCAGTTTGGCTGTTTACCTTTGCCTCATGCCGGGCCGCGCACTTCCTCTTTTATTGCTCACCATTTTTGTGGATTTATTCAGCTTTGGCGTGGTGATTCCCGTTTTGCCCATATTTGTTAAGGACATAGGAGGCAGCGACTTGGCAGTGGGTTTGGTAACAGCCGTGTACAGTTTGGCACAGTTTTTTATGACTCCTGTTTGGGGAGCCTTGTCGGATCGTTATGGTAGGCGGCCCATCATTTTAGGTTCTACGGCCATACATACGGTAAGCTATGGCTTAATGGCTTTTGCCGGGACGGTGCCTTTATTGTTGGGTGCCCGCCTGTTGGCGGGTGTTGGCTCAGGCAATATTTCGGCGGCTCAAGCCTATATATCGGACATTACCAGCCCGGAAAAGCGGGCCGGTTCTTTGGCTTTGATTGGTGCCGCTTTTTCTTTAGGCTTTATTTTTGGTGCGCCTGTAGGCGGTTTTTTAATGGCCGAGTATGGTTTTGAAGCCGTTGGTTGGTTTACGGGTGGTCTGTGTTTTTTAAACTTGGTTTTGGCCTTTTTTATATTGCCGGAGAGTTTGCAAGAAAAGCATCCGAACACCTTGATTCGGGTGCTTCCGGTGCGTGCTTTTGTGCGGTCGTTTAGGCATCCCGGACAACGAGCACTCTTTGTAAATTACTTTGTGTACACGGTAGCCTTTTTTATGTTTCAGTTGGCAGCAACCCTTACTTGGAAAGAGGAGCGTATGCTTAGCGAAAAAGAAATTAGTTGGCTATTTTCTTTTATTGGCTTATGCTCAGGAATATCTCAAGGGATTTTGGTTGGGCCTTTGGTTAAATGGCTGGGTGAACTTCGACTTATGTTTATTGGAGCGGGGATGCTTATGGTTTGTTTGACCAGTATTCCCTTAATTCCGGATGCTTGGTTCATTCCTGCGGAGTTGATTGTGCTCTTTTTTATTGCCTTGGCCAATGGCCTAATGATTGCCCCCGGCTTGTCATTGCTCTCCAAAATTACCCGCAGCGAAGTCCAAGGAAGTACCATGGGTTTGTACCAAAGTACCGGAGCTTCGGCACGTTTTTTTGGGCCTTTAATGGCAGGAGTGTTTTATGGAATAAGCCATGAAGTGCCCTATTTTGTTGGAGCGGTTTTGCTGCTTATCAACTTTTGGATGTTGCGCGGATTAACCGGTCGCCGTTTAAAGGTATATATGGCGCGAGCCCAAGGCTTAAAAAAGTCCGAGCAGAAAGCAGATTAAGCGGGTAGGCTTAGTGAAAGCGACAAGCCAAAAAGGCGATATCGTCGCGGTAAGGTTCGTTTTGTTTGTATTTTTCGAGGTGTACAATGGTGCGCACTACCAGGTCCTTTACGCTAAGTTGGCGGTGGTCCATCACAAAATCGCACAAGTTTTCCATGCCAAAATAGGTGCCTTGGTTGTTTTGAAGTTCGGTAAGTCCGTCGGTGTAGCAAACCAATAGAGATTCGGGTGGGACATCGAGTGTGCCTTTGTGAATAAACGGCAACTCATCGAGCATGCCCAGTCCAATGGAACCGTCTTTTAGGAGTTGGAGGTTTTTGTGGTGAATAAACAGGGGAGGGTTGTGTCCGCAGTTTACAAAATGAAGTTTTCGAGTGCGGGTATTGTAGCGTCCAAGAAAAGCGGTAATGAATTTTTCTCCGCGGGCATTGCGCATTACCTTGCTGTTGAGTCTTGTGGCAAGGGTTTCCAGGTTTTCTACGTAAGCAAAGAGGGCCTGCACATTGGCTTGAAAGTTGGACATTAAGAGTGCGGCAGAGACTCCCTTGCCGCTTACATCGGCCATGCAAATGGCATATTCGTGGTCATTGAGCGGAAAAAAGTCGTAGTAATCTCCTCCAACCTCGGTGTGGCTTTTGTAAAAGGCGTCTATTTCTAAACTTCCACCGGTAGGCAGGGCGTCAGGAAAGAGTTGACCTTGCATTTGGGAGGCCAGTTCCAGTTCTTTTTTTAGGCGTTCTTGGCGAATGCCTTCTCTGGCCAACTGTTTGTTTTCGAAAGCCACGTAAACGATATTGGAGAGTGCCTGAATAAAGTCCAAGTCATCGTCGTCGACGGGCTCGTGGTCGGCCAACAAGACATAAGCCAAAGGTTTGGACTTATGAAATACAGGAACCACTGCATTGAAGGGGCTGTTGGAGTCGGAGTCCAAACGAATGTAGGTTCCGGGCTCGGGCAAACGGCTCAAATAAGCGCTAAGTTCAATTTGGTCGAGTTCGGATTGCAGAAACCCAAAAAGGGCTTCGGGAACTAGCTTTCCTTGTTGGGCGCTAAGGACGGCAAATCGTTTAAGCCCAATTTGGTTTTTTAGGATGGATTCAAAAATGCGCACGAGCTGCTCGCGCGAGAAATTGGAGTTGATGGCCTGTGTAATTTGCAGCAGGGATTGCAGGCGTTTTTTGTAGTCTTTCTGTTTCAAGCGTTAAATCTTGAACTTTCGGATGATTTCAGGCAGCTTTTTTATGGCCACCCATTGGCGCATGGCGGTTTTTGTTTCTTCTGCAGGGGCTCCCAAATAGCTTTTGCCGCCTTCCAGGCTTTTAATTACTCCGGCCTTTGGCAAAACAACCGCTCCTTTGCCAATGGTGAGGTCTTTAGCAACGCCTACTTGTCCCCAAATTTGCACATAGTCTTCCAGGCGAACTACACCACTAATGCCTACCTGGGCTGCAATGAGGCAATGTTTCCCAATGAGGGTGTCATGGCCTATATGCACTTGGTTGTCCATACGGGTTCCTTCTCCAACAACAGTTTTGTTGGTAACTCCCCGGTCAATGGTGCATCCGGCTCCAATTTCTACGTCATTTTCAATAACTACCGAGCCACCGGAGGGGAATTTTTCGTAATACCCTGAACGGCGCTTTACATAAAATGCGTCGGCACCAATGGTGGAATTGGCATGTATTATTACTCGGTCGCCAATAAGGGTGTTGTCGTAAATAGTCACATTGGCATGGATAATACAGTCTTTGCCAATCCTTACGTTGTTGCCAATAAAGGCTCCGGGTTGAATAATGGCTGTAGGGTGTATGTAAGCGCTTTCGGAAACCAGTTGTTGGGAAGGAACAAAGGCACTTTCTTTTTCCATAAGCTGCTTAAACAAGGAAAAAGGGTCCGGAGTAATGATTAAATCCTTGCCGAAACAGTTTTCGGGTTCTTGGTCAATAATTACTACAGAAGCGGGGGATTTCAGTGCCTTAAGGTAGTATTTGGGGTGGTCTACGAAAGTGAGCTCTCCACTACCTACCACATGTATTTCATTAAGCCCTACAACGGAGGTGTCGGGGTTGCCTACAAAGGTGCAACCAAGTTTCTGGCAAAGTTCTTCGAGTCGTATGGGGGCTTCAAACAGCATGTGGTGGTGTTGGACTAAAGTAGCAAAGGTCTAAAAAAGGAAACAATTACTTAACACGCTCAGCGTAGGTGCGTTTTCTGGTATCTACCTTAATTTTATCGCCTTGGTTAATAAACAGAGGCACACGAACTTCGGCACCGGTTTCCAAGGTTGCGGGCTTTAGGGTATTGGTGGCGGTGTCTCCCTTAATTCCGGGTTCGGTATAGGTGATTTCCAGCTCCACAAAGTCCGGCAACTCTCCATAAAGGGGCAATTCTTTTTCGGCATGATACACCACAACCAAAGGGTCTCCATCTTTGAGCAAGTCGTGGTTTTCTATCATTTCGGGTTGCAGAATAATTTGATCATAGGTGTCGGTGTTCATGAGCACCATGCCGGTATCGTCTTTGTAAAGAAACTGATGTGGGCGAGATTCGATACGCGCAGTTTCTACTTTTTCGCCACCGGTAAAGGTGTGGTCAATAATTTTTCCGGTGGTAAGGCTTTTAAGCTTTGTGCGTACGTTAGAGGCTCCGCGTCCAGTTTGGAAACGCTGAAACTCTACAATAATCATAAGGTCTTTGTTCATTTCGAGGCAAAGCCCGTTGCGGAAATCAGATGTGGTTGCCATGTAGCATCAGTTTAAATGTATGGTAGAGAGTACAAAGGGGTACTCTTCTTCTTGGTGGTTTGAAGCCACCAAAATTAATCGCTTATTCTTTTCTGTGGCCAGAACGTGGGAATAAAAGTCTTTTCCGGCCTTATCTAAGTTGGCCAAAGGCTCGTCCAACAACCAAAAGGGAAGTTCACAAGCAAAAACAGAAAGCAAACGTACTCTTTGTTTCATTCCGGAGGAAAAAGTGCTCAACCTTTGGTTTTGTTTGTTTTGCAAACCACACAGTTGAAGCCATTGTTCCACTTTTTTTCGTTCAAAGGAAGGGCGGAAGGTTTCCAGTACATTTAAAAATTCTGCCAGACTTAATTCTTCGGGCAGTTCCATGTAGGGTCCGGTGAGCGCCATTTGGTTTAGTCGCTGGTCAGCCGGGAGTTCCTGCTCTTCCCAAAAGGCATGTATGCTTCCGGAGTCCGGCCTTACATAGCCCAATAGCACTTTCATTAAGGTAGATTTCCCGGATCCATTGGAGCCCAAAACGGCATGAATTCCGGGGCCACTCCAAGAGGCATTTAGCTCTTTAAGCACGGGGGAGGCACCAAAGTTTCTGGAAATGCCCGAAAGCTCAAGCCGCATGGATTGCATTAGCCTTCGTTTTTAACCAATTGCGCCATCATTTCGCCTTCCATAGCCACTTTGCCCTGAACATAAGCTTTGCCTTCCATGTGACAAATTCCCCGGCGAATGGGTGATTTAAGCCTGAGCATAAATACCAATTGGTCTCCCGGAAGCACTTTTTGTTTAAACTTTACTTTTTCGATTTTTATAAAGTAAGGGGTGTAAGCGCTAGGGTCATCAAGGGTGTTCATAACTAAAATGCCACCGACTTGGGCCATGGCTTCTATTTGCATCACACCCGGCATTACCGGGTTGCCCGGAAAATGGCCTTGAAAAAAAGGCTCATTCATGGTAACGTTCTTAATACCTACCACCGACTCTTCATCCATTTCTACAATTTTATCTACCAGTAAAAAGGGATAACGATGAGGCAGCAACTCCATGATTTTATGGATGTCGTGCAAGGTCTTAGATAAATCTATTGTTTCTGGTGTCCATTCACTCATGGGCGTAAATTTCTCTGATTTTTTTGGCAAACGCAACATTTAACGCATGCCCGGGGCGTAATGCGGTTAATTTCCCCTCCAGTTGAAAGCCGCAAAGGGCTAAGTCGCCAAGGATATCCAACAGTTTATGACGTGCCGCTTCGTTACTAAATCGCAAGGGTTCCGAATTTAAAATGGGCCTTCCATTTACGGTAAGTGGGCCCGAGTTAAAAAAAGTAGAAAGCTCTTGCAAGGTAAGCTCTTCCGGTTGGTGTTCAATATATACTACCGCGTTTTCCAAGCTGCCTCCTTTTACTAAACCTTGGTGAATAAGCCAGTGCAGCTCATGCAAAAAAACAAAAGTGCGCGCAGGTGCCAATTCGGTTTCAAACGAATCCTCGGTCGAAAATCGAACCTTGGTTTCAGGGAGTACCCGACTGTTGAAATCTATGGTAGCTTCCAGGCTTAGAGGTGCTCCTGGGCCTAGTTGCATGAACTGGCTCCCATCTTGGGTTGAGACTTTAATTTCTCGGTCAATAGTTAGGCGCTTCTTAGGTTTTTCGTAATGCAGCAGGCCCACTTTTTGAATGGCTTGGTAAAAAGGCGCAGCACTTCCATCTAGAATGGGGACTTCGGGGCCGTTTATTTCGATAAGGGCATTGTCTATTCCTGCCCCGTACAGCGCGGCCAAAATATGCTCTACCGTGGCTACCGAAGCCTCTCCTTTTGCCAAAGTAGTGGAGCGGTCCGTACAAACTACATATTCAGCCAGAGCAGGGATGCTGGGTGTATTGGCCAAATCGGTACGGCAAAATACCAGTCCGGTATCTTCTTTCGCAGGAACAAGCTTGCAGGATATTTGCTCTCCACTATGCAGCCCTGCGCCTTGCCACTCTACTACATCTCCAATACTGGCCTGAAGACCGGTCTCGAGGACAGAAGGTGCAAGCCTTTCCCGAATTTCGGTATCAATCGTTGACTTTACGTTCAATAGTTCTAATTTTTTGTTCCAACTCCGGTAACTTGTTTATTAGAATCAAAACCTTTTTGTAATGGTTGGCAGGAAGTGCCGGAGACCCCCACCATTTGCTGTTGATTTCAGTAACGGATTTCATTAGTCCGGATTGTGCAGCAACTTTAGTGCCATCAGCCAAACGAATATGGTCAATCATACCTACTTGTCCGCCAATTTGGCAGCCCTGACCAAGTTGTGCCGAACCTGCAATGCCGGTTTGTGCAGCTACCAAACAATAGGCTCCAATATGCACGTTATGCGCCACATGTACCAGGTTGTCTAATTTGCAGCCTTTGCCTATTAGGGTGCTTCCCATCATGGCTCGATCTATGGTACTGCCGGCACCCACCTCCACATCATCTTCCAAAACCACATTGCCCACATGGGGGATTTTTTCAGGCCCTTGCTTGCCCTGGTTGTATCCGAATCCATCGGCACCAATCACTACATTGGCGTGCAAAATTACTTTTTGGCCAAGGCTACAACCATCCAGGACTTTTACCCCGGGATGCAACAGGCAGTCTTGGCCAACACGCACCCCTGCTCCAATAAATACCTGAGCCACTAACTGGCTTCCGGCGCCAATTTCCGCCCCTTCGAAAACCATACATCCCGGACCTATCCAGGCCGTTTCATGCACCTTGGCGCTGGGGTCTACCCAAGCATTCGGGTGAATTCCCTGCTTAACCTTGGTTTGACTTGCTTGCCAAGCGTTCAAAAGTTCACTTACTGCTTGGCGGGCATCGGGCACAGGAATTAAGCTTGTGCCTTCCTTGGAGTTTTCAGGCATAAGAAATTCCGAAACCAAAACAACGGATGCTTTGGTTGTGCTCAGCAAATGGGCATATTGCTTATCTGCCAAAAAACTCAAATCTCCGTCTTTGGCCTGTTCCAAAGGACTCCAGCCCAAAACGCTGTTTTGAGGGTCTCCAACCACTTTGGATTGCAGTGCATTAGCAATATGTTGCGCCGTAAATTCCATCCATCAATGCGCTTGAGGCCAGATGTCTAGCGGTAGTATTTCTTTAGGAAAACAGACGTAATGCTTCACTACTTTTTTTGAAAGGTTTTCCGGAGCCAAGTTATCCGAGGCTTCAAAAAAGTTCAACAGTTTGCCTGATTTCATGTAAATTTCAATCTCGCCTTTAGAGGTATCGTAGCCTTGATTGGCTACTGATCCTGTTTGTACAAAATAGGTGGTATCTTCTGGGCTCAAACCCAATACCTGAGCCGATTTTTTCCGACACTCATGCACAAAGTCTTCAGGTATTTCCGGCACTTGCAGCCTTATTTTAAAAAGTCTTCGGTGCAAAATTCTTTGGCATAAATCGGATAAAACCGGATCCTTGTGATTCGACCACACCTTTATGGAGGCCATTACGTCGGTATCGTCCAATTGGGTAAACCAATCCAACAAATCATCCGAACTGTGCTCTTGCCCTTTGGCATAAAGCAGCCCGCGTAATGCAGGTGTGCCAAATAAATTTGGGTCTTCCAAAACTACATGCCGTGCGCGCCTAAAAATTTCGTGCAGCATAGCCTCTGCACCCAACACCGTTTTGTGCAGGTACACCTGCCAATACATGAGCCGTCGGGCAATAAGAAACTTCTCTACAGAATAAATGCCTTTTTCTTCAATCACCAGTTTGTCGTCTACTACACGCATCATTTTAATGATGCGCTCAGACCCAATGATTCCTTCAGCAACTCCCGTGTAAAAGCTGTCACGCATTAAGTAGTCTAGCCGGTCAACATCCAGTTGGCTCGATACCAATTGATTAAAGAACGTACGGGGGTATTCCCCCTTAAAAATGGCAATAGCCAAGTCTAAAGATTGATGAAATTCTTCGTTTAAACGTTGCATCATTTGTAAGGAAAGCCGCTCATGATGCACTCCCGCCATAATGCTTCCTTCCAAGGTGTGCGAGTAAGGACCATGCCCCAAATCGTGCAATAATATGGCCGCCAAAGCCGCTTGACGTTCCTCCTTACTTATTTCCGTGCCCTTGCGTTCTAGTGCGTTTAGGGCTTGTTCCATCAAATAGGTGGCTCCCAAGGCGTGATGAAACCGGGTATGTTGCGCCCCTGGATACACCAAATAGGTCATGCCTCCTTGAGCAATCCGACCTAAGCGCTGAAACCACGGGTGGTCTAGCAACTGCTGTATAAGCGGGTCACTAATAGTAATAAACCCATACACCGGGTCATTAAAAATCTTTGGGCTGAATACCTTTGCCACCTTTTCTCCGTTTTACCTTTGCTGCAAGTCTACGTATATTGTATGCTTGCCGCTTTTAGTTCTTCTGCAAAGGTAAGATATTGGAAATATGACCCTAAAAACACACTTGGAATGGATAAAATACAACTTCTTTGGGCCGATGACGAAATTGACCTGCTTAAACCACATTTGATTTTTCTACAAGAAAAAGGCTATCAGGTGCAAACCGTTAACAACGGACAAGATGCCCTTGACTTCTTTAAAGAAAACCATGTAGACTTGGTCTTTCTTGACGAAAACATGCCCGGCATCGGCGGACTCGATGTGCTCAGCGATATGAAATCCATCCGACCCGAAGTGCCCGTGGTTATGGTTACCAAATCCGAAGAGGAACACTTAATGGAAGAAGCCATCGGCTCACGTATTGCCGATTACCTTATTAAGCCGGTGCACCCCAACCAATTGCTGCTTTCCATTAAAAAAAACCTGGACCAAAGGCGCATTGTAAACGAACGCAGTACCCAAAATTACCTGCAAGAGTTTCGGGAAATTGGAATGCAAATCGGCGATAAACTCTCTATCGAAGAATGGTTTGAGGTCTACCGAAAACTGGTCTTTTGGGAAATGGAAATGGCCGGCGCCCGAAATCATGCCATGCTCGATATCCTTCAGTCCCAAAAGGAAGAAGCCAATACCCAATTTGTGCGCTTCATTAAAGAAAATTACCTCGGTTGGATTCAAGGCAAATCCGAAGCCCCATTAATGTCTCACCACATGTTTAAACAAAAGGTGGCACCCCTGCTTAAATCCGCCTCCGGGCAACCCGTTTTCTGGGTGGTTATTGACAACCTGCGCTACGATCAATGGAAAACCCTACAGCCCATCCTTACCGATTTTAGCAGAGTAAAAGAAGAAAGCATGGCCTGCGCTATTTTGCCCACCGCAACCCATTTTGCGCGCAATGCCATGTTTGCCGGACTCATGCCTTCCGACATAAAAAAACTGCACCCTAATTTTTGGGTAGACGAAGACGAAGAAGGTGGAAAAAACATGCACGAAGAAGGACTCCTCCTCGAACAAATTACGCGACTCGGACTCAAGAAAAAAGTGTCTTACCACAAAATCACCAACCTCCAATCCGGACGCAAACTCGCCGAGAACCTCAGCAACCTAAAGCATAACGACCTCAATGTGGTGGTCTACAACTTTGTAGACATGCTTTCGCATGCGCGCACCGACATGGAAGTTATCCGCGAGTTGGCCGACGACGAAGAAGCCTACCGCTCCCTTACCAAAAGTTGGTTCAACAACAGTCCGCTGCTCGATATTTTAAGGGGAGCTTTCGATATGAATGCGCAAGTGGTGATTGCTACCGACCACGGCACCATCCGGGTAAAAGAGCCGGTGCAAGTAGTAGGCGACCGAAATACCACCACCAACCTGCGCTACAAACAAGGCCGAAACCTACGCTACAACCCCAACGAGGTCTTCGAAATCGAAAAACCCGAAGAAGCCCACCTCCCACGCATTAATGTAAGCACCAAATACATTTTTGCCACAGGAAGCGACTTCTTTGCCTACCCCAACAACTACAATTACTACGTAAACTTTTACCGCAACACCTTTCAACACGGTGGCGTTTCCCTCGAAGAAATGCTGGTGCCCTACGTACATTTAAGCCCCAAATCCTAATGCCCGCTTTTGTAGCACACACGCCCCATGAGTTGGAAAGCCCGGCGCATTGGCTGGCCAATCAACTAATGCCCGGAGACTTGGTGCTGCTTTACGGCGAAATGGGCTTGGGAAAAACCACCTTCGTAGCGGCCCTGGCCAAGGCGATGGGTTCCTCTGACGCAATTTCCAGCCCTACATATTCCATACTGAATGAATACCTTTGCACTAAGGGCTACCTTTGGCATGCCGACTTATACCGCATTCGTCAAGAAGAAGAAGCTATGGACGCAGGTTTTTTTGAATATGTCCACCGTACCGATGGTGTCTTGTGTGTGGAATGGCCTCAAAACGCCCCCTCCCTTGCCTACGAAACGCCCTTCTTTAAGGTTCAGTTCTCCAAAGAATCCAACCAAGTACGTAATATTTCCATCGACCGAGTGTTGAACTATGAATAAGCCGGGACTTAGCTACAAAGACATTCAACAGGGCGGTGTCCTGCTTCCCCAAGAAGAAATGCTTGAAGTGGGCCGTAAATCCACCAAAATTAGCATTGGCGTACCTTGCGAAACTTCCTTTCAGGAAAATCGCGTGCCTCTTATCCCATCCGCAGTTTCTTTTTTAACCGCTTGCGGTCACCAAGTGCTTATCCAGTCCGATGCCGGAAAGCATGCTCATTTTCAAGATAAAGACTAC
Source organism: uncultured Candidatus Competibacteraceae bacterium (assembly GCA_964545365.1). Lineage (GTDB taxonomy): Bacteria > Bacteroidota > Bacteroidia > CAIKAF01 > CAIKAF01 > CAIKAF01. Next base: position 52,145 of record CAZJFM010000004.1, on the reverse strand, counting down.
GCCGAAGCAGGCGCTCGCATCGTGTATTCGGCCAAAGAAGTCTACCAAGCCGACATCGTCCTCAAAATTTCCCCGCCCACCCAAGAAGAAATCGAATTCATCCGACCCAAGCAACTCCTCCTTTCGGCGGTACAATCTACCACACAATACGGCGACGTCATCCGTCAACTCATGGCAAAAAAGGCCACGGCTTTGGCCTTTAACTACCTCCGCGACGACGAAGGCGCCTTTCCTGTGGTTCGCTCCATGGGCGAAATCGCCGGCAGCACCGCCATGCTCATTGCCGCCGAATACCTGTCCAACGCCAACCAAGGCAAAGGACTCATGCTGGGTGGGGTAACCGGCATTCCGCCAGTGGAAGTACTCATCATCGGCGCCGGAATCGTTGGCGAAAGTGCCGCCCGCACCGCCCTTGGACTCGGCGCCAGCGTTAAAGTGTTCGACAGCAGCCTCTCGCGATTGGCCCGCATGCAACATTTGGTTGGCGGACACCATATTTTCACCAGTTTGCTGCAGCCCGATGAGCTGGCACGCCGCATGCAGTCGGCTGATGTAGTCATTGGCGCGCTTAGGGCCGCCCACGGCCGAACCCCTTGCGTGGTTACCGAACAAATGGTCAGTGAAATGAAGTACGGTTCGGTCCTCATCGATGTAAGTATTGACCAAGGAGGCTGTTTCGAAACCTCCAGGCTAACCTCACACGACCAGCCGACCTTTAAAAAATACGGCGTTATTCACTACTGCGTACCCAACATTGCCAGCCGGGTGGCCCATACCGCCTCTACGGCCATGAGCAATATTTTTGCCCCCATGTTGGCCAGCATGGGCGAGGAAGGCGGCCCCGACCAATATTTCCGCAACCATCCTGCCGCTCGCAGTGGGGTGTACCTGTATCAAGGCATGGTAACCAACGAATTCTTCGCCAAAATTTACCGCCTGCCTTACAAAGACATTGACCTCATAATGGCAGCACTCTAATGGCCGGTTGGAAAAAAGGATTTGGGCGCAGGTTGCGCTTTTATTTGATTGGCCTGGGGCTAGGCACCCTCATCGCTTGGGGAATGTTGTGGCGCGGCCGCGACGACCTGCCCGGATTTTGGCCCCAGCAGCAAATCAAAGACGAAATTTCTCGGGCCTATTTTGCTGGCGACAGCCTGTCGCTCTGCTTTTTTGACTGTCTGGGCACAGCGCCCAAAGCTTGGATGGATGCCCTGCCAGAAGCGCAGGTCGTGTTCTCCAAAAGCGAGCCCCGCCGAAGTCCTTACCGACGGTATTACATTCAGCACGGCGGCCCGCAAGACAGCAGCGCAAGCATCGTGGAGCTCCGCGACAGCACCTGGGCTTTGGTGCACATAGAAGCGAGCGGAACATGTTTTTGTGAATAAGGAATGAAGGATTAGCTTAGGGGGGCTGAACCGGGCTGCCTGCTGCAAATCCTCAGCCCAAGTCCACGGAGCGCTAGGCGGTACGTGGGCTTCGTGCCTCAGCCTCCGCTCGCCAAGCGCTCCGGGCCTTGGGCTTCCGGGTTTTCCACGGCATCCCTGCCCCAAATCACGCCAAAGCATCCCTGTTTTTTGCCACTTTGCCTGCAAACCGAGCCTAGCTGCCCATGTAGAGATGTTCGAATGGAATTATTATGAATAACCAAGCTCGTTAGCTGTTTTCATGTAGAGGTTTTTTAAACATTCTGGGAGCAAACCAAACAAAAATGGTAGAAGAGTTAAACCGTTTTAGACCGATGCCGCCTTGTGTTTTTAAGACGAAGTCCCTGACCTAAGCGTCAGGACCACATCGCCTCCAGAATAGTAGCGTGTCACCGGTCTCAAAGCGTCAGTGCGGTATTGCCGCCAGTGTAGCATCGCACCAACAGTCTCCCAAGGCGGCCCGGCTCCCAAGACCGGGGAGTAAAGCTGGAGACGTGGCCGGCGGCCAAATCTACTTTACAGACTTACTTATTTCCAGCATCCAAGCCCAAAGTTCATCTCCGCCACGGCGGTCCACGCTTGAGCTTACGAACTCGGGGGGGAGTTGGGTCCAGTCCTTCAAAAGGGATTTACGGATTTGTGTCAATTGCTTGTCTAATGCGCCTTTGGTGCTTTTGTCGGCTTTGGTGTAGACAATGGCGCAGGGAATACCGCGCTCGCCGAGCCAGGCCAACATGTCGCGGTCGGCGTTTTGTAAGGGCAATCGGCTGTCAATGAGTACCATGGCACAAGCCAGGTTGCTTCGCTGCTCCAAATATCCGTAAATCAATTTTTTGAAGTCTGCACGCTGCACTTTGCTCACTTTGGCATAGCCATAGCCGGGAAGGTCGGCAATGTAAAAACCCTCAGAGGCTTTAAAGTGGTTGATAAGTTGGGTTTTGCCCGGCGTTCCGGAGGTTTTGGCCAGCTTTTTATTTCCGGCCAATAGATTGAGCAGGCTGCTTTTACCCACATTGGACCTTCCAAGAAAGGCAAATTCTGGATCCTGCGTTTCGGGGCATTGGCTCGGTTTGGCCGAGCTGCATATGAATTCCATTGTTGGCATGGTTTAGCCTTTGCGGCTCTCCAGCCAAGATTGAAGGGTATTGTTGAAATCATGTGGGCGCTCCATCATAGGGGCATGTCCGCATTGGTCAATCCAAAATAAGTTGCTGTCAGGCAACAATTTGTTAAATTCTTCGGCCACTTCTGGCGGAGTAATGGTATCGTTTTTCCCCCAAATGAGGCACACCGGCACATTCATGTTGGGCAACTCCGAAGCCATGTTGTGGCGGATGGCACTTTTGGCCAAGGAAATGATGCGAATGGCTTTGGCCTTATTGTTCACAATCTCAAACACCTCGTCTACCAACTCTTTGGTGGCCGTGTCGGGGTCATAAAAGGTGTATTCCACCCGGCTTTTAATGAAATCGTAATCTGATTTTCGGGGATAAGAACCGCCAAAAGCGTTTTCGTAGAGCCCAGAAGAGCCGGTTAGTATAAGGTGTTCCACCATTTCCGGGTGTTGGGCTGTGTAAATGAGGCCTACATGTCCGCCTAGGCTATTGCCAAGTAAAGTAACTTTTTGGTAGCCTTTGTGATCTATAAAATCTTCAATGTGGCGCGTAAGACGCTTCACATTGGTGTCTAGCAGCGGAAGCTGGTAAATGGGCATTAAGGGAATAACCGTAGTGTAGTTTTGGCTAAAGTGGCCAACGACTTCACGGAAATTGCTGAGTGCGCCAAAAAGACCATGAAGAATAATCATGACAGGACCTTGGCCAACTTCTACAAACTCAAATTTGCCCTCTTTTTTAATTTCCATATCCATACCTATACGGGTGGTATTTGGACTCCAAATGTAAGTAAAATTAAAGAGGTGTGCAGAACGAATCATGAATGGTGAATAGTGAATGGCAGTTTGGCATTTGGCTTGGGAGCGGTGGCTGAGTATATTTGTCCTATGAGAAGATTTTGGGGTGTTTTTTTGTTTTTATTGCTTTATTCGCTTGGGTTAAATGCTCAACAATATCCTTTAGATCAATCGAGTCCACAGCATGCCGTGCATTTGCACTTTTATGCGCTGAGCGAGGACCACTACACCCCAAGTCGAGTACATGGTTTGTTTCCTGGAAAGCCTGCCAAAGAAGCGGAACGTTTGGCCATTCAACTCAAACAGATTTTTGATTCCAAAGGCCTTTTCCTGGATATGGAAAAGGTGCCCAATTCCCCTGATTTTTTAGATAGCCTAAGTGGCAAACATAAGTACGTGCTGCATAAAACCTATCCCGAGGTTTTTTTGGTGAAGGAGGGTAACCGGTGGGTTTATGGTGCCTCGGCCCAACAAGCCATCCCCTCCATCCATAGTGCGGTATTCCCTTTTGGTACAGATGCCTTAATGAACTGGATGCCCGGCGACCAAACCGGCTCTTTTTTGGGCCTAAAGGCCTGGCAGTGGATTGGAATTGGTGTCCTTTTGCTGCTTGCTTTTTTGCTGCATAAGCTGTTTACTTTTGTGTTGGAGCGTTTGGTGCGGATACTGATTAAGAGTCCGGTAGTGCCAAAGCCTGTGCGTATGGCCGTGCACAAGGCCGCTATTCCCTTTAGTTATTTTTTGCTGCTGCAGGTATTGGAGTTCTTTATCCCGGTATTGCAGTTGCAAGTCACGGTTTCCCAAATCCTTTTTACCGGCTTTCATGTAGCCGAACCCATTTTTTTAACCTTGACTTTATACCGTATTGTAGATGTGGTATCCATTTTCATGGAACGCAGGGCCGCCAAAACAGATACTACCCTCGACGATCAATTGGTGCCCTTGGTCCGTAAAATGGCCAAGGTAGTCGTGGTTATTATTGGTATTGTTTGGGTGCTTTCCAGCTTAGATTTTAACGTTACGGCACTGGTTGCCGGGGTATCTATCGGTGGTTTGGCCTTTGCTTTGGCCGCTCAAGATACCATTAAGAATATGTTCGGCAGCCTCATGATTTTTATTGACAAACCTTTTCAGGTGGGCGACTGGATTCAAGCCGATGGACTAGACGGCACGGTAGAAGAAGTTGGTTTTAGAAGTACCCGAGTGCGTACCTTCGCCAATTCGGTTACCTATGTACCCAACGGCAAGGTAGCCGATATGATTGTGAACAATATGGGCATGCGCAACTACCGCAGGTTCAATACCCATATTGCGGTCACCTACGATACGGCACCTCATGTATTGGAGGTTTTTGTGGAGGGCTTAAAGGGCATTGTTTTGAACCATCCGCAAACGTGGAAGGATACCTATGAAATTCACGTGAATAATATGGGAGCACACAGCATTGATGTGCTGTTCTATGTGTTTTTTGATGTGCCCACCTGGTCCGAAGAGCTGAAAATTCGGCAACAAATGATTTTGGAAATCATGCGGTTGGCCGAGTATTTGGGCATCCGTTTTGCATTCCCAACCCAAACCTTGCATATTGAAGAAGTGCCCGGACAAACCTCCTTAACACCTTCCGTGCCTTTTGCGCAGGAGCAAGGAAAGGAAAAAATGGAGGCTTGGTTGGCTTCCTACAAGCAAAGAGTTTCATCCCAATAATTCAATACCATGGCTTGGTTTTCGGAAGCATTTTTGGACTTTTTTATGGAGCTTGCTCCGAACAACCATAAGGCGTGGTTTGATGCCAACCGGCATATATACCAAGATCAAGTTCGTAAGCCTTTCTTGGCCTTTACCCAAGCCTTGATAGACGAGTTAGGAAAGCGCGATGCTCGGTTGGTGCAGCCGGCTGCTTCTTGTTTGTTTCGTATCAACAGAGATATTCGGTTCAGCAAAAACAAGGAGCCTTATAAATTGCACATGGCAGCCGCTATTTCCGTCAATGGCAAAAAAGATGCGGCCGGACGCCTGGGGCTCTATTTCCAATTTTCGCCAGAAGCCATTATGTTCGCCGGAGGGGCCTACGCTCCGGACAAAACCGAATTAAAGCGCATTCGAGATTACATGGCTGCCGATCCTGCCAAGTTCGAAAAAGCCATATCCGACGAAGCGTTTCGTAAACGGTATGGAGGAATTAAAGGCGATAAAAACAAGCGGTTGAGCGAACCAGAACATAAAGCAGCAGCAGAGTTACAGCCCTTGATGTACAACAAGCAGTTCTACTACATGGCGCAATACGAGGATGCTATGCCCTTGCTCAACAACGACTTGCTGGAATGGAGCTTGGCCCATTACGACGACGCCTTGCCGGTGGCACAGTATTTTGAACAGGCTTTGACTCAATCATGACTCAAGTCTATCCCATTCCTGTCGAAAAGAGTGATGCTTGGTTTCGGCAATTTTTTTTCCGCTTGGCCAACGAACCGATATTGGCCGCCTTTAGTAGCCAAGGCTTTAGTGACCCTCGTGTAGAAAGCCCCTTTATACCTCCTTTGGTAGATTGGCTCTTGGCCTGGGAGCCCATTGAAGTGAGAAACCCTTCCTTGGCTCAAGGTATGGATGGCTTTGCACCCATGCCTAGCGACCAGTTTTGGGTAGGGCACTTTTGTTATGAGGCCGGTTTTGCCCAATGGCCGCACAAATTGCCCTCAGTAAATGGTAAGGCCGGATACTTTTTTAGACCTGCGCATGTCTTGTATGCCTTGAACGGGCAATTACACCACAGCGGCCCTCAATTGCCTTGGTTGGAAACGTGGATACAATCAGGCGCCGTCCCTAATGAATCGGTGGATTTTAAAGTTCACACAGCCGTTCAAGCCCAATGGAAATTCAATAAACCCGAGTACTTAAAGAAGGCAGCTTCTTTGCTGCGGCTAATGGATCTAGGGGAAATTTACGAGGTGAATTTTTGCAATAAGCTGCAGTTAAATTTACCCTTGGACACCAATTGGCCGGCTTTTTGGCTGGATTGGACCGCTCGGCAACCGATGCCCTTTTCGGCATTTTTGCGAACGCCGCAAGAAACAGTGGTGTCGGTAAGTCCTGAACGTTTTGCCTGCTTTCGTGATGGGCAATGGTTCAGTCAACCTATGAAAGGAACGGCTCCTAGGGCTGAAGACCCACAAGAGGACCTGGCGGCGGCCTTTCGCTTGCAAGAAAACGCTAAAGAACGCAGCGAAAACATTATGATTGTAGACTTGGTTCGCCACGATTTGAGCCAAATTGCACAAAAAGGCACAGTCAAGCTACAACACTTGTGTCAAACCGTACCTTTTCCCGGGGTGCATCAGATGATTTCCACGCTTTCCGCTAAGCCAAAGCCCCATCTGGCCTGGTACGAAGTTTTAGCAGCTATGTTTCCTATGGGCAGCATGACCGGAGCGCCTAAATTGCGCGCCATGCAATGCATTGCAGAGGCCGAAGAAGAGCCTAGAGGTGCTTTTTCGGGCTCTGCAGGGTACTGGATCCCCGGTTTGGGCGGTGATTTTAATGTGTTGATTAGAAGCCTATTGGTAAACCCGGAAGAAGGAGTCCGCTTATGGGTAGGCAGCGCCTTGACCCGAAAGTGCGATCCGGAACAAGAATGGGAAGAATTAGGTTGGAAAACAGCTCGTTTACGTGAGTGGCTTAAATGGACCAATCATGAAAGCTAAAGACCAAGGCTTCGAGGAGCGATTTAAGGACTATTTGGCAGGGCTTCTCCCTGAGTCGCCTCAAGCTTTTGTTGTGGGCGTAAGTGGTGGCGTGGATTCCATGGTATTGCTGCAGCTCTTGCATCAAAGTGGACATACCTTATGGCCGGTGCATGTGCAATACCATTTGCGGGGGGAAGATTCATTAATGGACGAGGCTTTGGTGGCTGAGGTCTGTGCAACTTTGGGTTTGGAACTTAAGGTCGTTCAAGCCGATTTAGGTGGGCAAAAGCAGGGGGTGCAGCTTAAAGCCCGTCAACTTCGATACGCTGCCTTTGAGCAGCTAAGGGAAGAAAAGGGAGCCCAATGGCTGGCTACAGGCCATCATTTAGACGATGCCCTCGAAACCTTATGGCTGAACCTTTCTCGCGGCACAGGTCTTTCCGGTCTAAAAGGAATTCCGGCCAGAGATGGCCATAAAATTCGTCCTTTACGCTTTGCTACAGCAGAGGAGATTGAGCAATTTGCCCGCCAAAAGCAGCTGGCATGGAGGGAAGACAAAAGCAACGCCGAGCTTAAGTACAAGCGCAATCTGGTGCGCCATAAGCTATTGCCCATACTCAAATCATTGAATCCGGCTTGGCCGCAAAGTTTTGAACGGAGCCTTTCCAAATTGGAAACCAGCTTGAACATTCAAAAACAATGGCTGCACGAGAGGAGAAACCGACTTATGCATCAGGATCCGGATACCGGAGACTATCGAATGCTTTTTTTAGAAATGGCAGCCGCCGGTGTAGACGAACATGTGCTTAGCTGGTTGTTGGAGCCTTATGGGTTTACTGAGGCCCAAGGTCGATTGGCTTGGGAATTGATAGGGGCAGCACCGGGAAAAAGACTGGTAAGCCCGCAGTTTGAATTGATTGCCGAAAAGCATGCCTTAATTTTACAAGAACGAGCCAAAGAGCTTTCGTCCGATTGGAGATTTAGCTCCGAAGAAGATGTGCATACAGCACTTCCTCCGGGCTATATTTTGGACCTCGAGGGAACTCAAGAACCTAGTTTGCGGATGTTTTCGCTTCCTCCCGGCTGGGAAAAAAAAGGTTTGGAATATGGCCTTTGGAGGAGCGGCGATAAAATGGCCATTCGAAACGGACGAAAAAAAGTAAGCGACGTGTTGAACGAAGCAGGATTAAGAGGAGAACGAAAAAGGAACCAAGCCGTATGGCGGCTTGGAGGAGAGGTCGTTTGGATTCCGGGCATACGAAAATCATGGCTGGATAAACCTGCAGATGGGGGAGCCTGCTTGGTTTATTTAGGATATGAACCTTAAGTTTTTCAATATTGCTTTGTTGAAATATTGGTGGGATGAAAAATAGTCCTTATTTTCGCAGCCCATTTTACGGAGAATAGGCTAACGATAGTATAGTGGAAACAAATAGCTACAAAACAATTTCGGTGAACGCCGCGACCGCTCAAAAAGAGTGGATCATAGTAGACGCCGAAAATCAAGTACTGGGACGTTTGGCAGCACGCATCGCCATGATGCTGCGCGGCAAGCACAAACCCGGATTCACTCCCCACAGCGACTGTGGAGATAATGTAATTGTAATTAACGCCGACAAAGTTCGACTAACAGGCATAAAAGCTCAGGTAAAAACTTACCGCAAGCATACCGGATACCCCGGTGGGCAGCGTGAGTTGGAGTTTTCACGCATGCTCGACAAGCGTCCCGAATTTCCTTTGGAAAATGCAGTGCGCGGCATGTTGCCTAAAAACCGTCTCGGTCGCGCGCTTATGGGGAACCTTAAGGTATATGCCGGCACGGAGCATCCACACGAAGCTCAACAACCCAAAACGATTGACCTCAACGCAATAAAGTAATATGGAAGTGATCAACATGACCGGCCGCAGGAAATGCTCCGTGGCACGTGTTTACCTCAAAAAAGGAGGCTCAGGCAAAATCACTGTAAATAAGCGCGATTACAAAGCCTATTTCCCAACCTCTATTCTGCAATACAAAATTACGCAGCCTTTTGAGGTTACTGAGCAGGATTTTTCTCAATTCGATATCAATATCAACGTGCATGGCGGTGGTATCAACGGACAGGCCGAGGCCGTACGTTTGGCCATCTCCAAAGTGCTCGTGTCCGAAGACGAAGAAATTCGCCCTCAATTGCGTACGCATGGACTCCTTACCCGTGACCCCCGTATGGTAGAACGTAAAAAGTTCGGTCGCAAAAAGGCCCGTCGTCGCTTCCAATTCTCCAAGCGTTAATCTCAAGCTGCATTCATTCTTATGTCAAAAGTTTCTGTACAACAATTGCTGGATGCCGGTGTTCACTTTGGACACCTTCGCCGTAAATGGAATCCTCAAATGGCTCCATACATCTTCATGGAGAAGAATGGCATCCATATTATTGACTTAAACAAAACCTCTGCTAAACTCGAAGACGCCTCAAAAGCTCTTCGTCAAATTGCTCGCTCCGGCAAAAAGGTTTTGTTTGTTGGTACCAAAAAGCAGGCCAAAGAGATTATCGCCGAAAAAGCGCGTAACTGTCAGATGCCTTACGTTACTGAACGTTGGCCCGGTGGTATGCTCACCAACTTTGTGACCATCCGCAAAACGGTGAAAAAAATGACCCAGCTCGAAAGCATGCTCAAGGACGGCACTGCCGAAACCTTGTCTAAAAAAGAGCGATTGGTTATTTCGCGTACCAAAGCTAAATTGGAAAAGGATTTTGGTGCTATTGCCGATTTGAATCGCTTACCTGCCGCTATGTTTATCGTAGATATCAAGCGCGAACACATTGCAGTTGCAGAAGCAAAACGACTCAATATCCCCACCTTTGGAATTGTGGATACGAACTCCAATCCCAACGAAATCGATTTCCCGATTCCGGCCAACGACGACGCTTCCGATAGCGTTGCCTTAATCCTCGAGGTGATTAGTCAAGCCATCAACGAAGGTCTGGAAGAACGCAAGCAAGATAAAAACAAGCCGGCAGCGCCTAAAGAAGAGGATGCCAAAGAAGCGGATAGTGAGGTTAAAGCTGAAGCTGAAAGCGAGGCCAAAGCCGAACCAAAAGCTAAAACCGAATCTAAGGCTAAAGCCGAA
>CAZJFM010000004.1:0-41917 GCA_964545365.1 uncultured Candidatus Competibacteraceae bacterium | reverse complement strand
GCTAAAGCCGAATCTAAGGCTAAAGCTGAACCAAAGGCTAAAGCCGAAGCTAAAGAAGAAACCAAGGAAACCGTTACTGCCGAAGCCGATACCGAAGGCGACGACAGCAAAGCTTCCGACGAAGTATCTAACTAATTAAAAAACCATACCAAGGTGTCTGAAACGGTAAAAATTACAGCTGCTGAAGTAAATAATCTCCGCAAACAAACCGGTGCGGGTATGATGGACTGCAAGAAAGCCCTTACCGAAGCGGAAGGGGATTTCGAAAAAGCAGTAGAAATACTTCGTAAAAAAGGTCAAAAGGTCGCCGCTAACCGCTCCGATCGCTCAGCAAGCGAAGGATACGTTGTAGCGCATACCAACGATAAAGGTCAGGCCATTTTGCTTGCCCTTAATTGCGAAACCGACTTCGTTGCCAAAAACGAGGATTTTGTTTCCTTTGGAAACACCATCGCTAAAATTGCACTCGATAACCAAATCAATGCTCCCGAAGCTTTACTTCAAGCTTCTTTAGATGGCCGTACCATCGGGGAACACATTACCGACATGGTTGGCAAAATTGGAGAAAAAATCGAAGTAGGCAATTGCGAATTTATTGAAGGTGCTTTTGTGGTAGGATACAATCACCCAGGCAACCGTGTAGCTACCATTGTAGCCCTCAATAAAGCCGATGTAAGTGATGTAGAAGCCATCGCCAAAGATGTGGCCATGCAAGCCGCTGCCATGGCGCCCGTAGCTTTGGATAAAGACGATGTTCCTCAAGACACCATCGAAAAGGAAATCGAAATTGCCAAAGAGCAGCTGCTCCAAGAAGGAAAGCCTGCCGACAAAATCGATATGATTGCCAAAGGCAAGTTGGAGAAATTTTTCAAAGAAAACACCCTCCTGCAGCAAGCCTTTATTAAGGACGGAAAAATGAGCGTACTTCAGTATTTACAGTCCGCAGACAAGGAGCTTACCGTAACTGCTTTCCGGCGTTACGCATTGCAATAATGGAAAAGGAGAAACTTAGGTTTCTCCTTTTTTTTTACCCTTTTTTGAAGCAATTGCCATGAAATATACACGCATTTTACTCAAACTCAGCGGAGAGTCGCTCATGGGCGAACGCCAATTCGGAATCGATCCGGCCATGTTGAGCCATTATGCCGGACAAATCAAAGCCGTATTGGAGAGAGGCGCTCAAGTAGCGGTCGTAATCGGCGGTGGCAACATCTACCGCGGCATCAATGCCGTAGAAGGTGGCTATGACCGGGTGCAAGGCGATTACATGGGCATGTTGGCCACCGTAATGAACGGCATGGCGCTCCAGTCCGCACTAGAAAATATCGGCATTCACACCCGGCTGCAAACCGCCATAGAAATGAAAGAAATCGGCGAACCCTTTATCCGTCGCCGCGCCATTCGCCACCTGGAAAAAGGTAGAGTGGTAATTTTTGGTGCCGGCACCGGTAACCCTTACTTCACTACAGACACAGCCGCCAGCCTTCGCGCCATCGAAATCGAAGCCGACGTAATCCTCAAAGGAACCCGAGTTGACGGCATTTACAGCGCAGACCCCGAAAAAGATCCAAGCGCCACACGCTACGAAACCATCAGCTTCGACGAAGTCTACCGCAAAGGCCTTAACGTAATGGACATGACGGCCTTTACCCTCTGTAACGAAAACCGCCTCCCCATTGTGGTGTTCAACATCAATCAGCCCGGCGAACTGCTCCGATTGGTGGATGGCGAACAAGTCGGCACACTGGTCACCAACGAAGGCTAAGGCATCCTAAGGCTTCCCTTTTCAATTTTTATCTGTTGATTCCCAGGGGATTTATTTTTTGGGCCCCGGTTCCAATTTGTGTTTTAGTATGCTATCCGGCCCTGACTGCGGTCCTTCTCGGCTTAGGATTGCCTCCCTAAGCCTGCGGTGGTTCCGCAAAGCTACACCTCCTCGGCTAAGGGCGGCGCATCCTTCGCCTTCAAAGGGTCCTTCGTTTGGCCGGGGGGCTATTTTTTGAAGAATCTCGCGCCCCTGACCGAGTGGAAAGTCCTAACGCTTCGGTCAGGACTCATGGAGCCCTCCGAGGACTTGCAAGGAGCGCAGGATAAGGCGCCCAAACTTAAAAGCCTTCAGCTGTTTCCGTTTTGTCCGTAGCCACGGCGAATCCAACAAAGGTTTTGTCCAACAGCAATTCTCCGGCACTAGGATCGATTTGGGTTTGGGCTTCTATGGTTTTGCCCTCAGGACTTACCAGCTTAATGCTGAGCTGGTTGAAACCTTGGGGTTGAGTAATGACTCCAACACTGTCCACTTCTCCATGCCAATGCAGGGTGGTCCAAGAAAAGGGAGCAATGCCGGTGGGACGGTTGGATTCAGCAAACAATATCCAAAGTGGATTGGCTGCATTCTGAGGGGGTAAACACCGGGTAAGCTGTAAGCTAAGTGAGCGCTGAGGGTCGAATAATGTGTCGCCTAGACTAAGCCCTTCGGGTTTGCTTAATGTTTCAATTCGGAATTGACTAGGTTGTTGGGCAATTAAGGTAAAGAGCTTGGTGTCCGTTCCCGCTAATGCCCCTTCTGTGGGTAGCTCCTCCGATAGGTAGCCCCTTTTGGGAGCTCGGAGTTGTATTTGGGCCGAAGGTTTAAAGCCGGGGCTGAATGGGTCCAAGCCCAGTGAAATAAGCTTAGCTCCTAAGGCTTCCCGCTCGGCCATGCACCGAACCCAATCGGTTTTGGCTGCGGAAGCTTGTTCATGACCAGAGGCACCCTTTTGTGCTGCTTCCTCTAAATGTTTCCATCGTTGCTCTTTTTGTTGTTCTTCTTGGGTTAAAGCAATAAAGGATTGACCAGCAGCCATCAAGTCCGGATGCTGCATGCGCACGACGGGTTCACCTTTTTGAACAAGGGTTCCTGGCATAATCAACCATTCTTGGACAAAGAGCGGCATAGGAATCCATTGCTCAAAGCTTTCGTTGGGACCGGGAACCAGTTGCGCTTGGAAGCTGTACTTTTCTTGTTTAATGATTAACCGAACGGTGTCTTTGCTAGGACGCATGTCGGTAGGTTTATGGGCCACGTCTTTTTCGGCATTGCTATGGCAAGAGGCAAAAAAGAGTAGCCCAAAAAAGCTAAGCGAGATATTGAAAGAGAGGATTTTCATCAGATGTTGTTTTGTTGTTGAGCAATTAGATTAAACCAAAGCTGACGTTGGAGGCCAAGCCATTCTTGACGAAGTTTTAGGAGCTCTCTACGGCTTTGGAGGTAAAGGCTTTGGCCTTGGAGGCCACCTTGTTTCAGTTGGAGGTTTAAAGCCGCCAGTGCTTCCAAGTTTTTTTGCAGATACGCTTCCAGTTCTTCTTTCCTTTGAGTCAGGTGTTGTTGCTCCATTTGGGCTTGTTTAAGTGCGACCTGACTTTGGCTTTGAATCAGGATGCTTTTGGCCTCGTAAACACGGGTATTTAGAGCTAAAGACCGGGTTTGGGCGTATTGGGCCATTGAAAACAAGGGGAAACTGCCACCCACTTGCCAGCCGTTAAATCCTGGTTGGCCTTCGAGTTGTTGAGTAAAATATCCGACATGAAAACGAGGCAAATGCCGGCTTTGGGCATGCTTCCACTGCGCTTGAGCCCATTGGGTTTCCGCATGAGCTACAAGAAGGGAGGGATTGGGCTTTTGCGGCAAAGCCAAGAAGCCGATTTCCCAATAAGCAGCGGTATCCACATCAGGCCTTAAGCTATCGCCACAAAGGTGTTTTAGCATTAAGAATGCATGGCCTTTTTTGTGCTGTGCCTCGTCCATATCTTGTTGCAGGCGCATGGCTTGCAGGTCGGCAAGCAACCAAGCGGCTTTTCCGGACTGGCCTGTTTCTTCTTGAATTTTGAGGAGGTTTTTTTCCTGCAACAAGAGTTCGTATTCCTGTTCAATGAGCTGTTTTATCAGGGTCTGATAGGTCCAATCTACCCAGGCAGAAAGGGCAAGCCATTGATTTTGAAGGATGCTTTGATTCAGTTTTTCCTGTTGCACTTCCAAAAAGCGTTGGCCTTCGGCTTTTTGAGTAAACCAAGAAACAGGGTTTCCCAAGTCTTGACTAAGGGTTACGAAGTAATCTTGCATAACTCCATTGATTTGTCCGCGTTGGTACAGCAGGTCGGTGCTGCCCAGATTGGGGCGAAACTTTGACAAAGGAACAGCGGCTTGGAGTTCTTTTTCCCAAACATGGACTTCCGGGGCATGTTGTTGAGCCAAATCCATAACTTGTTGGGGACCCACTTGCGCTTGAGCGGTACTAATGAGGCAAATAAGGGCTAGACTGGTGAGTGCTTTGTTTTTGCCAAAGCGTTTGAAGCGTTCAATAAACACAATGGGAAGAATAATTAAGGTTAATAAAGTGGAGGAAACCAAGCCCCCAATTACTACTAGGGCTAGCGGCCTTTGAACTTCGGCGCCATCGCCGGTAGAAAAGGCCATAGGCAAGAAGCCAAGAGCGGCAACCGTAGCCGTCATTAGCACAGGCCGAACCCTTTCTAGGCTTCCTTTCCAAACGGCGGTGAGGTAAGAATGGCCCTCGAACTGTTTGTTTTTATAGCCATTGACCATAACTAAGCCGTTGAGCACCGCAATGCCAAAAAGGGCTATGAAACCAATGCCTGCCGATATGCTAAAGGGTAGCCCAAATGCATACAACATAAAAATGCCCCCGATGGCAGAAAACGGAATGGCTAAAAACACGCCTGCGGCGTCTAGTACTTGTTTTAATGCCAAAAGAAGCAAGAAGGCAATAAGCACTAGGGCCAGTGGAAGGGCAATGAGCAGGCGCTTTTTGGCCCTGTTTAGGTTTTCGAAATCTCCCCCAACGCTAAGGGTGTAGCCAGGCGGTAAATTCAGGTGCATTTTTAGGTTGGTTTGCAACTCTTCTACCAAGGAACCCATGTCGCGGTTTCTAACATTAATCCCTAACGCAATAAACCGCTGACCTTTTTCACGACTTATGAGTACGGGCCCGGTTTGTGTTTCCGCGGAAAGGAATAGACCAAGCGGAAGTAGCTCGCCGGACTTTGCTTGAATTTGAAGGTATTGCCAAGCATCTTTTTGTGCTCTCCAGCTTTGGGGTAGTCTTAACGAAAAGCTTTTTAAACCGCCATCTTTTCGGATGTCCGAAAGCTTTGTGCCCGAACTGGCAAGTTCCAAAAGTTGGTTCAACTCATCCGGGCTAATTCCGTGGGCTTGACAAAGGGAATAGTTAGGTTTCCATTGTTTCATAGGCAGGCCTTCTGTTACATCTAGTTTAATGTCTGAGGCTCCTCTGGTTTGTTCTGCCATCACCTCCATCCGTTTACCAATGCCAACCAAGCTGTCCCTGTTTGGGCCATAGACCTTAAACACCAAATCACTTTTGGCTCCGCTAAGCAGTTCGTTGAATCTTAGTTCAATAGGTTGTGTGAACTCGAAAGAGGCGTTAGGAATGCCTTGCAAATAGGATTTCATAGAATCTACCAAGGCCTCTCGGTGGTGCGCCGTTGTCCAAAGCTCCTTGGGTTCTAAAAGAATCATGATGTCTGCATCCTCTAAGCCCATAGGGTCGGTGGGAATTTCGGAGGTGCCGATTTTGGAAACCACAGACCTTACTTCAGGAAATTTTTGAATCAAAGCGCTTTCTACCCGTTGAGTTTTTGCCACCATGGTGTCTAGAGGTGTACCCGGAGGTACGGTCATTTGCATAGCTAAATCTCCTTCTTCCAAGGTTGGGATAAATTCGGTGCCTTGTTGGATGAAAAGAACTATAGAAGCACCCAACAAAAGCAACGACAGGCTAATCACCAGAGCGCCTTTTCGAAGAGAAATGCGAAGCAAACGGGTATATGCTTTGGAGATTTTTTTAAAGAGCCAATCGGCCCAGGGGCCTGTACTTTTGGGGCGGGGAGCAACCAAGGCAGCAGTCATGGCAGGCACATAAGTGAAAGATAATAAAATGGCACCGGTCATGGCAAATATGACGGTAAATGCCATGGGCTTGAACATTTTACCTTCCACCCCCTGTAGAGAAAGAATTGGAATGTAAACCACCAAAATGATAAGTTGGCCAAAAAGGGCCGGGCTTAATAAGCGCTTGGAAACGGACAAGCTTACCCTATTTGACACCTTCGCTGAATTTTTAAGAAGGCCTTGACGGTGTAGGGAGTGCAATACCCCTTCGACCAAAACAACGGCGCCATCTACCATAAGGCCAAAGTCAATAGCCCCCAAAGACATAAGGTTGCCACTTAGGTTAAAGGTGCGCATTAGGCCTGCCGCAAAGAGCATGGATAAGGGAATAACACTAGCCACCACCAAGCCTGCGCGCAGGTGCCCTAGAAACAGAATGAGTACAAACAGCACAATCAGTCCGCCTTCCATTAAGTTGGTCTTTACTGTGCGAATGGTGCGCCCTACAAGATTGGCACGATCTAAGTAGATTTGAATTTCGAGTCCCTTTGGGAGGGTGGTTTGAATTTCTGCAATTCGTTCGGAAACCTGCTGACTTACTTGAAAAGCGTTGGCCCCCTTGGTAAGAAGAGCGATGCCGCCAACCACTTCTCCTTGGCCATCAGCGGTAAGCGCTCCAAATCGTAAGGTTTGCGCCGTACTATCCATACGGCCAAGCTCCCAAAGCCTAAAGGTTTTTCCATGCCGATTTTGTATGGAAATTTGTTCCAGCTCCCGAGCTTCATTCAGCCTGCCATCAAGTTGGTAATATTGACTTTTTCCTTGAATGTTTTGGTAGCCTCCTCCACCAATTAAGTTGAAGCCTAGAAGCTGTTGCTTTAAGCTCAAAAGGTCTATATTGGCGGAACGAAGCTTATGTGGATCGGGAATAAAGGTATAGCCCGGTTCGTAGCCCCCAAAGGTGCTGATTTCTGTAATACCCGGAATCCCTGCCAGCAAGGGTTTAATCCGGTAGTCCTGAAGGAACCGGAGTTCTTGCAAGGTATATTTGGGGCTTATGTTGGGATGCTGTTTGAGCCGGTATTGAACAATTTCCCCTAGTCCGGTGGTCATAGGTAACATTTCCGGAGGATTTACCCCCGGAGACAATTCATTTTCTATACCCTTTAATCTTTCGCTCACCAGTTGGCGCGCATGGAACGGATCCATATCTTCCTCTATGACCAGCGTGATAACAGAAAGGCCATAACGGCTTAAGGAGCGCATGTTCACCAGGCCTTGCAAATGGAAAAATCGGCGTTCCAAAGGCTCGGTTACCATAAGCTCCATTTCTCCGGCACTTAAATGTGGCGCAGTAGTAACCAGCTGAACTTGGTGATTGGTTATATCGGGAACAGCATCTATGGGTAAATGATATAAGGACCAAGCACCCCATAGGGTCCAAAGGACTATGGCAAATCCTACCCATGATTTATGTTGGATAGAGAATCCAATAATTTTACTAAGAAACATACTAAGAGTTTGGTTGTAAGGCAAAAACCTGCTTCTGTAAGGAGGCAGAGAAAAAAAATTGCATTACACCAAAGGAGGGCTATGCCCAACAGGAACTCTTCCTGGTTGAGTACTCTTAAACCTTGATTTTAAGCCAAGATTAAAATTTTTAGAAAGACTAAAGGATGTGTTTTCTACTTTTTGTATTGAACATAAAGCCTGGTCAATACTAGGGCGAAGTAGTTGTAGGGGGAGGGAGAAACTGTTTTCTGCGGACTTGCGAAGCCCAAGATTCAGGTGGTTGCTTCCTAAGTCTACCTCAAGCCAATCATGAAGCGGATTTTGTCCCGTAGCTGTGATTCGGTCAACCCCCCATTGTTCTGAGGGAATAAATGAACTGTGGTGGTGGTGTGGAATAAATGCGTGAATGAGCCAAAAGGCAATGGCCAATGCATACATTACTATTCCAACAGACTGTTTCACCTTACAAAGGTGGGAAAGTTTTATTTGAAAACGCATGATAAAAATCACCTTAACCCTAATTAAGAAATCATGCTTTTTTGGGGAAGCCAATGAAATGCACGAGTTGTTTAAGCTCCAATCTCAGCCTCTTCGGCCTTTCGTGCTTCTTCGGCCTTGATTTCTTTCACCTTTTTTTGTTCGGCTTTATAACTGCCCTCCAATCGATACATGAGCATGACCATGGATGCATAAAAGGGGAGTAAAGGAATTTTGTAACGCACCAAGGCACCAAAATTGGCCGTAGTAAGGCCAATGGAAAAGGCCATCAACAGAGAAAAAATTAAGCAAAAGAAAAAGAGCGGATAGGCCTGAATACGACGAAAAACCCCAATAGGTGAAAGTTTGATTAATAAGAAAAGGCTAATCAACAGCAGAAAGGTGTTTTCGAGTCCTGAGAAAAGCATAACTATATTTCCGGATTCCCATAAAAAGGGACGATACAATCCTGCCGAAATAGCCACAGGAGCTTTGGCGAGTACACCTCCTAAGGTGGGGTCAAAGGCTCCAATATCAAAGTTATTTTCACCGTAGGCTTCTTCGCGCACCAAATCTTGTTGGGTAATGGCGGCTCTTTCCAAAACGGTGTCGGGAGCATAATCCCCAAATGCCTCGCCGGAATTCAGGTAGGCTACAATGCCTAATAGGATACTGGTTATTAATCCCAAAGGAAGCACCACCACTCGAATAAGCACACTTTTAATGCGTCTAATGGTTTCAATGTTCAACCAAATGAGTAGTGCCGGTGCAGAGGCAATAAGCACGTAGGGCTTTACCAGGTATACGATGTACCCGTATACCAACAACCAAAACAAAAATGGCAAGAGGGAAATATTACGCAGTATAAAGCGGCGGTAAAATATGTATAAGAAGTACCCCATGCCAATCATGGTAAGCGTATCCTTCATAATGCCTGTTCCCCAAAAGGCTACAGAAGGGAAGAATAGAATAGACCAGCTGAGCAGTTTCTCATGTTTCGGGAAATAGTAAATGAACATTTCGTAGAGCTTCCATATCGCCTTAAAGGAAAAGAAGGCAAAAATCATGTTGCCTCCCACCAGACTACCTCCCGTAAAAAGCAGAGGGATAGAAGCAAAGCGTATCACAACCACATTTTCTAATCTTCGATAAAGCCAGGTGGGCGGGTAGCCCGTATCCGCGTTAAAATTGTTCCAATAACTTGACCAACTCGGTTCCCCGTACATCATCTCTAAGTACCTTCCCGGACTTTGGAGCAATAGATTTTTCATGGCGTTTCCCCCCAACCAGTAATTTATGGTGTCGCCCCCGCCATATACAAACAGGTAAATGCCAATAAATGCCATACCCATGAGCAGTCGGTAGTTGAGGGCTTGACGAAAAAAGCGGTAATGGGGTTTGGTAGCCAAGTTTTTTTCGACCTGTACTCTTGCCCAAACATTGAGTCCAATGGGCAGAGCAAGCAACCAAAACACATCGATTATGGATAGAAACTGCCCCAAGCTTACAATTGGTTAATGGCTTTTATGCTTTGGTTGGAGAGCAGTTGTTTTAAAGCGCGTGCCAAAAGAGGAGCACAATTGATGGTTCGAAACTTGGCTCCGGTAGGACGATTGGGTATGGTATTAGTCCAAACGACTTCTTTTAGCGGGGATGCCAACAAGCGCTTTGGTGCATCTCCGCTCAATACGGCATGTGTACAGTAGGCCGAGACTGATCTGGCACCTTGTTGGAGCAACAATTCAGCGGCTTTAACTAAAGTTCCTCCGGTGTCGATTAGGTCATCAATAAGCACTACGTCCCTATCTTTTACATTTCCGATAATCTCCATATTATCGACTTGGTTAGGTCGTAAGCGCTCTTTGTGAATCACTGCCATGTCGCAGTCCAAGGCTTGTTTGTACGCTCTAATACGTTTGAGTCCGCCAAAGTCGGGGCTGCATAACAAAAGGTCGTCTTTGGCATAACGGCTGCGCAAATCCTCCAAAAACACCGAGCTCATTTGCAGGTGATCGATGGGTAGTTTAAAAAAACCTTCAATGCTAAGGGTGTGCATATCCACCGTAAGCACACGCGTTGCGCCGGCGTGCTCAATAAAATCTGCAATTAATCGAGAGGTTACAGCCGTTCGTTCACCATCTCTTCGTTCTTGTCTGCTGTGGGGCAAGTAGGGAATCACCGCTACAATTTCTTTTGCCGATGACCGTCTGGCGGCATCTGCAGCCACAAAGAGCTCAAATAAATGATGGTATGGTAAGTCTACTTGAGCAATCAAAACCACGGTTTCACCTCGAATCGTTTCATCGAACCGAGCATATACTTCGCCATCACTAAACCTAGTATTGTAGAGAGCGCCGGGAGTAACCTGCAATGTGGAGGCAATGTCCTTGGTGAGCTTAGCGCTGTGTTCGGAAACCGAAAAAAGTTTAAAAGGATTCATAGGGTAAGCCTTGTAAGGACGAAGATACGAGTAGATAGGGCATTGACCAAGGTTAGCTCTCAGAATCAGACACAGCCGCTACGGGCATTAAGTCCTCCAAATGGGTCAACGCTTTTTGAACACTGTCTACTGCCTGAAAACTTAGGGTAAGCCGATCGTTTTTTTGGTTCATTTGCACTTTCCGCAGTTCGGCCAGTCGATTGAGCAAAGATTGAAACAGTTGACTTTCGTAAAATGCGGTACGGTCTTGACCCGGGAAATAGCACAACATGCGCCCACCTTTGAGCACAAGCTTTTCAATTCCCAAGCTTCGTGCCTTCATGCGTAACTCAATGGTTTTTAGTAATTCTTGAGCTTGTGTAGGTAAAGGCCCAAAACGGTCCTCTAATTTTTGTCCAAATCGGGTCACCTCCATTCTGGAATCTAGACTGTCTAATTCTTTGTACAAAGCTAAACGCTCAGCGATTTGGTCTACATAGCTATCGGGCAACAAAAGTGCCATGTCCGTATCTATTTGACAATCCTGAGCCCATTGGTGGGCTTGGCTTTCTAGTTCCTCCTTAAAAGTCTCCTTAAAAGATTCTTCCTTAAGCTCCTGAACCGCCTCTGCTAAAATGCGCTGGTAGGTTTCGTAGCCCATTTCGTGTACAAAGCCACTTTGTTCTGCTCCCAGTAAATCCCCGGCTCCGCGAATATCCAGATCTTTCATGGCAATGTTAAACCCACTTCCCAAATCCGAAAATTCAACCAAGGCTTGCAAACGTCTTCGGCTTTCTTGAGGTAGGCCGTAAAAGGGTGGGGTAATAAGGTAGCAAAAGGCTTTTCGATTTCCTCTGCCAACACGCCCGCGCATTTGGTGCAAATCACTTAGGCCGTGGGTATGGGCCTGATTTATGATCATCGTATTGGCATTGGGTACGTCCAAGCCATTCTCAATAATGGATGTAGAAACCAATACATCAAACTCACCCTCAATAAAATCGAGCATTATGCCTTCCAGCTCCTTTCCGTCCATTTGGCCATGGGCATAGCGGATTTTGGCATCGGGAACCAAGCGTTGAAGCATGCCGGCAATTTCGGGAAGGTTGCTTACCCGGTTATGCAAAAAGAAGACTTGCCCATTTCTTCCCAATTCATACAAAAGGGCATCCCTAATAAAGGCTTCGTTGAAACCTTTGATTTCGGTTATGACAGGATAACGGTTGTGCGGTGGAGTACGTATAACGGATAGGTCACGTGCGCCAAGTAAGCTGAATTGCAAGGTCCGGGGAATGGGCGTTGCGGTCATAGTGAGCGTGTCTACATTTACCCGTAGCGTTTTGAGTTTTTCTTTGGCGCTTACACCGAACTTTTGTTCCTCATCTACAATCAGGAGTCCCAAGTCTTTGAACTTAACATCCTTGCCAATGATGCGATGGGTGCCAATGAGTATGTCTAAACGGCCATCGGCTAAGGCTGCCAAACTTTCTTTTTGCTGGGCTGTACTTCGGAATCGATTAATGTAGTCAATAGATACCGGAAGCCCTTCCATGCGTTTTTTAAAGGTCTTGAAATGCTGAAGTGCCAAAATAGTGGTGGGAACCAATACGGCCACTTGTTTGCCGTCACAAACCGCTTTAAAGGCCGCACGGAGCGCTACCTCGGTTTTGCCGAAGCCTACGTCGCCGCAAACCAGCCGATCCATAGGGTAGGGGCGTTCCATGTCTGCTTTTACATCAGCAATGGCCTGCGCTTGATCCGGAGTTTCTTCAAAGGGAAAGGAGGCCTCCAATTCGTGCATTAGGTAAGTGTCAGCACCAAAAGCAACCCCTTTTTCTTGCTTGCGCCGAGCATATAATTTTAAAAGGTCAAAGGCCAGCTCTTTGACCCTGGATTTTGCCTTGGCTTTTAATTTAGACCAAGCCTGACTGCCCAACTTTGACAAACTTGGCTGTTTTCCGTCCTTGCCGCTGTAACGACTAATGCGGTGCAAGCTGTGTATGCTCACAAACACGGAATCTCCGTCCTTAAAGACCAACTTAATTACCTCTTGTACTTTTTGACCAATCCTTTGCTTCTCCAAACCGGCAAACTGGCAAACACCATGGTCAATATGGGTTACATAATCCCCCGGTTGCAATTGGGCCAACACCTTAATAGAAACGGCTTGCTCCTTGCTAAATCTTGCCTTTAACTTAAATCTCCTGTACTTATCAAAGATTTCGTGATCGGTGTAAATGGCCAATCCTAAATCCGGTGCTTCAAACCCTCCCCGAATACCGGTCGAAACTATGTCTATTAGCTCCTTTGGGTTCCATTCTGGAAACTGCTCGCCCAAAATGGTAAACAAACGGCCTCTTTGCTTTTCTTGGTCGCTCATTAAAAAGATACGCTGGTTTTGCTCTTTAAGCCATTCCCAGCGGTCCTTCAACAAGGCAAAATTTTTGTGGATTTGGGCAGGAGGTCTGCAATTTAAATCCAACAATACCCCTTGATTTTCGGCTTTCCCAAAGTGCAGCTTGACTAAATCTTGGCTGCAGTGGCGCCATGCTTCCGCGCTTAGGTAAAGCTGATCAGGCTGTTGTCTTTTTACAGGGCCTTCGAGTGTATCAAAGCGTTCTTGCGCCTCTGCAAAGCGGCTATTCAATTTCTCTTCTAAGGCTTTTGTAGAGAAAGTCCAAAGCAAAGGAGCCACGGGGAAAAAATCAATCAGACCAATCCTGGACTCGTGCTCCAGCTTGCGCTCTATGCTGGGAACCAAATCTGCCTGACTGAGGCTTCCTGTCGATAATTGGCTTTCTGGGTCAAAGGTCCGCAAGCTACCAATAGAGTCTCCATCAAATTCAATGCGCACCGGCTGATCCATGGCGTAGGAGAAAACGTCCATAAGTCCTCCTCGCAGCGCAAATTGACCGGGCTCGTACACAAAATCCTCCCGCTCAAAATCAAATTCAATCAACAAATCCGTCAAAAAATCCATGTCTAAGGGGTCCCCTAGGCTTAGGGTATGTCGACTGCTTTTGAGCGTTTGAGGAGCAAGCACTTTTTCGGATAGGGCTTCCGGATAGCTAACCATTATAGAAGCTTTGCCCTGCCCAATGAGGTTCAAGGCCTCTGTGCGCAGCATGATGTTGCCATTGTCGGTTTCTTCTACATCGTAGGCCCTTCGGTAACTTTCCGGAAAGAATACTGCTTGGTTCCCCACCAAAGCCTGCAAATCATTGAACAAATATGCGGCTTCCTCTCGGTCTTGGGCAACCATAAGCTGTGGCTTTTGGCTTTGACCGGCCACAGCTTCCATGGCAAAGGCCAAAGCGCTGCCGGTGTGTCCTTTAATATGAATCTGTACGCCTTTTTGTGCCCAAGTTTGTGCAGGAAGTTGTTGTCTGATCCACTGGCCCCAGGCTTCGGTAATTGCAGCGAGCGAATGTTCCATGATGTGCTGCGAAAATACAAAGCCTGTTAAAGCAAAAGCCCTTTGGGATGGCTTTAAGGATTTTCTCTATCAGGGACTGCTGCCTTTACTACCCAATATATAGCCCAAACGCCATTCCATCATCCATTGGTGGTGCTGATAAACCAAGGGCTGATATAGCCAGCGGCTTACCCATGCAAAGGCTAGACGGTGCCAAGGATTCCATTGCAGATTTTTTTCGCTTTCTAAACTCCATTGCGCTCCTTCATTAAAGCCGTAAAAAGCCCTCGACCTTAGTTCGATTCTCCAGGAGGGCCTTGGCTCCCAAAGCCATTGAATTTGTGCAGAACAGCCATAATCAAGCCGCCAATGTCGAGGCCTTTCTATGCCAAAGACCTGTGTCTCATCAGGGAATTGAGTCCATAAGGAACCGTCGCTTATCCAACTAAGCTTGCCACCGCTTAGGCCCAAACGCAAATCCCACATGGGAGGGGCCTCCCAACGAATGCCGGAGTCAAAGGAAAAAATACCCGGATTCATGGCATAAGGACTTGGAAACTCCTTTGCACTTTGACCTTGAATATGGGCGCTCCAGGCAGCAGGAATGGCCTTGCTTTCTATACGACCTTGTTGGCTCCAAAAAAACTTTTGTTGACCAAAGCTTTTGTCCAGTTGGGCTTGAAGATGCCAATGGTCTTCATTGATTTCCACCAAACTGTCAGGAATCCAATGTATTCTAAATCGGTGCTCAAGTTCTACCTGCCATTGCCAGGAGCTCATAATGCCCTCCGGCCGGTATTGAAATTCCCAACCGGGCTGAACCTCCCACAACATGGCGTTCGACTGCTCCCAATGATGCCTGCTTTGCCACTGTACAGAAGGCTTGATGGCCCAAAAGTGCTTGGTTTTTAGCTGTTTAATGCTGTCAACCGCCCGAGAGAGTAGGCTTAGCCATGCATTTGCTTTCCAAGGAGGCCAAAGCCTAGGGTTTATGGACTCCAGCCTATCGGGTCTGCGTTCACTCGGTAAAACCGAAGGGATAATTGATCGGCTTTGCAGATGCTGTCTACCCTTTCGGTCCAGACCGAGACCGGCCGTGCAAAATTTGCCCAAAAGCTTACCAACACAATATCGTTTGGTGGGGCCGTAACAGAACTGTCTGTTAAGCTTCTCCACTCGGGCCACCAATCCTTTATATGCATTGAGTCTTGGTGTACCGGAAGCGCGCTTTGGTTAAGGGTTGGCACAAAACGCATAAAGGACTTGTCGCAGTTTTGGCCTCCTCGTTTAAAACTTAACCAACCGTCCGGACGGAACACAAATACTTGAGGAAGATGACCCTCTGTGCTAAAATACCGATACCAGCCCTTTTGCGTCATATAAAGTACTTCTTCTTGGGGCCAATGCAACTCTTTTATGCAACTCATAAGCTCAGATTTGCTCATTTCTTTGGGCTTGGTGATGCCTGCCAATCGTCCTTTTATGGACTGGCACGATTCAAAACAAACAAAAGAAATGAGCAGCCCGAGGGCTGCTCTTGTGTAGATGCTCATAATGTTACTTTTACCAAATTACCTTCTTCTTTTACCGGGTATTTTCCTGCCTTGATTACATATCCTCGGCGCAGCCCAAGTTTGCTGCAAATGCGCTCGGAAACCGGATAATCTGCCTCTACTAAAAACGTTCCGCTTCCAAAGTACCTGCGATAGGCAGCGTCACTAAGTCCTGATCTGCGCGCAAAACTTAAGACCAGTTTTCCCTTCCCATCTGCTTCTCCGGTAGCTAACGCGTTTTGTTCGTCGGCAGCGATTCCTCCAACCACAACCAAACGAAAACTGCAAATGCCAAATCCCTTGCAATCGTCAATCTCGGGTCGATACCTCCCAAAAACGATATGCAATTCCAGCCGAGTTTTTTCCGGCTCCAACACCTCTTTCTCAGCGGAAAAATTTGTTGCTTGTGGTTGTCCAAACAACAACAGAAAAGATAACACAGATAACAACATAACAAGTGAATTTAAGTGATGGTGTCCAACAACATGTCGGTTTCACCAAGACTCTAACCTTTGGTTATGTTTGCTCGCTTTACAAATATAGCACTTTAGGTTTATGCGCGCAAGTACTCGCGCAACCCCATGTTTATAAATATATATTATAGATATAAAGGGTTTTTCGTAAGTCGCTGAAAATGAGCTAGAAAAAATTATCGAGGGAAACGCTCAGCCGGCTTAATTAGGGCTATCCAAGCTCAGCTTGCTTCGATTTCCTGCTTGAGGAACTCCATGGCTTTCTCAACCAAATTTTTGGAGCCTACAAAATAGGGCACCCGTTGATGCAACTCTCTGGGCGTATACTCCATAATTCTGCGGTGTCCATCCGTAGCCATGCCTCCGGCTTGTTCAACAATAAAAGCCAATGGGGCACATTCGTAAAGCAATCGCAACTTTCCTTTGGGAGTCGATTGGGTAGGTGGATACATATAAATCCCCCCTTTAATAAGGTTGCGGTGGAAATCTGCTACCAAACTGCCGATATAACGACCGGTTAAAGGTTTTTCCGGGGCATCTGCGCCTATCCCTTTGCACCAATTTACGTAGTGCTGCACCCCTTCGCTAAACGCTTTGAAATTGCCCTCGTTTATAGAATATATGCTGCCGGTTTCCGGTATTTTTATGTCCGGATGGCTCAAGCAAAATTCACCAATAGAGGGGTCCAGGGTAAAGCCGTTTACGCCTCTGCCGGTGGTGTAAACCAACATAGTGGACGAACCATAAATAACATAGCCTGCCGCTACCAACTCCGTGCCCGCCTGCAAGAAATCCTCCAGACTAGCACTGCGGTTAGGTTCCAGCGTGCGGTAAATAGAAAATATGGTGCCTATCGAAACATTTACATCAATATTTGAGCTCCCATCCAAAGGGTCCATGGCTACCACGTAAGTAGTTCCGGTATAAAACTGCTCGTCAAAGCCGATAAAATCGTCGTTTTCTTCGGATGCTACACCACAGGCCACGCCACCATGCCTGAGTGCCGAAATAAACTGCTCGTTGGCATACACATCCAATTTTTTTTGAGACTCGCCTTGTATGTTTTCCGCCCCGGCTTCTCCCAATATGTCTACAAGACCAGCTTTTCTTACTTCTCTCGTTACAATTTTTGCGGCAACCGCAATGTCGTTAAGCAGGGAGGTGAGGTCTCCCTTCGCAAAGGGAAAATCCTTTTGACGGGCAATGATAAATTCCGTTAAAGTAATCACTTCACGGCTAAACTTGTTCGGTCCCATAGCTGGTTGGCGTTTCTCTTGAGCAGGTTAAATCTTTGTAAATTCCTTGCAAAGAAAAACAAAAATCTTACATGGGTTGGCCTGCGGGTTCAGCAATGGACACCCTGCTAAATCGAACGGTGTGCGCTGGCTTTTCCTTTTAAGGCTCCTTTGGCTGCCTTGATTTGGCTTTGCCAATGTATCTTTGGCTTTATGGAGCACTGGAAAGTTCGAGAGGCAGGCCCGGAAGACATGCCTATTATGTTGCACCTCATACAGCAATTGGCCATTTACGAAAAGGAGCCTCATGCCGTACAGGTGCAAGTGCAAGCCTTAAAGGACTGGGGCTTCTCTGACCCTCCTTTTTTTTGGGCTTGGGTGGTAGATGCCGGTGCTGAAATTCCAGCCTTCTTGCTGGCTTATCGTCGATTCTCCACTTGGCGCGGCCCTGTGCTTTACGTAGAAGATGTGTTTGTGCTCCCCGAATATAGAGGCCGTGGCATGGCGCTTCAGCTGTTTAAAACAGCAGCGAAATTTGCCCAAGAGCAACACATGCCTTTTTTGCAATGGCAGGTATTGGACTGGAACCAACCGGCCATAGATTTTTATACGAAAATGGGCGCATCCTCTGACCCTTCTTGGATCAATATGTCCATTTCAACCCAAAAACTGCTTCCATGAAACCTATGCCGGTTTTGGTCTACAAATTAGGTGGGGCTTCGGTCCGGAATGCAGAGGCCCTGCGCAATGTGTTAAGTTTGTTGGAGCAAAGACCGCAGCACCATCACTTGGTTTTGGTGGTGTCTGCCATGGGCAAAACTACCAATGGTTTGGAAGCCTTGCTGCGTTTTTCGGATGCCAAAGACCCTGCATGCCAAAGGGCTTGGAGGCAAGTCTATGATTTTCATGCCGACATCGTTACTAGCTTGTTTCCCGAACCGGAACTATTGCTCCGAAAAATCGATACCCTGCTCACCGAAGCCTTGGACTGGTTGGAGCAAAGAGATCGATTGGATTTTGATTTTCTTTACGACCAAGTGGTCTCCTTAGGTGAGCAGGTTTCTACCTTAATTTTGGCAGACTGGCTTGAGCTGAATAAAATCCCTGTAGCTTGGCTCGATGCACGCCAACTTATCCGTACCGATGTCAATTGGCGCGAAGCCAAGGTGAATTGGGCCGGTACGGCACACCTGGTCCGCCGTCATATAAAGCCCTTGTTTAGCCGGCCCAAGGCTCCTATTGTATTGACCCAAGGTTTTATAGGCGCTACTTTAGAAGGGAAAACCACAACCTTAGGTAGGGAGGGTTCGGATTATTCTGCTGCCATTTTGAGCTATTGCCTCGAAGCAAAATGCATGACCATTTGGAAGGACGTGCAGGGCGTGCTTAATGGAGACCCCAAAGAATTCGAAGCGCCCGAGCTGCTGCCGGAGCTCTCTTATCAAGACGCTATAGAAATGGCCTATTTTGGAGCTACGGTGATACATCCCAAAACCTTGCAGCCGCTCCACGATGCGGGTATTCCTTTGGAGGTGAAGTCCTTTGTGGAGCCAGAGGCGCCGGGAACCCGCGTGTCTACACGCACCAAATCGCCCGCCAAGCCCTGCTACATCGTTAAACGCCGGCAAGCCTTACTCACCATGTACCAAGACGATTTCAGGTTCGCAACCGAAGGCTTGCTTAGCGAAGCTTTGCAGTTGCTTCACGAGAATAGGATTAAAGTGCATATGGTGCAAAACAGCGCCTTAAGAATAGAGCTTTGCGTAGAGGGCGAAAGCCGCAGGCTCGACTCCTTGGCTGAGCAGGCCCTGGCTAAAGGCTGGAACTTTACTATGCATAAGCCAATGATACTCATAACGGTATATCAGGCAGGAGATTTGAAACAGGAGCCAAAACTGCGGGGCATGGGCCAACTTCGCATGGAGCAGCGCAATGCGAATACTTGGCGCCTCTTGTTTGAAGAAGAGGTTTAGGGTGGGGCCCGGGCCTTATTTGAGCACTTAGCAAAACTCTTATTTAGTGAGTTTTTCGTTCTTCCGGAGCTATGAAAAGAGGCCCGCCGGGCCCTTACTGCAACTCCTTTTGGCTCAAGGGCAGCCCCAAGAGCCTTGGAGCGTTCGCATGCGCTCCACGTCCCAGGCCCATGGGGCTGCAACCTTTCGCCGGCAAGGGGTTTTCGTGCGGTCCCTGGCCCGTAATTCTATAAGGTGTATTGTTCCCAACATGGAAGAGGGTCTAAAGGCCCAGGGATGCCGCGAAAAACCCACAGCACGGAGGCTTAGGGATGCCTTAAGCGAGGATGCCCCCAACACTTTGGGGGCGCCCGGAGCTGTGGCAGCCCTTAGCCTCCGGGCGAGGATTTGCAGCAGGCAGCCCGCCCGGGGCCCAAAAACAAAAAAGCCTTAGGTCTGCCTATCTTTGCCTTATGTGGCAATTTAGAGAAGGGGAGGTCTTGCTCTTTCATAAACCTCCAAAAATGAGCTCTTTTGGCTTGGTGAAATTTGTGCGTACACGGATTCAGGAGCCGGGAACTCCAAAAATTAAGGTAGGGCATGCAGGGACGCTAGACCCTCTAGCTGAGGGGCTTATGGTAATTTGCACAGGAAAGGCAACCCGTAAAGCCATGGAACTTACCGCCCAAGACAAACAATATAGAGCCACATTTAGTCTGGGGCAAACCAGCCCCAGCGACGATTTGGAGACTGACCCTGAGCCGGTTGTCGGTGCGGTGCCGCCCAATGAGGCTAAGCTTAGGGAAGCGTTGGAATACTTTACTGGAGCTCAAATGCAGGTGCCCCCCGTATTTTCTGCAAAAAAAATCGATGGCAAGCGTGCGTTCAAATTCGCTCGAAAAGGGCAGCATGTGGAAATGCGTCCCGCCCCAATAGAAATCTATGCCATAGAATTGCTCCGCTACGATTGGCCCGAGTTGGAGCTGCATATTCATTGTTCTAAGGGAACCTACATTCGATCTTTGGCCAGAGATTTAGGCGAATACTTGGCTTGTGGAGCGCTTATGAGCAAGCTTCTGCGCACGGCTGTTGGGCAATTTCAGTTAAAAGAAGCGATGACCATGGAGGCGTTTAAGGAGGCTTTGGCGCATGCCGAAACCACTACCAAAACAGCGGCCAAAAAAGAAGCCTAAGCTACGCTCCTTTTTCGTATCTTTGGCGGCCTAATGATTACAGCAGGAAACCGCATGAAATTATCTCAGTTCAGGTACAAGGAGCCCGTTGAACTCTTTGCCCAGCATCCTACACCCCATCGTGACGATGCACGTATGATGGTGGTCCACCGTGAAAAGGGAACCATCGAGCATAAAATGGTCAAAGACTTAGTGGACTATTTCGATGAAGGGGATTGCATGATTCTAAACAATACCCGCGTGTTTCCTGCCCGTTTGTATGGGAATAAAGAAAAAACCGGGGCGCAAATCGAGGTGTTTTTGCTGCGCGAGCTCGACCGTGAAAGCAAATTGTGGGATGTCTTGGTTGACCCTGCTCGAAAAATCCGCATTGGAAATAAATTGTATTTCGGAGAAGACGATATGCTGGTAGCCGAAGTAATCGACAATACCACCAGCAGAGGACGTACTCTCCGGTTTTTATTCGATGGAACCCACGATGAGTTCAAAGATATTTTAGCACAATTGGGCGAAACTCCGCTACCCCGCTATATTGACCGACCTACCGATGCCGAGGACCGGGAACGCTACCAAACCATTTATGCCAAAATAGAAGGCGCTGTGGCTGCCCCTGTAGGCGGTTTGCATTTAAGCCGTGAACTTATGAAACGCATGGAGCTTAAAGGCATAAATTTTGCTGAAATTACCCTGCATCTTGGCCTTGGTGCTTTTCGGCCGGTAGAAGTAGAAGACCTGACCAAGCATAAAATGGATTCGGAAGAATGCATGGTGAACCAACAGGCCGTAGATATTGTAAATCAATCCATTCGTAATAAAGGTCGTGTGTGCGCTGTAGATACTTCGGTAATGCGGGCCATTGAAACCTCTGTTTCGACCGAGGGTTTGCTTAAAACGTATCAGGGTTGGACCAATAAGTTTATTTTTCCGCCTTACGATTTTAGCGTGGCCGACAGCTTGCTTACGAACTTTCATAGGTCGGAGTCTACGCTGTTTATGATGGTGGCCGCCTTTGCCGGCTTAGAGTTAACCCATGAAGCTTACAAAACCGCCATTAAGGAAAAGTATCGTTTTCTTACCTACGGCGATGCCATGCTGATTCTTTAAACAAAGCAGCGCATTTCTGTATTAGTTAGACAGCAAAGTCAAGCACATGTATCAAGACAAATACCAGCACCACGATTATTACGGAGTCGATGAATTGTTGACCGAAGAGCACAAACTCATTCGAGATAGCGTTCGCTCTTTTGTGAAAAAGGACGTGACCCCCATTATTGAGGAGCATGCTCAGGCGGCAACTTTCCCTAAGCAACTTCTTAAAGGATTGGCAGAAGTAGGTGCTTTTGGCCCCTACATTCCTGTAGAATATGGCGGTCAGGGCTTGGATCAAATTTCCTACGGTATCATCATGCAAGAATTGGAGCGTGGAGATTCCGGTATCCGCTCTACCGCATCGGTACAGTCCAGTTTGGTCATGTATCCTATTTATAGCTTTGGCTCCGAGGAGCAAAAGAAAAAGTACTTGCCCAAATTAGCTACCGGCGATTTTATGGGAGCCTTTGGGCTAACCGAACCCAACCATGGCTCAGATCCCGGAAGCATGACAACCCACTTTAAAGATGCCGGAGACCATGTGGTGCTCAATGGATCTAAAATGTGGATTTCCAACGCACCCTTTTGCGACATTGCCGTGGTATGGGCCAAAAATGAGGCCGGAAAAATCCAAGGCCTAATCGTAGAGCGAGGCATGGAAGGTTTTTCAACCCCTGAAACCCATGGAAAGTGGTCTTTGAGAGCTTCCGCTACCGGCGAATTGGTATTCGATAATGTAAAAGTTCCCAAGTCCAATATCCTACCCGGTGTGGAAGGTTTAAAAGGCCCGCTTTCTTGTTTGAACAGCGCCCGCTATGGCATTGCTTGGGGAGCCTTAGGTGCCGCACTCGATTGTTACGATACGGCCTTGCGTTATAGCCAAGAACGTCAGCAGTTTGGCAAGCCCATTGGCGCCTTTCAATTGCAGCAGAAAAAGCTTGCCGAAATGATAACTGAAATCACCAAAGGGCAGCTTTTGGTTTGGCGTTTGGGTGTGTTGAAGAACGAGAATAGGGCAACACCTGCACAAATTTCCATGGCAAAGCGCAACAATGTAATGGTGGCTTTAGATACGGCACGCGAGGCCCGACAAATTCTTGGGGGCATGGGCATTACCGGAGAGTACAGCATTATGCGCCATATGATGAATCTGGAATCCGTGGTAACCTACGAAGGCACCCACGATATCCATTTATTGATTACCGGGCTTGACGTTACGGGCTTTAATGCCTTTGTGTAAAGCTCCAAGTTTGTTTTTGACCTGCGCCTAAGGCCTTTCGCTTCAATTTTTTAAAAAAATGTGTGCTCTGCATGCGTTTTTGTGAAATTTGGCATTCCATTTGATTTACCTTAGTCAAAACGATATCTTATGAAACGCTTTGCTTTGCTCTTTCTTTTAATGGCAGGGCTTATTGCCTGCTCGGAAAATGAGGACAACAACGACAATCAACCGATCCCCAACCCCAGTTTTTCTATGAAAGTGGATGGTGAGCTTTGGAGTCCATCTGACTTTAGTTTGTTTGCCGCCGGCGATACTACTCTGGGCTTAACTATTTCAGGCATGGAAGCGGGCTTTACATCGGGCTCTACCGTCACTATGGATGTAGAACATTTGGCCCTTGGCACGTTTGCTTTCGATGATGCGTTCAATAACTTCATCTATACCAACAGCATGGGTCTGGCATACAACAGCTTTCCCGGTAGCGGCAATTATACCATCAGCAGCCTCAATACGGCCAGCCGCACCGTAAAAGGAAGCTTTGCACTTACTGCCAGAGTCCCCGGCATGCAGGATGAGGTGGAAATTACCGAAGGCAAATTTGACCTTAGCTATATAGAATAACCCAATGGATGTTTAAAATAAAACGGAGGAAGTCTGTTGTGGCGTCTTCCGTTTTTTTATTTTAGAAGCATGAGAAATAAGATTTTGATAGCTTGTCTCCTAGTTTTGGGTGTGCACAGCAGTTGCGATAACGAAAGCAGTGCCATTACCGCCATTGTTGATGGTCAATTATGGGAAAGTGACTCGTTTACCCGTGCTTTGGTCGCAAACTCCGGGAGGCTTATTATAAACGGCGAAAGCAGAACCTTTAGGCCTATGGCCTTTTCGCTGAGTAATTATAATCCCGCCGGTGACTATGCCTTGGATTCCATCAACAATTCCTTTTTATTTGGAGCGGATGTAGCAACGGGCTTTTTTGTGCGTTCCACCCGTCCGGGACAATTAACTATATCCGAACTTAGCATGCCCAATGCTGGAAGCCGTGGAAGCATGAAAGCCACCTTTAGCTTAACGGCATTTAATTTGGGAGGAGATTCCATTAGTGTTTCCGAAGGAAACATGGATCTGGTGCTTTCCGAAACAGAGTAGCAAAAGTTAGGCTCCCACTTTGCACAGCATGGCTCCATAAGAGTAGCCACCTCCAAAAACAGACATCAGCACCAAACCATCTTTGGGCAGGGATTCCCAAATATGGGCATAAGCAATACCGCAGCCTGCATTTCCTGTGTTTCCTAGGCGGTCTACATTACTTACCAATTTTTCTAAGGGCAAGTCCAACTCTTCAGCTACCTTTCGGCTAATCCGCATGTTGGCTTGGTGCGGTATAAAGGCGCTTAAGTCACCCACTGTAAGGCCGTTATCCTCCAATATTTCTTTGCTAATGCTGCTCATATAGGCAATGGCATGCAAGAATACGTCCCTTCCATTGGGCATAAACAGACCTCCATCCCAGGGTCTTAAGAGTACCCCTTGGCTTGCTTTTCCTGCTGTTGCGGCACCCCCTGTTTTTATGGACAACACCTTGTGATCTTGGGGTGTTAGGGCTTCTGATGACAGGGCTAAGGCCACAGCTCCATCGCCCCATAAATGCCCTGAAGCTTTATCCTGGAAATGCGCATAAGCGGTATTATGTTCCGCAGAAACTACAAGCGCTTTTTTGCTTTTACCCATGGCCATGTAGCCTTCTGCCACTTCAAGCGCATTTAGCAGCGAGGAACAAGCCGTAGAAACGTTCAGTACCTGAATGTCAGGAATCCCCAAGTGGCGTTGTACAGTATGGGCCAGAGAAAAGATGGTATCGTAGGGCGTATAACTTGCGCCAACAATTAAATCAATTTCCCCAACATCAAAAGGCAGCTGTGGGAGCAAGGCTTCCACGGCTTTAATGCCCATGGTATTGGTGTTTTCGCCTTCTGCTGCAATATGGCGGGTTTCCATTCCTGTGCGTTCTTTAATCCATTCCGGCTCTAAACCTGCCACTTGTTGAAAAAAGGCATTGTCTAAAACCCTGCAGGGTACGTAACCGGCGGCAAAACAGATATGCATATAAATGGCTGTCTTAGTTGGGTAGGGTTATTATAACATAAAAAAAACCGCAGTGTTTACTGCGGTTTTTTCGAATTTTCCTGCTCAATGGCTAAGCCTGTAAGTCCCCTCTTCGACCTGTTGGTCTTGTGCCTGTGCCTGAATTTCATGGGTTTCGGAAGGGGCAGCACTGTGGCTGTGTCCATCGCCCACTCGAATGTGTGGGGCAATTACCAAAGAAACTATAGACATTAGCTTAATCAAAATATTCATCGATGGCCCGGAAGTGTCTTTAAATGGATCTCCAACCGTGTCACCTGTTACGGCAGCCTTGTGTGGCTCAGAGCCTTTATAATAGGTTTCGCCATCAATATCCACACCTTTTTCAAAGCTCTTTTTGGCATTGTCCCAAGCGCCTCCGGCATTGTTTTGGAACATACCCATAAGTACTCCACTTACGGTTACGCCGGCCAATAACCCGCCCAACACCTCGGGGCCAAACAAAAAGCCTACCAAAATGGGGGCAACTAAGGCAATGGCTCCGGGAGCTACCATTTCTCGAAGGCTGGCACGGGTGGAGATTTCCACACACTTCTCGTATTCTGGCGTAGCTTTGTGCTCCATAATGCCAGGAATCTCTTTAAACTGGCGACGCACTTCGTTCACCATATCCATAGCAGCTCTACCTACGGCGGCAATTGCCAAAGCAGAGAAAATAAATGGAATCATGGCGCCTACAAACAAGCCGGCCAATACATCTGCCTTATAAATGTCTATGGAGTCAATGCCTGCAATACCAACGTAAGCCGCAAACAATGCCAAAGCCGTTAGCGCAGCAGAAGCAATGGCAAAACCTTTTCCGGCGGCGGCCGTGGTGTTTCCTACGGCGTCTAGGTTGTCGGTACGGTCGCGAACTTCGCTGGGCAAACCACTCATTTCGGCAATGCCCCCTGCGTTATCGGCAATGGGTCCAAAAGCGTCAATGGCCAATTGCATGGCCGTGGTGGCCATCATTCCCGCAGCTGCAATCGCAACTCCATACAAACCTGCCAGCTCAAAAGAACCATAAATGCCCGCAGCCAATACCAAAATGGGAACAACTGTTGATTCCATACCTACCGCCAAACCTCCAATGATGTTGGTCGCATGGCCCGTAGACGATTGTTTTACAATGCTCATGACCGGACGTCGACCCATGGCTGTGTAAAACTCGGTAATGATACTCATAAGCGCCCCTACAATCAATCCAACCACTACGGCGCCAAACACGCCATTGCGGGTAAACTCAAATCCGCGCAAGCTCATGGTGCCTTCGGGCATTAAATAATTAATTAAGAAATAGGAGGCTACTACCGTTAAAATGATGGATGCCCAGTTTCCTATGTTCAATGCTTTTTGAACACTGTCGGTTTCTTTAGACACTCGAACCATCATGGTTCCCAAAATGGAAAAAATCAAGCCCATGCCGGCAATTACCATAGGAAGTAAAATCGGAGATAAACCGTCGAATTGATCGGAAACCACAACTTCACGCCCCAATACCATGGTAGCTAAAATAGTGGCTACATAAGAACCGAACAAGTCAGCACCCATACCGGCTACATCGCCTACGTTGTCGCCTACATTATCGGCAATGGTGGCGGGGTTGCGCACATCATCTTCAGGAATACCAGCCTCTACCTTGCCCACCAAGTCGGCCCCTACATCCGCTGCTTTGGTATAAATACCGCCGCCAACACGGGCGAATAAGGCAATGGATTCAGCACCCAACGAAAAGCCTGCCAACACTTCCAAGGCTTTCTCCATTTCTAAGCCGCTGGAGCTGCCGCCTTGGGCCACCACATACAACTGATAGAAAACAATAAAAAGGCTTCCGAGACCAAGAACCGCTAAACCGGCTACGCCCAATCCCATGACAGTGCCACCGGAAAAACTCACTTTAAGGGCACGAGCCAAAGAGGTACGTGCCGCTTGGGTGGTACGTACATTGGCCAATGTCGCCACCTTCATACCAATATAACCCGCCAGGGCAGAAAATACGGCACCAATCAAAAAGGAAACGGCAATAATGGGACTTGAGTTTTCTACCAAGGTGCCTGACCAAGCCAACAAAATGCCGGCAATGATGGCGAAGTAGGTTAGAATTTTCCATTCTGCGCGCAAAAAAGCAATGGCGCCTTTGGCAATATAACCGGCAAGCCGCTGCATGTTTTCGTCACCGGCATCTTGCCGATTCACCCAGGCGTATTTTACAGCCATTACCAATAAGCCAACCAAGCCTAAGCCGGGCACCAAATAAAGCAACAGGTCTTTCATGCGAATGTATTAAATGAATATTTTTTTGAGTTTAAGCGGTAAAAAACAAAAACTGCAAGGGCGCAAAAGTAGGCTTTCCACCCCAATTTGCCAAGACCTTTGCGCTTCACACTTGCTCCCTTACGCTAATCCTTGCCCTTTATCTTACATTTCCTTTACATCAGAAGCGTATTTTTGGGCTATGATTCAACATCTGATTCTCGATTTGGGCGGTGTTTTGCTCAAAATCAATTATGAAGCAGTCGGAAACAATTTTCGCGCCTTAGGAATGGACGGATTAAAAGAAGTGTTTTTTGCCCCCGGGCCCAACAATATATTGTATCGGTTCGAAAAGGGACAAATTGATGGTCCCGCCTTTGCCCGTGAAATGCTCTCTATGGCTCCCAAGGGAGTTTCCGAACACCAAATTCGCCGCGCTTGGGATTCTGTACTCGATGGCATTTGGCCCGATACTTTACCACTTCTACAGCAACTTAGAAAGCGCTATCGCCTGTATTTGTGGTCTAATATCAACGATTGGCACTACCAAACCTACCGCAGCATGATGCAGCAATTGCATCCGGAACTCGATTTTGAATCTCTGTTCCAAAAAGCCTATTACAGCCATCTTATTGGCCACCGAAAGCCTGACCCGGAAGGCTATCGGCTCATTTTGGACGAGCAAAAGTTAGACGCAAACACGACCGTTTTTGTGGATGATCTGCCCGAAAACGCTAAAGGGGCATCTGCCGTGGGAATTAAAGGGCTACATCTCGATTTAGGCAAGGGCGACACGCTAAAAGAGTTGCTTTTGCGCGAAGGGTTGTTGGATTAGGGCGCCATTTCCGGCCCTTAGTTCAAGTCCTCGTACAGAAAGCCCGGCCGGTAGGCAAGCCGGCGAGCTCGCATGCGCTCCGCTGCCGCCTTACCACCGGCCAAGGCTCTCTGTACTCCGGGCTTTCCCTGCGGTCCGGGGCGCTTCTCCAAAAAACTAAATCTTCTCCTTTAATCTCTTTTCCTTTCTTTGTACATCATGACAGGGGATTCCTCTTTTTGGCAGACGCATTTTCCTCAACCGGAACAGGCGCACAAAAGTTCCAATCTTCCGGAACTTTGGGTTCAAAACCTGTTCCATCACAAACTCTTAAAAATTTGGGTGCCCAAATCGCTTGGAGGACTTCAGTGCAACCTTCCTCAGGGGCTTCGCATTCTTGAACAGGCTGCCGCGCACCAAGGCAGTTTAGGCTGGCTCGTCAACTTAGGGAGTGGTACCAATTATTTTGGTCCCGATTTTTCGGCGGAACTTGCCTCCGAAGTGTTTGGCCCAAACACGGCTTGGTTGGGAGGCAGTGGGAGACCTTCGGGTAACTTGATAAAAGACGGAAATGACTGGTTGTTGTCGGGCCAATGGCCTTGGTGTACCGGGGCTGCACATGCAAGCGCCTTTACCCTCAATGCTTACCTTCCCGATGGCGCCATCACCTCAGTAGTACTGCCGGCTCATGTATTGGTTAAGCGTGCGCATTGGCCCTACGCCGGTCTTCGTTTGACCTCAAGTTGGGAAGTGGAGGCCATCCAAGTCCGGGTGACCGAAAAACAATGCTTTAATGTAGGTAAAAGAAAAGAATCCGGTTGGCCTTTAGGCGATTTAGCCTTCAATGGCTTTGCTTCCTTTTGTATGCGCGCTTCCTGGTTGGGCATGTTGCGGTGCTTTTTGGAATGCAGCGCCTCCTTAGCATCCATTAAGCCGGATTTTTCTCGTCTTAGGGAACAACTTATGGAAAGCCATGCCCAAAGTTTTGATTTGCTGCTCAGTGCTGCTGAGGACTTCGAAAAGCAGAGCGAGGGCCATCGCTTGGAGCAGCAGTTACAAGCGTTATTGAGCAAACAACGCCAAGAAGTAATGCAAGCATTTTGGTGCGGTGGCACTCGGATGGCCAATGCCGAAAGTCCATGGCATAAAGCCTGGCTAGACTTACTGCTTTGTGGGCAACACACCCTGCTAGCCTAAGCTATTTATAGGTTGTTTTTTGATGGATTTTAATGGCCCGCCAAGAAAAGCCTACCCCTAAGGCCAGACTAATAAAAGCTCCCCAATACACCCCTTCGAACCACTTAACCATTAAAAAATAGTTGTAGAAACCGTGGAGTAGAACAGGGGCTACCAATGCCGAAATCAAATATACCAGAGGCACCCTCGAAAATTTTGCTAGGCCCATGTAAAATCCCATTAGAACCGCAAAGGTGGCATGGGCGGGCACCGCAGTAAACATGCGAAGAAGCGTAGTTTCTGTTCCGAACCTAAGGGCGTAGGCTATATTTTCAAAAGTGGCAAAACCCATGGATACCATCACAGCATAGGTTATGCCGTCGTAGGGTTCGTCAAATACGGTTTTTGGATAAGCATACCAACGCAATACGGCATACTTAAGGCCTTCTTCGATGAGGGCAATGCCTAAAAATGACGACCCCAGGGTGGTAGTGAACCATTGGTTCTGTTGCACTCCATATTCCAACATTAACACAGGCGCAGACGAAAAAGCGCCTAGGGCAAAGGAGATAACGAGCATGTACCAAGGCTCTCTGTCCAGCTTATCTTTAAAATGGATGAATGCGGCTAGAGCAACGCAGGGGGCAATGGCCAAGGCCAACAGGCCCAGTGCTTCTAATTCAGCGTTCAGGGTCATCCTGGCACAGTTCTATCAATACGCCG
This sequence comes from uncultured Candidatus Competibacteraceae bacterium, assembly GCA_964545365.1. Lineage (GTDB taxonomy): Bacteria > Bacteroidota > Bacteroidia > CAIKAF01 > CAIKAF01 > CAIKAF01. The sequence continues at coordinate 12,376 of CAZJFM010000004.1, read as the reverse complement.
CCGGTAGTTTTGGGGTGCACAAAACAAATAAGCTTGTTATCGGCTCCCTTTTTTGGTGTTTCATTCAACAAAACAAAACCGGCATCTTTAAGCCGCTTCATTTCCGAAACAATATCCTCCACATGAAAGGCAACATGGTGAATGCCCTGGCCTTTTTTCTCCACAAATTTGTGGATCGGCGAGTCCGTATTGCTGGCTTCCAACAGTTCAATTTTGTTGGTTCCGGTCATGAAAAAGGAGGTGCGCACGCCTTCGGAGGCAACTTCTTCGCGTTTGTAGGGTGCAGTACCCAAAAGGGCTGTATAGAGGGCCTCGGCTTCGTCTAAATTGGCTACGGCTATACCTAGGTGCTCAATTTTACCGGTCATTATTGCCAAACAATTCTTTGATAAAAAACTCTGGACTCGGCGCGCAATTGCAACAAATACATTCCAGAACTTAGGCCACCGGGGCGATTTATTTGAGTATTTACTTGCCCGGATTGATTTCCTAAGTTTTTGCTCCACAAGCTTCGGCCGGTTACATCGAGCATGCGTAACTCCACTTCTGCCGGCTGTGTTAAATAAAATCCGGTTTCCAATACGTCCTGAGCGGGGTTGGGAAATACCTCCCAATCAATATCCGCAGGACTGCCGGCCTCTTCTATGCCGGTTGGACCTGAGATATTGATGTCGTCTAAATAAAAGTTATTGCCGCCTCCGGTTATAAATTCAAAGCGGACTCTAACGTTGGTTCGGCTAGCCCAGGGGGCAAGTAAGTTTCCACTAATGGAATCGCTTTTCCACTCTTGGGTAGAGGCCGGGGTAAAGGCTTGATTGGTCACTCCGGCGCTGGCAAGCTCATTGGCATCGATGGTTCTGCGCAATGTCCAGGTAAGTCCACAGTTACTGGAAATATAAATTTTAAGCTCGTCGTTGCTATTGGCAGAGCGTTTGGCATAGGCATATTTAAAACGCAGGTGCAACTCTCCGTTTAGGGTTGAAAAGTCATAGGAAGGGCTAACTAAACTGTAGCGTTTTCCCGGAGTTGAGCCAAAAGAAGACAGCTTTACAGAGCCCGGCCAAGTATAAAAGGTTTGGGTTTCTTCGGACCAACCAAAGGTTTCATCCTCTGTGTAAGGTGCTGTCCAGCGCCCTGAACTTAAGGGCTGGTCATCAAACGTGTCGTAATAAATCCAATTTTGGTTACCGGGTTGGTCTTCATAGATGGTAATCACTTGATTTCGGGTTAAGGTGCCGTTTCCTCCGGGAGCACTTACTGTAAGGGTTACGGTGTAGGAGCCTGCTTCATCGAATGTTATGTACGGGTCTTGGTCGGTACTGTTGTAGGTGGTGGTGCCGTTGGTAATGGTCCAATTCCAGGAAGTGGGTGTGGCATTCCAAGTATTGTCGCGCAAAAGCAAACCGGTGCCTTTGCATGCGCTAAAGCGTTCTACATAAAAATCGACCTTAGGCGCACAATCTTGCGAAAAATTGTTTGTAGTGCCTGTGGCTGTTAAATTGGACGGCTGCCATAAACTTACGCGTTGGCCGGGGCTACCATTAATGGCGGCCTGCATGCGTGTAGCTTGCCCGGCAGTAAACATTTTGGCACAAAGGGCATAGTCCATAAAGTTCTCTACATTATCCAAAGAATTGCACGTGTTTTGGCTAAGCACACAATTGTTGCAAGCTCCCGAGGTGGTGGGGACGTCTGCCACAAAATCATCGCCACATCCGGAACCGCAGGCGCTAAACCCCCATGGATGCAACAGCCCAAAAAAGTGACCTGATTCATGAGTAATAACTCGAGCTGCAAAGTTTGAACCGTTTGAGGCTTCTATACTTCCTGTATACCTGTGATCAAGAATAATCCCATCCACCGAAGCGCTAGGTGCGGAACCCGGCAAATAAGCATATCCGCCAATTATACCGGGGCCACTATCGCCAATATTATGCACTACCCAAATATTGTAATAGCGATTTCTGGGCCAACCGATTAAGCTTTTGGCTTCGTCGCGCGCGTCGTAGGTCCAAGTGGATGAGGTTCTGGTAATGCCGTTGGTGCAGTCTCCATTCGGGTCAATTTGAGCCAATCGAAATTCAAAACCTACATCGGCAACTCTAGACTGAAAGGAGGGCACTACCGTATTCCAATCGGGATTGAGCCGGTTAAAATCTTCGTTCAATATCCGGAGCGCATCTGCAATTTGAGCATCCGAAATGTTCTCTTGTCCGTAATCGTGGATAATATGTACAACTACAGGCACTATGTAATTTCCGTTTTCGGGAGATTGTTGCAAGCTATTTTGATACTGTGCCACCCAATCATTAAAGTCACCCAAAAACTGCTGCAATTGAGCTTCGTTTTGAAAGGACTCTTGCACCATTTCTGAGGTAAGGCAGGATACCGGTTGCTGTGCATACAATAATTGTCCGGCAAAAAAAGTAGCCACTGTTAAGGTGGCTTTTTTCAATAATTTCATTAAGGACATGTTAGAAAAACCATGTGAATTGCTTTCGAAAATTACGCATTATTTCGCGGATGACCATAGCGCTTCGCTGTCAGGGAATAACCTTGCTATTGGTTTATTTCAATAAAGCGCTGAATATCACGCGTTGTTCCAAAAACAATAATCGTATCCGATTCTAAAATTACGGTATCGCTGTTTGGAACTCCAATGATGTGCGACTCCCTTACCAGCTCTCCTTTGTTCTCTTCTACGGTTTCTCGTTTTAGAGTTATGAGATTCAGTCGGTAACGATTTCTTAAATTGATATCGCCTAGGGACCGATTAGCAATTCCCGGTGGGGTTTTGATTTCTACAATCTCATGGTCGTCGGGCAGCGGTATGTAAGAAATAATGTTGGGGTTGATAAGCTTTTCTGCCACCAATCGGCCAATTTCATCTTCGGGCGATAAGATTTCTTTTACCCCAATCTTTTCCAAAATCATACGTTGGTGGCGTCCTTCGGCCCGTGCAATAATCCTGGGGACTCCCATTTCCATGAGTAAAACTACACACAACAGTAAGGCATCAAAGTCTTCTCCAATGGCCACTATGACAGCGTCCATATCCTGAATGTTTTGTGCTTTTAGGGCTTTGGCGTCTGTTGCATCCATGGTAACTCCATAGGCAATTTCACCGCTGACGGCCTCGATATGAAATTCGTTGTTGTCTATGGCCAATACTTCGGCTCCTCGCGCCGATAATTCTCGCGCAATGGAAGTGCCAAATTGACCCAAACCAATGACTGCGAACCTAGATTGATTCATGTCCGAAAGGTAAGTAATTTATTGGTGTGCTTGCAGCTGCTGCTTGGCCAGGAAAACTTTCGGCACGCCCTTTTTCCGGCTTTTACCATCCCACCAAAAGGCTTTTTAGGCTTATTTGTTTTTAAGCAAATCGCGGATTTCGGTCAACAACCTTTGGTCTTCGGTGGGAGTCGGTGGAGTAGCCGGTGGGGCAGGAGCCTCTGCTTTCTTCTTTTTGGCAGTATTTATGGCTTTTACAGCTATAAATACAGTAAAGGCTATAATCAGGAAGTTGATAACAACCTGAACAAAATTACCGTAATTGAGCGTTACTGCAGGAACTGCCTCTGTTAATATGTTGCCTGCATCGTCTACTTGTGCCGGGATGGATTTCTTAAGCGTAAAGACCAAGTCGCTAAAGTTTACTCCTCCCAAAAGGATGCCTATGGGAGGCATAATAATATCGGCTACAAAAGAAGCTACAATTTTTCCGAATGCGCTACCGATTACTACGGCTACGGCTAGGTCCACCACATTGCCTTTTACGGCAAAGTCTTTGAATTCTTTTAATATGCCCATGGTTGTTGTTTAAGTTGTTGGTTTAGTAGTTTATCGTGTGCCGAAAACGGCATGTTAATTAATGGATGGAAACAATTTAGTGATTTTTGGTTTTGCACCTCTTGTTGTTTGGAAGACGCGGCCCGGATGGCGCAAAAAGCCCGGAAAGTTGCTTCTTAGGGAAGCTTAGGCGAGGCTGCGGCGCCTTTGGCAAGCACCCGCAGCCTTAGCTTCCCTTGGGAGCGGGTTGAGGACTTGGAGCAGCCAGCCGGAACAGCCGCCCAAAAAAACTTAGCCCACCATTTCCAATTGAAAGCCTGCCGCATACAGCAAGAGCAGGACACCGCCCAAAACGATGCGGTACCATCCAAATAGCGCAAATCCTCTCTTGGTAAGAAAGGCAATGAAGCCGCGTATGGCCATTAAGGCAACTAGGAAGGCCACCAAATTTCCGAGGGCCAAAAGTTTGAGGTTTTCGGCATGAAAAAGTTCCGGTTCGGTTTGCCAAAGGTCCCACATGCTTTTTACGGTAGCGCCAAGCATGGTGGGCACGGCTAAAAAGAAAGAAAATTCGGCGGCTTGGGTGCGGTTTAGGCCTTGGCTCATGCCTCCGATGATGGTTGCCGCGGAACGACTGACACCGGGAACCATAGCCAAAACCTGAAAACAGCCAATAACCAGTGCTTTGAGCGGTGAGGTGCGGGTGCCGCTGCCGGTGGCGGTTTGGCGAAACCACCGATCAATGCCCACCAAGACCATGCCACCAAGAAGCAAACTTATGGCCACTACCATTGGGTTTTCCAACAGCGCATCAATCCAATCTTTAAGCAAAAGACCGAAAAATACAGCGGGCAAAAAGGCAATAAACAGATGCAGGTAAAAGCGAAGGTCGGTGAGGTTAAGAAAGCGTTTGTAATAGAGGAGAACCACCGACAAAATGGCACCAAACTGAATGGCTACAGTAAACATTTTGACGTAGGAGTCGGAGGCAATGCCCATGGCGGAGGAGGCCAAAATCATGTGACCCGTAGAGGAAACGGGTAAAAATTCGGTAAGTCCTTCAATAATTGCCAGAAGTAAAGCTTGCCACCACTCCAAAGCCTTTATTTTTTAAAGCGCCACATGATGGAGAAGCCTATGGTAACAAAACCTGCCAAAAGCGTTAATGGGGCAACAACAAGCCTTTGGCTATTGAAAATTTCGGGATTGAATACAGCCGGGTCGTCGCTACCTCCGCCGGAGAGCAAAATATTGCCCAATACAAGCAAAAGGATGCCTGCAAAAAACAACAGGTAATTGTTGCGGTGAAAATGCAAGCCTGAGCCGGTTTTGTCTCCTGTTTGTTGTTGCTCCGTTGGTTGTTGCTTACTCATGTGCGACTACTTAAAAGTCAAAGGTAAGAAATCCGAATCAATACAAACGGTTGGTAGAAGTCCTCAAAAATTTCCGCACGGCCAACAAAGTAGAAAACCAAGTGACCGAAAGGCTAAATATAAAAATCAAGGCCAGAAGGATGGAGGTTTGCACCAAGAATTGCTGAGGAAAGAGTTCGGACTCTTCTCTGTGCAGCAAGTAGGCTGCCGCAGCTGTAATTCCGGAGGCCAAGACGGCAGAAATGAACCCTTGCCAGAACCCGGCCCGCAGAAAAGGCCGTCGAATAAACTTTGAGGTGGCTCCTACCAGTTGCATGGTTCGGATGATAAACCTTCTGGAGTAAATGGTAAGTCGTATGGTATTGTGAATGAGCACCAGCATTATAAAGGTTAGAAGACTTAAGAGGCCGGCCATAAATAGCCCAATCAATCTTAGGTTTTGGTTGGTTTCGCGCACTCCTAAAGGGTCTTTTTCGATATCTGTAATGTGCAAGGGATAATTGCTTTTTAGGCTTTTCTCAATGGACGCAATGGAGTCTTCGTGCACGTACTCTGCTTGAATATAGACTTCGAATACCCGAGGAAGGGGGTTGTAATCCAGCACGTCCATGAAATCGTTGGGATAGTAAGCCAAGTACTCTTGGGTGGCCATTTCCTTGCTGATGTAATTAACCTTACGGGAAAAGGGCAGTTTTTCTAACCCGCTTTGCATAGGGGCCACGTCGTTTTCGGCCATTACCTCACTGAGCACCAACTGCAGCGAAAATTGCTCTTTGGCATATTCGGACAGGCGCATGGAGATTAGGAAAGTTAAACCTAAGGCTCCAAGAACAGTCATGACCAAAGTGACGGAAATAACGCTCGTAATTTGGGCCAATTGCAGCCTACGCCGTGATTTTTTTTCCTCACTTTTTGCCATAATGCAAAATTGAGGATTTAGAGGCAATGGCTTTAAATGCCAACAGGAAACTATGAACAAGAGGCTGTGAATGGCTGGGATTAGCTACTTTTGAGGGTATGGCCTCACGGGTATATTTGAGAAAGCAACGCTGGAAAGTGTGGCTTGGCATTGCTGCCGGGGTAATCGTAGTGGCTGTGGTGCTCTACACCAACTACCTGGTGGGGCTTATTGCCAAAGAAGAACAACAAAAGGTAGAACTTTGGGCCTCTGCCATAAAAAACCGCGCCGAATTGCTGCGCAAAACCAAAAGCTTGTTTAAAGCCTTTGAAGCTGAGGATAGAAAAAACATTCGCCTTTGGGCCGATGCCAGTCTTTATTTTGTCCAATCCGAAGACAGCCAAGGCGAAAACCTGTATTTCCCAACACGAATCATGGCCAACAATACCAATATTCCGGTCATTATTGCCAATGGGGAGGATAAGGTGCTTTTTGTGAATAATTACCCCGAAGCACAAAGCCAAGACTCCGGCTTTATGCAAATGGAGCTCAAACGACTTAAGGAAAAAAATGAGGCCATTGATGTTTCTTATGAGGTGTTTGGACAGGTGCAAGAGCAATATCTGTATTACGACGATAGCCGCATCTATCAAGAATTGAGGGCTACCCTAGACGGTTTGCTTGAGAGCTTTATTTCGGAAACGGTCATTAATGCCGCCTCTGTTCCCGTAGTGTTCACTACCCCACAAATGGATACGCTGCTGGCTGCAGGTAATTTGGAGGAACTGCCCGAGGAGCTGCAAAATCAGCCGCAAAGGCTGTTGGCCTATATGAGCACCTTCAATCGAATGGAGGTGGAGCTTGGCGATGGACAGCAATACCTCATTTTTTATGAGGATAGTGTGATTTTGTCCAACCTGCGCATTTTCCCTTTTATTTTTTTAGCGATTGTAGGCATGTTTTTATTCGTGGCCTATTTGTTGTTTAGCCTGGCCCGACGCGGCGAGCAAAACCAGGTTTGGGTAGGCATGAGTAAAGAAACGGCACACCAATTGGGCACACCGCTGAGTTCGCTTATGGGCTGGTTGGCCCTGTTGCAAAGCCGAGGAGTGGACCCCGAGGCCATTCAAGAAATGGAAAGGGATGTGGAACGGCTCCAAACCGTTGCCGATCGCTTTTCTAAAATTGGTTCGGAGCCGGTATTGAAAGTCACCGATTTGAATGCCTTGGTAGAAGATGTGGCCCGCTATATGCAAGTGCGTACGCGGAGCAGCATTGTGATTAAGTTCGACGGACCGGGGCATGAATTGCCCGTTAAACTCAATCGACCCTTGTTTGAATGGGTGCTCGAAAACCTCATTCGCAACAGCATTGACGCCATAAAAAGCGAAGGGCTGATTCACCTAAGTACCCAAAAGCATGGCCGAAAGGTGTATTTGGATGTATTTGACAGCGGTTCTGGAATTCCCCGCAAACGTTGGAAGAGCATTTTTAGACCCGGCTACACCACCAAGAAAAGAGGTTGGGGGCTTGGCTTGTCGCTAACGCGTCGCATTGTGGAATCCTACCACAATGGAAAAATTGCGGTTCGCCAATCTGAGCCGGGCAAAGGAACTACCATACGCATTGTAATAGACGAAGCTTCATGAAAGGCATGATTTTTTTTATCGGAGTTTTCTTTAGTTCCCTAGCGGTGAACGCCCAAGGGAACGGTTGTACGGATCCCCAGGCCATTAATTTCAATCCGGCGGCCACGGTTAACGATGGTTCTTGCCAGTATGCGCCTACGCAAGCTCAAGCCGCCGTTCTTGCCATATTGCCAAATTCCCTTAGTGAATTGTCGGGGCTGGGTTTTGCCTGCCAAAAACTGTGGGGACACAACGATGGGGGACAGGCTCCGGTGCTTTTTGGTATGGATGCCGCTTCCGGATCGATTTTGGATAGCCTACCCATTCCCGTTCAGCAAATCGATTGGGAAGACGCCTGCGTAGGCCCAAACCACTTGTTTGTAGGAGATTTTGGCAACAACAACGGGCAAAGAGACAGCCTGGCGGTGCTTCGCATTCCTTTGCAGGAGCTTTGCCAAGGTCAGGTACTTACGGTGGACACCATAGCTTTTTCCTATGCCGATCAACAAGGCCCCGTAAGCGATCCCAATGCCCACGACAGGGATTGCGAATCCATGGCCTTCTTTAGGGATTCTTTAGTGCTATTGACCAAGAATCGAAATTCATCCAAGGCGCGCTGGTATCGTTTGCCGGCCATTCCGGGGCAATATGCGCTTTATCCGGTGGACTCCACCGAACTGCAGGGCCAAGCCACCGGTATCGACGTTTGGGGAGACAGCCTGCTGGTTTTGGTTGGGTATACTCCACCTACTTTTAGTCCTTTTTTGGTGCTTGGCTTCGATTTTAGCGCCAAATTTCCCTGGCAGGGCAATTGGAGGCGTTTGGATCTGGGAACGGTATTCGATATGGGGCAGTTGGAATCGGTGGTATGCACCCAAGCGCATCAGCTGATAATGGGAAGCGAAGCGGTGGGCACACTCAACTTGCCGCCCAGGTTGTACTCTTTTTCTTTGGCGCCTTATGTCTCTCCCGGTTTGTCCTTGAATTCAGAGCAAAAGGCTGATGCGGCCCTTCGTTGCGCTGCCCAAGGTTCTTTTTGGCACCTGCACAGCCTACAAAAAGGCCAATTGCAATTGTTTGACCTAAGCGGCCGAAGTTTGGGAACCTATGAGGTGCAAGCCCGGCAAGACCTTCAGTTGCCCATAGCATCGGAGGTGCTGCTGTGGCATTTGAACGGTCAGCGGGGCAAGTGTTTGGCCAAGCCCTAAGCCTTGTTTTTAAGGACGGGAACCGTAGAGCAGGGTTCGCCATACATAAGGCTTTTTACCTTGGGCGCCAGGAGGTTTACCAAAGCGGCATAAGCCTCTGTGGGAACTTTTCCGCTTCCACAACCTTTTACTACCACCCGCGCTTTTTGGAGTTGGGCATCTTCTTGTGCAACCTTGGTGCTTAAGGCCTCAAGGAAAAGTCGGGTGTACAGTTCTTTAGGATGTGCCATGTGGGCGGAAATTCCGGCGGCTTGTGCATCGCGTACCATCCACATCCAGCTCCATTGGGGAACAATGGCATCGGTGGAGCAATAAATGGCCACCTCGCTCCCTTCGTAGCTTTTCCAATCTACTTGGGCCAGTTTTTCTTTAAAGGAGCTTTCTCGGAGCAAAAGTCCTTGCTCCAAGAGTTCGGCCATATCCAATGCCTTCACTTGGGGCACAGGAACCCATTGTTCGAGGTCAAGGGTTAGAATTCCGCTTTCGGCAACTTTATTTTTGATGGGCAAAGAATCCATAAAATGCTTTATTTAAGAGGATTTTGGCTTAGGGATGGGAGAGGAAAGCCGCCCTGAGTGCTGTGTGTATTTGTTGGGAGGCTGGTCGGAGGTGGCGCGCAGCAAACCCCCGAGCAGTCCCCAACAAAACACAGGGCGATGGGCGCCTTGGAACGGACAGCCCGGCCGCAGGCAAGCCCCTAACTATTCAACAATTCCTTTACCATTTGGGCGATGCGTGCGCCTTCGGCTTGGCCTTTCAACTTTTGGTTGGCCTGACCCATAACCTTGCCCATGTCGCTGGGGCCGGTCGCTCCCAGGGCCTCAATAATGGCTTGAAGTTCAGTTTTGAGGGCCTCGTCGGAAAGTTGGGCGGGCAAATAAACCTCAATGGCCTCCATTTGCTGCTTTTCTTCCTGCGCCAAATCCTCGCGGTTTTGGGCCAGGTAAAGCTCATAAGATTCTTTTCTTTGCTTCACCAAGCGTTGCAGCAAGGTCATTTCTTGCTCCTTGCTAAGGCCTTGGTCGCCGCCCTTTTCGGTTTTGGCCAGCAAAATCGCTGACTTCACGGCACGTAAAGCGGCAAGTTTTTGGCTGTCTTTGGCCTTCATGGCCTCCTTGATGTCTTGATTTATGGTGTTTTCCAGGCTCATTTTTTTACTTTTTACAAAGTTAGGGATTCTGACGGCTTGCGCTAATGGGTAAAAGGTCTATGAATTGCATGCGGACAGGATCCAAATGTGTGTTGGGTGCCGGGTACTCCCGTTCAACTTTTTGGCCCAAATCCATCGCAATGGGGGAGCTGAAGGCCGGCATATCGTATACAAAGCTGTGAAACTCTCCGTTTTCACCACAGGGGTCTGCATCGGCCGGGAAATGGGGCAGCGCATCTTCCAGGTCCAAGCCAAGGCAGATTTCGGGCAAGCGGTTGCGCATGATGCCATTGATTTTTGCTCGAATTCCACCCGGTCCAATTTGCTGCGCCAGGCTTGCGGTGTTTTTTTGCCATAGCGGAAAAACAGCCTCCAGGCCATGCGGCTTCAATTGGGATTCGCGGAATGCCTTGAGCTCTTCCAGAAAAATATCCCCAAAAACCACCGACTTAATGCCTTGTTGAGCTAAAGCGTGGTAATGGGCGTCCATTTGGTTTTGGTAGGCTTGGTTGTTGGGCAAGTCCGGAAGTTCTACCGCGCGCAGGGGAATGCCGAGGCGTTGGGCTTGTTGTGCTACCAAGTCCAGGCGAGTGCCATGCATGCTTACGCGTTGGGTGGATTGCTGGTAGGTAGTGAGCAGGCATACCGGAGGTGGAAAGCCTTGAACTAAAAGTGTTTGAAGGGCCATGGCGGCATCTTTTCCGCTGCTCCAGTGCAGGGCGTAGGGTGTTTTGGGATTGGGCATGGACAAAAGTAAGGGGTTTGGATGCTTTTGCTCACGAACGGTTAATTGGAATATTCCATTACTTGAATTATATTGCTAACATCGGCTAGGAACGATTTCTCATTCCTCTCTTGGTAACCCCATTTTCGTAAATTTGCATTATGAAAACTTCACATATTGTAGGTATAGTAGTCGGTCTATTGGTCCTTATTGTGGGCTGGACCGGTTGCGGAAAATACAACACCATCGTAACCAAGCAGGAGGCTACCAAGAAAGCCTGGGCACAAGTAGAAAATGTGTACCAACGCCGCATGGACCTCATTCCCAACTTGGTGAACACCGTTAAAGGAGCTGCCGATTTTGAAAAAACCACCTTAACCCAAGTGGTGGAAGCACGGGCCAAGGCCACCCAAATGACCGTGGACGCCAGCAAATTGAGCCCCGATCAAATCAAAGCCTTTCAATCTTCTCAAGGAGAATTATCCCAAGCCCTGGGGCGCTTGATGGTGGTCGCCGAACAGTATCCCCAACTTAGGGCCACCGAGGCCTTTCGCGATTTGCAAGTGCAATTGGAAGGAACCGAGAACCGCATAACGGTAGAGCGGCAAAAGTTCAACGACATCGTTGGAGAGTACAATACCTACATCAAGCGCTTCCCCAACAATATATTTGCCGGGATGATGGGCGCCGAAGAAAAAGGATATTTCGAAATGACCGAAGGCGCCGATGTGGCTCCTGAAGTACAATTCGAGTTTTAATTATGCCTGAAACTTTTTTTAGCGAACAAGAACAAGAAACCATTATTGAAGCCATCGGTAAGGCAGAGTCCCAAACCAATGGCGAAATCCGAGTGCACCTCGAAGCCACCTGTTCCGGTGATGCCTACGAAGAAGCGGTAGACTGGTTTGGTAAATTGGGCATGCACGAAACCGACGCACGCAATGGGGTTCTGATTTTTGTGGCTTATAAAGACCATAAATTGGCCATTGTGGGCGACAAAGGCATCCACGAAAAAGTGGGCGATAATTTTTGGCAAGCCGAGAAGGATTTGATGGTGGAGTATTTTAAGCAGGGAAAATATACCGAAGGCTTGTGTTTGGCCATTCGCGATGTGGGCGAAAAGCTTCAAGCCTTTTTCCCAAAGACAAAAAACAACCCCAACGAACTCTCCGACGACCTTTCGTTCGGCAAACCCGAAGGAGGTTCCGATGACTAAATGGCGCTTACTTAGTATTTTCTTTCTATTGGCCTTTGCCGGCGGACTACAAGCCAAGCAAATACCTAAGAAAGAGAAGCAACTGGTCTATGATTTTGCGGGTCGACTCAGTACAAATCAAGTCAATAGCCTGGAGCAAAAACTCGTACAGTTTTACGACAGCAGCTCCAACCAAATTGCGGTAGTTTTGGACAATAGTTTGGAGGGCGAAGATGCCTTTGATTATAGTCTGCGCATTGCCGAGGCTTGGGGCATTGGATCGGGCGAAAAAAACAATGGCGTGCTGTTGTATGCGGCCATGCAAGACCGGGAAGTGCGCATACAGGTCGGTTATGGTTTGGAGGGCGCCATTCCGGATGCCTTGGCAAAGCGGATTATAGAGCGGCA